>JAFRGW010000120.1 GCA_017433615.1 Eubacterium sp.
CTGACAACTTTGCGGGAATACAATCCGCACCGGCTGGTCAGCCTGTTTGGCTGCGGCGGAAACCGTGACCGGAACCGCAGATTCGAGATGGGAGAAATCTCCGGAAAACTGGCCGATCTTACAATCATCACCTCGGATAACCCGCGAAATGAGGAACCGCAGGCCATTATTGATGATATTAAAACAGGAATCGGCAAAACCGACGGAAAATATGTGGAAATTATTGACCGGAAGGATGCCATCCGCTATGCAATCCGGAATGGTGAACCGGGTGATATTATCGTACTGGCAGGCAAAGGACATGAAGACTACCAGATTATAAAAGGTAAGAAATATCCGATGGACGAGCGGGTGCTGATTCAGGAAATCCTGGCGGAAGAAGTCTGAACGGACATCAGTCCGGAGGCCTGAAAGTTCCGGACAGCCCGCACATGAAAGCGGGATCAAAGACATATACACAGCTGGAGAGAGGCGCATGCAGAAAGCAGCGGTAAAACAGAAATATGCGGATGTCATTGTGGATATCACGCATGAAAAACTGGACCGGGTTTATCAGTACCGGATTCCGGATGCACTCGCTGAAGTGATTGTGCCCGGTACCTGTGTCGACGTCCCGTTCGGACGGAGTAATCATCTTACGCGGGCCTATGTACTGGGGCTCTCAGATGATGTCGATTATGATCCTGCGAAAATCAAGGAAATTGCTGCTGTCTCTGATAAGGGGCTTACGATTGAGTCACGTCTGATCCGCCTTGCAATGTGGATCCGTCATACCTATGGATGTACAATGATTCAGGCGCTTAAGACGGTTCTGCCGGTGAAAGAGAAAGAAACCGGCAGACGGCAGAAGCAGCTGCGGCTGTCAGTTTCCGCGGAGGAGGCACTGCAGCTGTACCGTGAGGCCGAAAAGAAAAACCACATGGCGAAAGCCAGGCTGCTGCAGAGTCTGGCCGGGAATCCCGTTATGCTGCAGGCAGATGCAGCCAAAAAACTGAAGGTCGGGTCTGCAGCCATTGCGGCGCTTGTGCGGGACGGGATTCTTACAGTCAGTGAAGTGGAAGCAGGAGCGGGAGAAACGGCAGTGGACGTACCTCCGGAGGAACCGGCGTGTGTGGAAACCGGACCGGTCCGGGATGTGTCGGGGCCGCAGCTTTCGGAAGAACAGAACCGGGCAGTTGAAGAGATTTTAAACAGCTGGCAGGAAACGCCGGACAGACCCTGTCTGATTGAGGGTGTTACCGGCAGCGGAAAGACGCTGGTATACATGGCGCTGGCGGAGAAGGTGCTGCAGGAGGGACGTCAGGTCATCATCCTGATCCCGGAGATTTCACTTTCCTGGCAGAATGTAAAGCGGTTCCGGCAGCGTTTTGGTGATATCGTCACGGTGATCCATTCCCGCATGAGCAGGCGTGAGCGATACCGGCACTATGAGAAAGTGCAGAGCGGCAGCGCACAGATTGTTGTAGGACCGCGCTCTGCTCTGTTCACACCATTTACAAATACCGGGCTTATAATCCTGGATGAGGAACAGGAAAGTTCTTATCGCAGCGAGGAGACGCCGCGGTACGATGCACGCGAAACTGCGATTGCGCGGGCCGGAATCGAGGGCGCGCATGTGGTGTTCGGATCAGCGACGCCTTCTCTGGACAGTGCCTGCAGGGCAAGATCCGGCGAGTGGCTGTATGTCAGACTGACAGAACGCTATGGAAACGCCGTACTTCCGGCAGTTGAGATCGTTGATATGCGTAAGGAACTGCAGGACGGCAATCGCAGTATGATCAGCCGGACGCTGCAGGAACAGATTGCAGACCGTCTCGCAAACAGACAGCAGACGATTCTGTTTCTGAATAAGCGCGGCATGGCGGGATTTATTTCCTGCAGAAGCTGCGGCACAGTGATTAAGTGTCCACATTGCGATGTATCACTGACCGCGCACAGGAACGGCATGCTGATCTGCCATTACTGCAATTACAGAACACCGTATCTGACAGCGTGTCCTGTCTGTGGATCGCCGCATATCTACGGGTTCCGCGCGGGAACAGAGAAAATTGAGCAGACCGTGAAAAAGATGTTTCCGGAAGCGCGGGTGATCCGCATGGATGCGGATACAACGGGCGGCAGGGACGGACACGACCGCATCCTGAAGGCATTTGCGGCACATGAAGCGGACATCCTGATCGGAACCCAGATGATTGTGAAGGGGCATGATTTTCCGGATGTGACGCTTGTAGGGGCATTGCTGGCAGATCTGTCGTTATTTGCGAGTGACTACCGTGCGGCAGAGCGGACGTACCAGCTGATCGTGCAGGCCGTCGGGCGTGCCGGGCGTGGAAGCTCTCCCGGCAGTGCCGTGATTCAGACTTATAATCCTGACCACTACAGCATTGCATCAGCTGCCGGACAGGATTATGAATATTTTTACCGGCAGGAACTTGCTATCAGAGAACTGCTTCGCTATCCGCCGGCCGCACATCTTCTGACAATCCATCTGAGCTGCCGGGATGCCGCAAGGCTTGCCACAGGTGCAGGCTATGTAAAACAATATCTGGAACGCGTACAGAAGAACAGAGCGGTCAGTATAATCGGACCGGCACCGGAGGCGGTTGCCAGGGTGCAGGAATATCACAGAGCTGTGATTTCGATTAAGGGCGAGAAACTGGAGGATTTGCTGCAGATGCGTGCATTTCTCGAGTCGTATATAGAGATTAACAGTGGTTTTGATGAAATCAGGGTCCAGTATGATCTGGACCGGTAAACACAGTGAATCCCCTGCAGCTGACATGTGAAATGTCAGATGGCAGGGCTGAATGAAACGCGAGAAAGGGAGAGAAAGTAAGAGATGGCGCTGAGAATGATCAGAGAATTCGGAGAACCGGTTCTGGAGAAAAAGGCAAAGAAAGTGAAGGAAGTGACACCGCGGATCCGGGAACTGGTCGAGGATATGTTTGAGACCATGTATCATGACTGCGGGGTCGGACTCGCCGCACCGCAGGTGGGAATCCTCAAGCGGATTTTCGTGATCGATGTAGACGGGGAAAATCCATATGTGTTTATTAATCCGGAGATTCTTGAGACAGCGGGAGAACAGACAGGTGACGAAGGCTGCCTGAGCCTCCCGGGAAAGACAGGTACTGTGACGCGGCCGCAGTCGGTGAAGGTACGCGCATGGGATCTGGATATGAATGAGTTTGTTCTGGAGGCAGAGGATCTGCTGGCCAGAGCTGTCTGCCATGAAAATGATCATCTTGACGGGATTCTGTATACATCTCATGTAGAGGGGCCTGTCCGGGATGTTGAAGAGCTTATGGAAGAAGCGGAGGATACAGAAGCGTGAGAATTGTGTTTATGGGAACACCGGACTTTGCGGCAGGAAGTCTTGCGGCTGTGATTGCAGCAGGTCATGATGTGGCCGCCGCTGTCACGGGAGAAGATAAACCCGTCGGAAGAGGCGGCCGCGTACAGATGTGTGCCGTGAAACAGGTGGCAGTGGAACATGAGATTCCGGTTCTGCAGCCGCACCGTATACGCGGGAATGCTGACTTTTTCTGTCAGCTGCAGGAATTGTCGCCGGATATCATTATTGTCGCTGCATACGGGAAAATCATACCGAAAGAGATTCTGGAACTGCCGCGGTTTGGCTGCATCAATGTCCACGCGTCGCTCCTTCCGGATTACAGGGGCGCGGCGCCGATCCAGTGGGCAGTCATAGACGGCAGGGAAGTCTCAGGTGTTACCATCATGCAGATGAACGAGGGACTGGATACCGGAGATATGCTTGCCAGAACCGAAGTACATCTTCGTCCGGATGAGACCGGCGGATCATTGTTCGACCGGCTCAGCAAAGCCGGCGCTGAGCTTCTTGTGGATACACTTGAAAAGATTGCAAGAGGTGAAACAGAACCGGTTCCGCAGCCGGCAGAGAGTCCGACACCATATGCCCGGATGATCTGCAAGGAGGATGGTAAGATCGACTGGTCGGCATCAGCGGTTCAGATTGAGCGTCTGATCCGCGGGATGAATCCCTGGCCGTCAGCTTATACAGAACTGGACGGTAAGATGTTGAAGATCTGGTCAGCGAAAGTTGACGGAGATACGGATACCGGGCTTGCGGAAGGCTCCGGGAAGCAGATTCCTGGAACAATTATTCATGTAGATCAGAAAGGATTTTCCGTCCGGACCGGAGATGGTGATCTGCAGATCTGTGAACTGCAGATCGCAGGCAAGAAGCGCATGGACGCCGGTTCATTTCTGCGCGGATACCATCTGGAGGAAGGTACTGTACTGAAGTAGGATTCAGTTACGATTTCCGGTCGCGTGCGCATAAAAAATGGAGGTTATGGGAATGGGATATGGATTGATGCTGGGACTGGATCCGACATACATACTTGTTATTATTGCACTGATTTTCACAATGGTTGTGCAGACACGGATGCGTTCAACATTCAATAAATACAGCAGAATCGCCAGTGCCTGCGGCCTGACCGGCGCGATGGCGGCACAGCGGATCCTCGAGAGTGAGGGACTTTACAATGTGCGGGTGGAACATGTCTCTGGAAGTCTGACCGATCATTATGATCCGCGCACAAAAGTTGTGAATCTGTCAGACGCAGTTTATTCACAGCGTTCGCTTGCTGCTATTGGTGTTGCGGCACATGAATGTGGACATGCTATTCAGGATGCAAGAGAATATGCACCGCTGCGGATCCGTTCTTCACTGGTGCCTGTCGCAAACTTCGGCTCTGCGGCAGCACTGCCTGTTTTTATCGGCGGCCTGATATTCTCGATCCGTCCGCTTCTGACAGCCGGTATTCTGCTGTTCTGTCTCGCACTGCTTTTTCAGCTGGTAACACTCCCGGTAGAATTCAATGCTTCTTCGCGTGCGCTGAAGAAGCTCGAGGGAACCGGATTGATGGCGGCAAATGAAATTGCAGGTTCCCGCGCAGTACTCCGGGCGGCTGCGATGACTTATGTCGCAGCGGCAGCGGCAACTACGATGCAGCTGCTCCGTCTGATTTTGCTTGCGGGCGGAAGCGGCGGACGCAGAAGAAACTGAATGAGTCAAAAGGGACGTTTCTTTCTGACTCATTTAGAGGTAAACGTATATGACTGCAATAACGAGACAGCCGCGGGATGATGCCCGAAATCTTGCGCTGGATACATTAATTATAATTGAAAAACACGGAAGTCCGTCACATCTGGTCATACGCGATATCCTGCAGGCTCATCCGGATCTGGACCAGCGGGAGGAACGGTTTTACAGAAAACTGGTAAACGGTGTTCTGGAATGGCAGATCAGCCTGGATTACATCATCGATCAGTTTTCTAAAACCAAAACGAAGAAGATGAAGCCCGTGATCCGGGAAATTCTGCGGCTCGCTGTTTATCAGATTCAGTTTCTGGATGCCATCCCGGATTCGGCAGCGGTGAACGAAGCCGTCCGGATGGCTGTACAGAGAGGATTCGGAAGCCTGCGCGGGTTTGTCAACGGTGTTCTGCGCGCAGTTGTGCGCGGCAGGGAAAACATTCGCCGGCCGGACCGGGATAAAGATCCGGTGCAGTATTTCAGTGTCAAGTATTCGATGCCGGTATATCTGACGGAACGCTGGCTGAAAACATACGGGGAAGAGAAAACCGGACGGATCTGCGCCGCATTACAGAAACAGGCGCCGTTGACAGTACGTTTCCGGGACGAGATGACGAAATCCGGAAAACATTCTGCTGCGGGTGAATCAGATCCGTACGGAACCATAAACGATCAGAAGAAAACAGGAGCCAGACAGATGCTGCAGGAAGCAGGTGTACAGGTTACACAGGCGCCTTATATTCCATATGCAGCCGGCCTGTCCGGTGTAACAGATCTTGAGAATACGCCTGCATTTGCTGATGGACTGATCGCCGTACAGGACGTCAGTTCCATGCTGGCAGTGGAGGCGGCAGGTATCCGGCCGGGCGATCTGGTGCTGGACCTCGCGGCCGCACCCGGCGGGAAAAGCATGCTGGCTGCAGATATTCTGCAGAGAGCAGCAGAAGATTCCGCTGATGCAGCGGGAAAAGTAATTGCGCGGGATGTATCGGAGCAGAAAGCAGAATTGATCAGGGAGAGCATTGCCAGACTGCAGATTACGAACATCGATGTACAGGTGTGGGACGGGACTGTATTTGACCCGGCGATGGAAGAGAAGGCAGATGTTGTCATTGCTGATCTGCCATGTTCCGGACTCGGGGTGATCGGAAGAAAGCCGGACATCCGGTATGAAGCATCTGATGAAAAGACAGAGAGCCTTGTACGGCTGCAGCGGAAGATTCTGAAAAACGCAGTGCGGTACGTCAGACCCGGCGGAACATTGCTGTACAGTACCTGTACCTTTGATCCGCGTGAAAATGAGGAAAATGTGGACTGGATTCTGGACAACAGTGACCTGAAGCCGGATATGGCCGCACCATTTCTTCCGCCGGAACTGGCCGAAGAAGCCGGCAACCGGAATTATCTGCAGCTTTATCCGGGGATCCATGCCTGTGACGGGTTTTTCATCGCAAGATTCCGCAGATAAAACTGGAAGGAGACAGAGAACCGTCCCCTGTCTCCGAAGAGGAATGAACATATGCCGGATATCAAATCCATGACAATCGAAGAACTGACAGAACTGGTTAGCGCAATGGGTGAAAAGCCATTTCGCGCAAAGCAGCTGTTTGCATGGATGCATGTCAATCGCGTGCGGACGTATGATGAAATGCGCAATCTGCCGGGGGCGCTCCGCAGCAGGCTCGCAAAAGAGAAGCCGCTCCTGACTGTACAGGCGGTACAGGTGCAGGAATCTGCACGCGGGGATACACGCAAGTATCTGTTTGCACTGCACGACGGGAATATGATTGAGAGTGTATGGATGCGGCACCGCCATGGTATTTCCGTCTGTATTTCCTCGCAGGTCGGCTGCCGGATGGGATGCAGATTCTGTGCCTCAACGCTGGACGGGTGCGTCCGTAACCTGACCGCTTCTGAGATGCTGGAACAGATTTATGAGATCCAGCGGCTGACAGGAGAGCGTGTGTCGCACATCGATGTGATGGGAAGCGGAGAGCCGCTGGATAATTATGATACGCTGCTGCGGTGGATCCGGCTGGTAAGCCATCCGGACGGAATCTGTATCAGTCAGCGCAATATAACAGTTTCCACCTGCGGACTGGTACCGCAGATCCGGAAGCTTGCCCGTGAAAAATTCGGAATTACACTGGCAATCTCTCTGCATGCACCGGATGACCTGCTGCGGCAGGAACTGATGCCCGTCGCCAGACGTTATTCGATTGAAGAACTGACGGCAGCCTGCAGAGAATACTTCGCAGAAACGGGAAGGCGTATTTCCTTTGAGTATGCATTAATTGCCGGAAAAAATGACGGGGCGGAACATGCGGAGAAGCTTGCGAAGATTCTGAAAGGGATGAACTGTCACGTTAATCTGATTCCTGTCAACCCGGTAAAGGAGCGGAATTATTCCCGCAGTGCCGCGCCGGAAGTGCGTAATTTCCAAATAAAACTTGAAAATTACGGAATTAATGTTACTATTAGAAGGGAAATGGGCGCCGATATTGACGGTGCCTGTGGACAGCTCCGCAAGCGCTATCAGGATGCACAGAATTGCAGCGGAGCAGATGTTCCGGAATCTCGCGGCAGGGCAGATCATCCCGGAAGCGGAACCGGGCATCCATAAATGATTGAGCAGGAGTAAATGTGTATGAAGGTATATTCAGCAACAGACATCGGACAGATCCGGAAGATGAATCAGGATTTCATCTTTGTGTCTTCTGAGCCGGTGGGGAATCTTCCGAATCTGTTCGTGGTTGCGGACGGAATGGGAGGACACAATGCCGGAGATTACGCTTCAAGATATGGCGTTGGCGTTTTGACAGAGACAATCCGGGAGGATCATAATTTTAATCCGGTGAGGATTATGCGCGCCGGTATTGAGGCCGCAAACAAGGCGGTCCTCGCAAAGTCGCAGAGTGATCCGGAATTAAAAGGAATGGGCAGCACAATGGTGGTTGCGACAGTTGTCGGCGGCTATTTATTTGTTGCAAATGTAGGAGATTCCAGATTGTACCTCGCCGGTGAGGCGTTCCGCCAGATTACACATGACCATTCGCTGATTGCAGAGATGGTACGTCTCGGTGAACTGACGCCGGAAGAGGGAATGAATCATCCGGACAGGAATATTATTACAAGGGCAATCGGCACAACAGAAGAAGTAAAGATTGACTTTTTTGATGTAAAGCTTGAGAACGGAGACTGTTTTATGATGTGTTCCGACGGGCTTTACAACATGGTAGAAGGAAGCGTCATATATAAGGTTCTTTGTGATCACGAGGTAAAGGACAAGGCAGAGAAGCTGGTGGAACTGGCCAATGCAGGGGGAGGCCTTGACAATATCGCAGTGGTTGTGGTTGAACCCTATACAGCAGACGAACCGCTTCCGGAAGATGCAGGTCTGAATGCAGATACACAGCCGGCAGCTGATACAGAGGATGCGCAGCCGGCAGCGGATGCTGCAGAGGAAGGGACAGCTGCTGATCATGATTCCGGGGAATCGGTCGAACAGGAAACACCGGTGTCTTCAGATCCTGGCAATAAAGGGGAAAACGCTGACGAAGCGGCTGCAGGAGAAGATACCGCAGAAGAAACAGATGATGATCAGGCCGGGCCTGAGACGGGGAGGAACTAAATGTTAAAAGAGGGAATTGTACTCGGTGAGCGTTATGAAATCATATCGCGCGTCGGATCCGGCGGTATGGCCGATGTCTACAAGGCAAGAGATCACAAGCTGAGTCGTCTGGTAGCTGTAAAGGTTATGAAAGCGGAGTTTCGTGAAGATACTTCGTTTGTAACGAAATTCCAGAAGGAAGCGCAGGCGGCTGCGCGTCTTTCTCATCCGAATGTTGTCAATGTCTTTGACGTCGGTGAGGACAGAGGACTTTACTATATTGTAATGGAGCTGGTGGAAGGTATCACGCTCAAAAATTACATTACCAAGAAAGGAAAACTCTCTGTAAAAGAGGCGACCAGCATTGCAATTCAGGTATCGCTGGGCCTTCAGGCGGCACATCATCAGGGGATTGTCCATCGTGACGTAAAACCGCAGAATATTATTATTTCCACGGACGGCAAGGTGAAGCTTTCCGATTTTGGTATTGCGAAAGCCTCCAATTCCAACACAATTACGGCAAACGTCATGGGTTCTGTACACTATAGTTCACCGGAGCAGGTGCGCGGCGGTGTTTCAGATGCGCGCAGTGATATTTATTCACTCGGTATCACCATGTATGAGATGGCAACCGGACGTGTTCCGTTTGACGGCGATACGACTGTGTCAATTGCGATCAAACATCTGCAGGAAGAGATGGTGCCGCCGTCACGCTATACGCCTGATCTTCCGTATTCACTGGAACAGATTATCCTGAAGGCGACCCAGAAGAATCAGGCACGCCGTTACCAGAATGTAGGCGAACTGATTGACGATCTGAAACGTTCGCTGTTGGAGCCCCAGGGTGACTTTGTGACACTCACCACAATTGACGATACGGCGCAGACCGTAAAAGTGTCTGACGAAGAACTCAGAGAGATTCGCAGCGGTATCAGCAAGAAGCAGGAAAATAAAGAAAAAATCCGTAAATTTGACGATGAGGATTACGATGAAGATGATGACAAGAGTTCCGGCCTGGAGCGCGGACTCACGATCGGCGGTTTTGTCATCGGTGCAATTATCATCGTTGTGCTGATCATTCTGATCGGTAATATGGCAGGTATCTTCCATTTCGGCGGCAGAGATTCTTCTGATGAAAGTTCTGCATCCAGCACAGCTGTTGAGAGCAGCGTTGCGGAAGAGACACTTGCAGCAGAAGAGCAGGTTGAAGTTCCGGACTTCCGCGGCATGACCGTTGCGACAGCAACAGAAGAAGCAGTGAAACGTAAAATCGGCATCAAGCAGATCGGAACGGACGCGTCTGATGAATATGCAGAGGGAGAAATCATTTCTCAGAATGTAGATCCGGAGAGTCGTGTCAACGTGAATACGACCATTGAAGTTGTCGTAAGCTCCGGCAAGGCGAATGTTACCATTCCGGCTGATATTGCCGGCAAGTCACAGGCCGATGCAGAGAAGGCTCTGACAGATCTCGGACTTGTTCCGCGGGTTGAACTGCAGTCTGACGGCAGCGTCGCGGTTGGAAATGTTATTTCTTCAGAACCGGCGGCAGGCAGCAGCGTCCCTGCTAATTCAACTGTTACGCTGTATATCAGCAGAGGTGAGGCAACGGTTACAGTGCCGTCTCTGATTGGATACGACGAGGCAACCGCAACACAGTCTCTGACACATCTCGGACTGGAATACCAGATCGAGCAGGGCAGCACGGAGTCCATGGGTATCGGTGAAGTATACAGCATGGATCCGACCTACGGAACAGAGGTACCGGTAGGTACGACGATTACACTGTATATTAATTCGGAAGAAGAGGAAGAAGCGGGCGGTCAGTACCGTCTGTCCGGTACGCTCTCGGAGCCGGATGGATATGAAGGCGGCGTTGTCAGACTGGAACTGGTACAGGGCGGCAATACCATAACGATCTATGAGGGCTCCAACCCCTGGACAGAAGGAGATTACGACGAGCCGGTCTACAGTGACAGCGGTGAGACAGGTGTCATCAATATTTATGAAGATGGCGTCAGAAAATGGCAGTACAACAATGTTCCGTTCGTGGCAGTGTAAGTGTACATGAGAGGAAAGATTATTAAAGGGATCGCCGGATTCTACTATGTCAGCACAGTAGAATCCGGCACCTATGCATGTAAGGCACGCGGTATTTTCCGGAAGGACGGAAAAAAACCGCTGGTGGGTGATGATGTAGAGATTGTTGTGACCCACGAAAAAGACAGAGAAGCCAGTGTAATCCGGATCGAACCGCGAAAAAACGAGCTGATCAGGCCGGCCGTCGCAAATGTAGATCAGGCGGCAGTGCTGTTTGCACTGCGGGACCCCAATCCGGATCAGCTGATGATCGACCGGTTTCTGGTGATGATGGAACGGCAGAACGTTCCGGCGTTTATTATTCTGAATAAATCAGATCTTGTCACTCCGGAGGAAATCGGACAGTGGCAGGAGATTTACCGCGCTTCCGGGTATGAAGTTTTGATCTGCAGTGCAGAAAAAGCACATGGAATGGACGAGATCCTGGAACGTCTGCGCGGAAAGGTAACGGTGGTTGCGGGACCTTCCGGCGTTGGAAAATCAACGATCACAAACCTGATGCAGCAGGAGATTGTGATGGAGACAGGAAGTATCAGCAGAAAGCTGGGACGCGGCCGTCATACAACCAGACACAGTGAACTGATTCCGATGGATCACGCGAGTTATATCTGTGATACCCCGGGATTTACTTCGCTGCAGCTTCCGGATTTTCCAAAGGAAACCCTGGAACAGTATTTTCCGGAAATCAGAGCACATGCATCCGGCTGCAGATTTGTCGGATGTGCACATATTCATGAGCCGGACTGCTCCGTGAAGCAGGCGGTGGAAGCATCACAGATCTCTTCGGAGCGCTATCAGAGCTTCGTCAGATTATACAGGGAACTTGAAGAACAGGAGAAAAGGAGATATTGAGTATGTACAAGCTTGCACCATCTATGCTCTCGGCGGATTTTTCCCGCCTCGGCGAACAGTTTAAGATTCTTGAGGATAACGGTGTGGAATGGCTCCACATTGATGTCATGGACGGCCAGTTTGTGCCGCCGATTTCATTCGGTATGCCAGTTATTACATCGATCCGCAAGTGCACAAAGATGTTCTTTGATGTACATCTGATGGTTGATGAGCCCGGCCGCTACGCAGAGGATCTGAAAAAATGCGGCGCCGACATGGTAACGGTTCATGCAGAGGCATGTAAGCATCTGGACCGCACCCTGCAGGCAATTCATGACCAGGGCATGCAGGCAGGTGTCGTGCTCAATCCGGCTACGCCTCTGAATGTCATTGATTATGTCATGGACCGTCTGGATATGGTGCTGCTGATGTCAGTAAACCCTGGCTACGGCGGACAGTCCTACATTCCGGCAGTGACACAGAAGATCCGTGATCTGCGGAAAAAGCTGGACGATGCCGGATATCCGAATATTCCGATTGAGGTTGACGGCGGCGTCAACGCGAAGACAGTCGATGAAGTACTTGACGCAGGCGCTGAGATTCTTGTTGCCGGCTCTGCTGTCTTCAAGGATGATATTGCAGCGAATGTGCAGTTCTTCCACGATAAATTCGCAGCACGCGCATAAGGCAGATTGTTCATATGAAAACAGTCATCATATCCGGAGGGAACATCCAGGAGACGTTCGCCTCCGGATTTTTATCAGAATATCAGTATGATTTTATGATTGCAGCGGACAGCGGTCTGGACTACTGCCTGCAGAGCGGACATCTCCCGGACATGATTGTGGGGGATTTTGACAGCCTGCAGCATCAGGAACTGTTGAAAGCGGCAGAACCGGCAGATGAAAACATTTTTTCCAAAGTGTCAGGAGAACATGATGAAGTGAATGAGCAGCTGCTCACAATTTCAAACCGGAAGATCCGTATGATCCGGCACCGGCCCGAGAAGGATGCGACAGATACGGAACTTGCTGTCACACTGGCGATTGCGCAGGGGACTGACGAAGTCGTTCTGCTTGGGGCAACCGGCACCCGTCTGGATCATGTGTGGGGGAACATTTCCCTGCTCTGCCGTCTGCGGGAAATGCATATCAGAGGATGGCTGGTCGATGCAAATAACCGGATCTCCATGCCCTTCGAGAAGGAGATTCTGCTGAAAAAAAATGAACAGTTCGGGAAATACGTATCGATTCTTCCGTATGGCGGGCCTGTGACAGGTCTGACCCTTACAGGATTTCATTATCCGCTGACAGACTACACGCTGAAAGCCGGACAGGAGAGCCTGTGTGTCAGCAATGAAATAGAGGCGGAAACTGCGCGGATCTGCTATCAATCCGGGATTCCCGCTGTGATCGAGAGCAGAGACTGAAAAGCCTGAAACAGCAGAAATACCTTAAAGAAATTACAACAAAACGCAATTCTTTTGTAAAGAAATACAATCTGATAAATACATATAGTTGACAGAAATATTACGAGAATGTTACAATGGGTTCTGTAGTGAAATGAGGGAGTATATTTTATTTACATAGATCTTTACAGGAGGATTACGCGTGAAGAGACGAGCATTGATGACAGTATTACTGTCAATGACACTGGCACTTGCACAGGTCGCATCTGTCGGAGCCGTCACGCTGGAAGAACTGCAGGCGCAGGAGGCCGAGGCCTCTTCGAAACTACAGGAGGCGCAGGCAGAGAAGTCAGCGACGTCTTCGAAACTGCAGGAGCTGCAGAGTTCGATCGGCGTGCTGGAAGAGAAGAAGCAGGAAATTATCGGCGAGATCGATACACTTGATTCAAAACTTGTGACGACAATTGCCTCGATTAACACACTGGAAAAGCAGATCAGTGACAAAGAGGCCGAGATTCAGGAGACAACCGTCAATCTGGGCAATGCCGAAGAGCGTGAGAGTACCGCCTATGAGGCGATGAAGAAGCGCATTCAGTACATTTATGAGACCGGCGGAAACACCGGATGGGGCATGATGCTTTTCTCAGAAGATTCCCTCTCAAAGGTTCTGAACCAGGCGGAATTTGCACAGAAGATGTATTCTTATGACCGCGACTGTCTGGATGAATATGAGCAGGTTATCGAGGAAGTTAAGCAGCTCAAGGCGGATCAGGAAAACCAGAAAGCCGAATTTGAGGAGATGCAGTCCGAGCAGGAGGCTGAGAAGGTAAATCTTGAAGGCCTTCTGGAAGAAGCAAAAGAAACTTCTGCAGATTATGACGCACAGCTTGCAACTGCGAATGAGAAGGCGGATGCCTTTGAGCAGCTTCTGGCAGAGCAGAACGCAAAGATTCAGGAACTGGCTGCTGAGCAGCAGCGCGCAGAGGAAGCGGCAAGACGCAAAGCAGAAGAAGAGGAAGCAGCCCGCAAAGCAGCCGAAGAAGAGGCAGCCCGACAGGCAGCGGCAGAGGAAGCGGCCCGTCAGGCAGCTGAAGAAGAGGCAGCCCGACAGGCAGCAGCAGAGGAAGCGGAACAACAGTCCTACGATGAAGAAGAGGACTACAGCAGCGATTCCGACAGCAATTCCTACAGCGACGAAGATGAGAGCTACAGTGAGAGTTCCTCTGACAGCAGTTCCTACAGCGACAGCAGTTCCTCTGACAGCAGTTCTTCTTATGACAGCGATTCTGATTATGAGGAAGAGAGTTACGAAGAGGAGACAACATCTTCCAGTTCCGGCAGTTCCTCTGCAGGACAGGCGATCGTAGACTACGCACTGCAGTTTGTCGGAAATCCGTATGTCTGGGGCGGAAACAGCCTGACAAACGGAACAGACTGCTCAGGGTTTGTTCATCTGGTATATGCACACTTCGGATACAGTGTGGCACGTCAGTCCAGTGCACTTCGCAGTGCAGGACGGGGCGTCTCCTATTCGGAAGCACAGCCGGGCGACATCATCTGCTACAGCGGCCATGTTGCCATTTACATGGGCGGCGGACAGATCGTTCACGCATCTGACCCGACCCGCGGTATCATCTGCGGAACGAATGCAGCGTATCACACCATCCTCGCGGTTCGCCGTGTTGTATAACAATTTGTAATCACGTAATAATGATTTATAAGGACTGTTGCATCAATTGTGGCAGTCCTTTTTTTATGTACTGAAAACAATGCAAAAACTATAACATAAAACCATAAAATGAAGCTTTTCGCAACTTGACGAACGGCCCGATTCAAGGGTAGAATGGTCAACGTGAGACGAAAAGCATAGTAAAAGAAAAGAGAAGAAATCAGGAGGAAATGTAAGAATGGCAAATAAGTGGGTGTACTTGTTTACAGAAGGTAATGCCAATATGCGTGAGCTGCTTGGCGGCAAGGGCGCAAATCTGGCAGAGATGACCAACATCGGTCTTCCGGTACCGCAGGGCTTTACAATTACAACGGAAGCCTGCACACAGTACTATGAGGACGGCCGTAAGATCAATGCGGAGATCCAGGAGCAGATCAACGAGTACATCGTTAAAATGGAAGAGATCACAGGCAAGAAGTTCGGTGACAAAGAGAATCCCCTCCTTGTTTCTGTACGTTCCGGTGCGCGCGCATCCATGCCGGGTATGATGGACACCATCCTGAACCTCGGTCTGAACGAGGATGTCGTGGAAGTTATTGCAGAGAAATCCGGCAACCCGCGCTGGGCATGGGACTGCTACAGAAGATTTATCCAGATGTATTCCGACGTTGTAATGGAAGTCGGCAAGAAGTATTTCGAAGAGCTCATTGACAAGATGAAAGCAGAGCGCGGCGTCACACAGGACGTTGAGCTGACCGCAGAAGATCTGAAAGAACTGGCAAACCAGTTTAAGGCAGAGTACAAGGCTAAAATCGGCGAGGATTTCCCGAGTGATCCGAAGGAACAGCTGATGGGTGCCATCATGGCAGTCTTCCGCAGCTGGGACAATCCGCGTGCAAACATCTACCGCCGCGACAATGATATCCCGTATTCCTGGGGTACTGCTGTCAATGTACAGTCCATGGCATTCGGCAACATGGGCGATGACTGCGGCACTGGTGTTGCATTTACCCGTGATCCGGCTACCGGCAAGAAGGGACTGTTTGGTGAGTTCCTGACAAATGCACAGGGTGAGGACGTCGTTGCCGGTGTCCGCACACCGATGCACATCACAGAGATGGAGCAGAAGTTCCCGGAGGCATTTGCACAGTTTACAGATGTCTGCAAGATCCTCGAGAATCACTATCGCGACATGCAGGATATGGAGTTCACCGTAGAGAACGGCAAACTCTACATGCTGCAGACCAGAAACGGCAAGCGTACAGCACAGGCTGCACTGAAGATTGCCTGTGATCTGGTTGACGAAGGAATGCGCACAGAGGAAGAGGCGGTCGCAATGATCGATCCGCGTAACCTCGATACGCTCCTGCATCCGCAGTTTGATGCGGCTGCACTGAAAGCTGCAAAGCCGATCGGAAAGGGCCTTGGCGCTTCACCGGGTGCTGCATGCGGTAAGGTTGTCTTCACAGCAGAAGATGCTGTTGCATGGGCAGAAAGAGGCGAGAAGGTTATCCTGACCCGTCTGGAGACCTCTCCGGAAGACATCGCCGGCATGAAGTCTGCAGAAGGTATCCTGACAGTCCGCGGCGGTATGACCAGCCATGCGGCAGTTGTTGCCCGCGGCATGGGCGAGTGCTGTGTCTCCGGATGCGGCGACATTACCATGGATGAGGCAAACAAGACCTTTACACTTGGCGGAAAAGAATTCCATGAGGGAGATTTCATTTCCATCGACGGATCCACCGGTAATATTTATGACGGCATCATTGATACAGTAGATGCAAAGATTGCAGGTGAGTTCGGCCGCATTATGGGCTGGGCAGACAAGTACAGAAGACTGAAAGTCCGCACCAATGCTGATACACCGGAAGATGCAAGAAGGGCACGTGAGCTTGGCGCAGAAGGTATCGGCCTCTGCCGTACAGAGCATATGTTCTTCGAGGAAGAGCGTATTTCTGCATTCCGTGAGATGATTATTTCCGAGACATCCGAAGAGCGTGAAGCGGCGCTGAGCAAGATTCTGCCGTATCAGCAGAATGACTTCGAGCAGCTGTATGAGGCACTGGAAGGCAACCCTGTTACCATCCGCTTCCTGGATCCGCCGCTCCATGAGTTCGTACCGAGCGATGAGATCGAGATCGCAAAGCTGGCAGCTACCAAGGGCAAAACTGTTGAAGAGATCAAGGCAATGATCGCTTCTCTGCATGAGTTTAACCCGATGATGGGACACAGAGGACTCCGTCTGGCAGTCACCTTCCCGGAAATCGCAGTGATGCAGACCAAGGCAGTCATCCGTGCTGCAATTAAAGTACAGAAAAAGCATCCGGAGTGGGTTGTAAAACCGGAGATCATGATCCCGCTGGCATCCAGCCAGAGAGAGCTGCATCATGTTAAGAAAATCGTCAAGACGACTGCTGACGCTGAGATTGCAAGAACAGATATCGATCTCGAGTACGAGATCGGTACCATGATCGAGACACCGCGTGCATGCATCCGTGCACACCGCATCGCAGAAGAGGCTGATTTCTTCTGCTTCGGTACAAATGATCTGACACAGCTGACTTACGGATTCTCACGTGATGATGCGAATAAGTTCCTGGATGCATACTATGACGAGAAGATCTTCGAGAACGATCCGTTTGCAAAACTTGACCAGACAGGTGTCGGCCGTCTGATGCAGCAGGCAATTGATCTTGCCAAGCCGAAAAATCCGAATCTGCATTTCGGTATCTGCGGCGAGCACGGCGGAGATCCGTCATCCGTAGAGTTCTGCCACAAGATCGGTCTGGACTATGTTTCTTGCTCACCGTTCCGCGTGCCGATCGCAAGACTGGCAGCAGCGCAGGCTGCAATTGCTGAGAAGCAGCAGTAATACCTGTACAGGTTCTGGCAGCCGTCGTGAGACGGAATCCGCGAAAGGGCAGATTTTCTGTCGCAAACGCGGCGTGATAATGATATAATAGAAAGGGCATTGTGCTGTGCGAAATCTGCATGAGACCAATGCCCTTTTTTCTCGTGTTACAGGAAAATCTTCGAAACATCTAACTGGAAGATACTGATTACCGTTCCTGAAAGGGGCGGCAGCATTCAGATCTCAGAAGCGAGGTTATCTAAAGATGAAATCATATTATTACGCAAATAAGAATCCGATGGATGTATTCCGGTTTGTTCTGCCGACAGAGATTGTCTATGGCCCCGGCGTCGTAAATCAGCTGCCGGATGAAGTAAAGCGGCTCGGATGTGCCCGACCTGCGATCATTACAGATCCGGGACTTGTCAAAGCAGGTGTTGTCGGACGCATTACGGAACTGCTGGACCGGGAAGGAATTCCGTATATTGTCTGCAGCGATGTAGAAGCAAATCCCAAGGATGTGAATGTCGAGGCATGCGCGGCAAAGGCTCGGGAATTCGGGTCGGATTCGCTGATCGCCATCGGCGGCGGCAGCCCGATTGACTGTGCGAAAGCGGTCGGCGTTCTGCTCGCGCACGATGCGGATAAAATCAAACTGTATGAAGGAAAAACGGCAGCAACAAAGCCGCAGGCACCGATGATCGCCATTCCGACGACAGCGGGCACTGGCAGCGAACTGACCTTCTCGTCAGTTATTACAGATACGGTGAATCACTACAAAATGACGATCAAGAGTCCGTTCACAGCGGCAACGCTTGCGCTGTGTGACCCGGAACTCACCATCTCTGTGCCCCCGATGGTAACCGCATCCACCGGTGTAGATGCGCTGACGCATGCGATTGAGGGCTATACGGCGACCTGCGCGGAACCAATCGGTGATGCGTTCGCGCTGTATTCCATCGAACTGATCAGCCACAATCTGGTGACTGCTGTAAAAGACGGCGCCAATCTCGAGGCCCGCAGTGCCATGCTGATGGGAAGTATGCTCGGCGGCATGTCTTTCAGTCACAGTGATGTTGCATCTGTTCATTGTGTCGCGGAATCGCTTGGCGGCATGTGTGATCTGCCGCACGGCATGTGCAATGCGATTTTCCTGCCCTATGTTATGGAATACAACATGGATTACTGCACGGAGAAATACGCACGTGTCGCACAGGCAATGGGCATTTCTTTCACAACCGTGGAAGAAGGTGCGGCGGCAGCAGTACAGGCTGTCAAGGATCTGTGCAAAGCGGTCGGCCTTCCGAATTTCCGCTCACAGAATGTCGATCCGGAGGATTTTGATCAGCTGGCAGAGATGTCCGCGGCAAATATTTCGACAGAGAGCAATCCGCGTCCGATGACAAAAGAAGATTATCTGAATGTGCTGCGGATGGCGTATAATGCTGAGTAATACCTGCCCGGTATGCAGAAGAAAGCATGAAGCATGCGGTCAGGACAGAAATGGTGAAACAGAAGCAGTAGTGACAGGAAATGGAATTATAATCTGAGGGAATTATTATGAGCATCTTTAACATCATATCCCTGCTGGGTGGACTTGCCATGTTTCTTTATGGCATGCGGCTGATGGGAGACAACCTGAAGGAAGGTTCTTCCGGCACATTGAAAATCTTTATGGAGAAGGTTACAAATAACCCGATCAAGGCATTTGCCCTCGGCGTTCTTGTGACAGCAATCATCCAGTCATCGACGGCAACCATTGTTATCACATCCGGTCTGGTCGCTGCGGGCGTTATTACGCTGCGGCAGTCGCTGGGCGTTATCATCGGCGCGAACGTCGGTACAACTGTGACCGGACAGATTATCCGGTTCATCGGAATTGATGCAGACGGCGCAAGTATTCTGCGGCTGTTTCAGCCGTCTACGCTTGCACCGCTTGCGCTGATTATCGGCATTGTCTGCATCATGTTCCTGAATTTCCGGCGTTCCAATGTCATCGGAAATATCTGTATTGGATTCGGTATTCTGTTCTCGGGTCTGCTCAACATGACGTCTGCAGTTAGTGTCCTTTCTGAAAACGGTTTGATCGACGGACTGTTCCAGAGCCTGGGCGATCACATGTGGATGGGCTATCTGGTCGGCGCCGGCGTCGCATTCATGCTGCAGAGTTCTTCCGCGACGATTGGTATTCTGCAGGCATTCTCATTGTCAGGTGTGATTCCGTTTAAGGCAGTCTATATTGTGCTCTGCGGTATCTATCTGGGCGACTGCGTCACGACTGCGATTGTCTGTTCGATCGGTGCAAAACCGGACCAGAAGCGTGTTGGTGTCGTTAACATCCTGTTCAACTTAAGCGAAACCGTTCTGGTGCTGATTGTTGTTCTGGTTCTGAAACAGGCAGGTGTTCTGGATGGTCTCTGGAATGCAAAGATGTCGCCGGGCACGATTGCAAACACCAATACAATTTTTAATCTGACCTGTGCAATCGTACTGCTGCCGGCCGTCAATCTGTACGAAAAAGCAAGTCTTCGAATTGTCAAGGACGAGGTTGTTCCTGTCAGCAAATACGCAGACAAGCTGACTGCATTGAACCCGGTGTTCTTCCAGACGCCGGCACTGGCATTTAACAGCTGTTATGATCTGCTGCGCACAATGCTGAACGCTGCCTGCGAGAATATCAATAAGGCGCTTGATACAGTTTTTGAATTCGATGAGAAGAAGATCAAAGAGATCTACGAAGAAGAGAAAAACATCAATATGCTGACGGACAGAATCAGCAATTACCTGTCACAGCTCACACCGTACGCACGGGAAGAAAAATATATCCGAATCATGGATCAGTACAACCGTGTCGTGACAGAATTTGAGCGGCTTGGCGACCAGGCAAAAAATATTGCACAGTCTGCTGAGGAACTGAAGCAGAACGGGTCGGAATTTTCGAAACAGGCGAAAGCAGAATTGCAGGTGATCCGTTCACTGATGAATGAGATTTTTGTTTTTACAAAGCTGGCTTTTGAAAAACGCGATGTGGACGCGGCACAGCATATCGAGCCGCTTGAAGAGGTCATGGACGACATGACAAATGCGCTGCACAACAATCATCTGATCCGTCTGCGTGACGGGATCTGTACAACACATGTGGGCATCTCATTCCTGGATATTCTGTCAAATCTGGAGAAAATCGCTGATATTTGCTCAAATGTCGGTATCTCTGTCATCGTGCGTGTGCATCCGGAAATTGCAGCCAAGGCACATTCTTATGTATCCGCACTGCATCAGAATACGGACAACACCTATCAGAAGCGTTACGAAGAAGCGCATGAGAGCTTCTTCGGAAAACTCTCAGAGGCAGACCGCGAGAATCCGGATATACAGGCGGCAGATATGTACGAGGAAATGCCGGCAGAAGCGGAGTGAGACATCGCAGAGCTGCGCGATCATAGATCGCGATTGAATCGTTTTGACAATAAAATACGGCTTGAACGACCGGCTTCGGACAGAAGATAATACGGTCTGCATGACCGATTCGGACAGCCGGAAAACACAGCAAGATCAGAAATAGGAGGAATCCCATGCTCGTAACATTGAATGATGTTTTGAAGGATGCACAGCGCAACCACTACGGTGTCGGCCTGTTCAACACCATTAATCTGGAAATGGCCCGCGGTGTAATTGAAGCGGCGGAAGAACTCGACAGCCCCGTCATTATCGGGACTGCGGAGAGCCTGACAAAATTCACACCGCTCAAAGAACTGAGCTGGCTGCTCAGACCCATGGCGGAGGAGGCTTCTGTTCCGGTCGTGCTGCATTTTGATCACGGCCTCACAGAGCCGAAGATCATCGAAGCACTGAAACTGGGATTTTCTTCAATTATGTATGACTGCTCCACATTTCCTTATGAGGAGAACGTAGAACGTGTCGCCCGCATGACTGAATTTGCTCATATGTTCGGCGCAACGGTGGAGGGTGAACTCGGCCATGTCGGCGCAAATGACAACCCGGATGCTGATGTCGACATGTACACGACACCGCAGGAAGCAGCTGACTACGCAGCGCGCACCGGCATTGATGCACTTGCTGTCGCAATTGGTACGGCGCACGGTGAATACCGCGAAAAGCCGGTTCTGGATCTGGAGCGTCTGGCAGAAATCCGCGCGGCCGTCGATGTGCCGCTTGTTCTGCACGGCGGATCCGGCCTCTCTGATGAAGACTTCCGCAACTGCATCAAAGGCGGCATCTGCAAAGTGAATATTTATACGGATATCAATCTGGCTGCGGCGCATGCTGTTGCGGCGTATTACAATGAGTCCCGCAAGATGGACCGGCTGATTCCGGAAATGGTCGCAGCAGTCAAGGCGGCGACGATTGAGAAAATGATGATTTTCGGATCACAGGGAAAGGCTTAAATTATGAGTGCACTGGTGGATAAGATTAAGGAACATCCGCAGATCTTTCACTCGATGCGCTGTGAGATGGTGCGTGTCTGGGACTGCGAGGACAAACTGAATCTGACCTTTCCGGAGGAGTTTACGCAGTATCTGACCCATTTCGGTGCGATCGGTTTTGGAACTGTTGAGTGGACAGGTATGAATGTGGAGGCGGATCTGAATGTGGTCCGTGCGACACTGGCAGCTCGCGAGATGTGGGCGGATTTTCCGGCAGACTGTTTTGTACTGCGTCCTGCATCGGAGCAGGGCAGAGAGATGATCCTCTGCGATACACAGGAGAATATTTATGCGTGGAAGCCGGAAGGAGATCCGGAAGCGGGCAAAGCAGATGAACAATTCGCAGAAAAAATGACGAAAGAATTGATCTGCACAGGTCTGGCAGCATATTTTGAACTGTGTCTTGCTGAGGCAAAAATCTGACAGGAAATGAGGTACGAAATGGGAAACTCCATCGTGTCTGACGGAACCGCCGCCCTGCGCAAAGGGCAGGGAAGAACCATCAAGGCAGGCGGTGCGTGGATTTTTGATAATGAAATTGAGACGGTCCGCGGTGATTTCAGGGACGGTGATGTCATTCGTGTACTGGACTTTGACGGATACTTTATGGGATATGGCTTTTATAACAGCCATTCAAAGATCCGGATCCGGATGCTGGCACGCCGCACACAGGAACCGGTTGATACGGCATTTCTCTACAATCGCGTAAAAGCCGCCTGGGAATACCGGAAAACCGTGATGGAGGATACATCCTCCTGCCGGATTATTTTCGGAGAAGCTGACTGGCTGCCGGGGCTGATTGTGGATAAATACGAAGATGTTCTGGTTGTGCAGTCACTGGCGCTTGGGATTGACCGGCTGAAAGAGATCATTCTGGATGCCCTGCGGGAAATTCTGGCGGAAGACGGTATTGTGATCCGCGGCATTTACGAGCGTTCTGACGCAGCCGTACGCCGCAAGGAAGGTATGCAGCTGTACAAGGGCTTCATCGGGCCGGCCTTTCCGACGCGCGTCGATATTACGGAAAACGGCGTAAGCTATCAGGTTGATGTGGAAAACGGACAGAAGACCGGATTCTTTCTGGATCAAAAGGAAAACAGGAAAGCAATCCAGCGGCTTTGCCGCGGCAAACGCGTGCTGGACTGTTTTACGCATGTCGGTACATTTGCACTCAATGCAGGTATCGCCGGTGCAGAAGAAGTAACCGGTCTGGATATCTCTGAACAGGCGGTGGCAGATGCAGCGGCTAATGCTGCGCGCAATCATCTGGATGACCGCGTCAGGTTTGTCTGCGCAGATGTGCTGGACGAACTGCCGCGTCTCGCGGCGGCGGGCGAGAAATATGATGTCGTGATACTGGATCCGCCCGCGTTTACAAAGTCCAGAGAGGCGACAAAACGGGCGGTCAAAGGGTACCGGGAGATCAATCTGCGCGGCATGAAACTTGTCAGAGACGGCGGATATCTTGCAACCTGTTCCTGTTCGCATTTCATGACGCAGGAACTGCTGGCCAAAACAATCCGCGAGGCGGCGCGCGCCGCGCATAAGCGTCTGCGGCAGGTGGAGTTCCGCACACAGTCGCCGGACCACCCGATTCTCTGGACAGAAGGAGAGGAGACCTCCTATTATCTGAAATTTTTCATTTTTCAGGTTTGTGATGAACTGTGAAAGCCGGGACAGATGTTTGAAACAAGATGAAAACAGGATAAAATCAGGAGAAAACGGCTTCCGGAAATTGATCCGGAAGCCTCATTTTATGTCCAGACAGATCGAAAAATGCCAGAAAACATACTTGCAAGGCAAAATACTTTGTGATATATGTAATAGGGATTTGATCCTTTGAGGAGGTTGTAAAAGTGGCAAACAATCTGGTCATTGTCGAGTCACCGACAAAAGTGAAATCAATTAAGAAGTTTCTTGGCTCCAGTTATAAGGTGGAGGCATCCATGGGGCATGTACGTGATCTGCCCAAGAGCCAGCTTGGAATTGATTTTGAACATGACTATGAACCGAAATATATCACAATTCGCGGCAAGGGCGACCTGCTGGCAAAGCTGCGCAAGGAAGCCGCAAAGGCAAAGATGATCTATCTCGCGACCGACCCGGACCGCGAGGGTGAGGCGATCTCGTGGCATCTTTCACAGACACTGAAAGTGGAACCTGCGAAGATGAAGCGGATTACATTTAATGAGATCACTAAAACAGCAGTCAAAGAATCCCTGAAGAGTGCGCGCAGTCTCGATATGGATCTGGTTGACGCACAGCAGGCCCGCAGAATTCTCGACCGCATGGTCGGTTATGAGATCAGTCCATTATTATGGAAGAAAATCAAACGCGGACTTTCCGCAGGGCGTGTTCAGTCTGTCGCTCTGCGCATCATCGCAGACCGTGAAGAAGAGATCAATGCATTTATTCCGCAGGAATACTGGACGCTGGATGCAGATTTTCAGGTTGACGGACAGAAAAAACCACTGACGGCACATTTCTATGGGGCCGATAAGAAGATCGAGCTTCATTCCCGCGAGGAGGTGGATGAAGTTCTGCAGAAACTGCAGAATGCGACGTTCACTGTTGATGAGATCAAGAAGGGAAGCCGTGTGAAGAAAACACCGCTCCCGTTCACGACCAGTACCCTGCAGCAGGAAGCGTCGAATGTCCTGAACATGTCTACTTACAAGACGATGCAGATTGCGCAGCAGCTGTATGAGGGCATCGATCTGCCGAAAGTAGGCACGGTCGGTCTGATTTCTTATCTGCGTACCGACTCCACGCGTATTTCCGCAGAAGCCGATGCAGCAGCGCGTGCCTACATCACGGAAGAATACGGCAGTGAATATGTCGCAGACGGAAATGGCAGCGGCAGCCGCGGAAAGAATGCAAACAAAAACGTACAGGATGCGCACGAGGCAATTCGTCCGACAGATATAACCCGTACGCCGGCATCCATTAAAGAACACCTGTCAAGAGATCAGTTCCGGCTGTATCAGCTGATCTGGAAGCGTTTTGCCGCAAGCAGAATGGCACAGGCGCGCTATGAGACCAGTACCGTACGGATCCGCGGCGGTGAATATATCTTCACAGCTTCGGCATCCACGCTCGTATTCAAGGGCTTCCTGAGCGTCTACACAGAAGGCAATGATACGAAGGAGACAGATGATCATCTCGGCAAGATCGAGAAGGACAGCAGCCTGAAACTGCTGCAGTTTGACGAGGAGCAGCATTTCACACAGCCGCCGGCCCATTATACAGAGGCGTCACTGGTGCGGGAGATGGAAGAACTGGGAATCGGCCGCCCGAGTACGTATGCGCCGACCATTACAACCATCATCAATCGCCGTTACATTGCGCGGGAACAGCGCAAACTCTACATCACAGAGCTTGGGGAAGTGGTCAATGATATGATGAAGCAGGCCTTCCCGAGTATCGTAGATGTAAACTTCACTGCCAATATGGAGGCACTTCTGGACGCGGTGGAAGAAGGCACGCTGGAGTGGAAGACCATCATCCGCAATTTCTGGCCGGATCTGAAAGAAGCGGTCGATGTGGCTGAGCAGGAACTCGAGGAAGTGGAGATCCGTGATGAAGAATCCGACGTGATCTGTGAGAACTGCGGCCGCAACATGGTGATCAAATATGGCCCCCACGGAAAATTCCTGGCATGTCCGGGCTTCCCGGAGTGCCGGAATACCAAACCGTATTTCGAGAAGACCGGTGTCATCTGCCCGAAGTGCGGCGGCGACATCGTCATCAAGAAGACCAAGAAGGGACGCCGTTATTACGGCTGCGTCAACCATCCGGACTGTGATTTCATGTCCTGGCAGAAACCATCCAACATCAAGTGTCCGCAGTGCGGCGGCTATATGCTGGAGAAGGGTAAGAAGCTGGTCTGTGCTGACAAGACCTGCGGTTATGTGGGAAATGCAGCGGATCTGGATCCGCAGTTTGAGCAGGATTGATCGAAACGAGATCCGTCTCACGGGCGGAGATTGAACGAAATAGAACAAGATCCGTCCCGCAGGGGCGGGACTTGAATCCAGTGTATACAGAATAATTGGGACTGCTTCGGCGGTCCCGTGTCTTTTTGCGAAATATTCAGAAAATTTGTTGCAAAAAATGTAAATGTGCGCTAATATAGAAGTGTACATGATAGTAAAACGAATATCTGCATAATTGTCGGGCGGGACAAAGAAAGGCATACATTATGAGCGTTCAATTACTCGATAAAACAAGGAAAATCAATAAACTACTGCATAATAACAGTTCAACCAAGGTCGTGTTTAATGATATCTGCAAGGTCATGATGGAATGCCTGGATTCCAATATTCTTGTCATCAGCCGCAAGGGTAAAGTACTTGGCGTTGCAGATAAAAGCGGAGTCAACACTATTCAGGAGCTGATTGCCAATCAGGTCGGAGATCACATCGACGAACTGTTGAACGACCGTTTCCTGAGTGTCCTGTCAACCAAGGAAAATGTAAATCTGACAACACTGGGATTTGAGGGAGATGCCTATCGCGATTATACGGCGATCATCAATCCGATCGAGATTGCTGGAGAGCGTCTCGGCACTGTATTTATGTACCGGATGGATCCGCAGTACGATATTGACGATATCGTTGTCAGTGAGTACGGCACCACTGTGGTCGGTCTGGAAATGATGCGGTCCGTCAATGAGGAGAATCTCGAAGAGAACCGCAAGATTCAGGTTGTCAAGTCCGCATTCAGCACGCTGTCTTACTCGGAGCTTGAGGCAATCGTGCATATCTTTGATGAACTGGACGGAGAGGAAGGCATCCTCGTGGCAAGCAAGATTGCAGACCGTGTCGGCATCACAAGATCCGTCATCGTCAATGCACTCCGCAAATTCGAGAGTGCGGGTGTCATCGAATCACGTTCCAGCGGCATGAAAGGCACCTACATCAAAGTGCTGAATGACTATATCTTTGATGAGCTCAAGGAGATCCGGGACAATAAGACCGGCAAGACCGCGAAACTGGAGAAAGAGTAAAACCAGGCAGTTTGAAATTGATAAACAACAGGATAAATATATTTTAATTGAGCGGAAGGAAATATATTGTTAAATTATAGGAAAACCGGAGAGATTTCTCCGGTTTTTCTAATTGTATTTCGGACGCCGTTTTGGTAGAATGTGCTCGTGTGCGGCCTTTTCCGGCTGCGCTTAAGAAGTATAAAGTATGATCCGATGATTGGTTAATAAAATGAAACGAATGCTATTAAAGCTGACACTGCTTTTGGGTGTCATGCTGTTTCTTCTGGAAATGCCGCTGCAAGTCAGTGCAGACGAACTGTCGCTTTCTGAAGCGGCACCGGAGCAGGAAACAGAGATAGATCTTCAGGACAGTGAGAGCCTCGCGGAAGGATATATCAATGAACAGTTTGGCGGCGGCATTGCCTCTGCGGCTGTTCCGAAACTGAAGGCGCGCCGCATCACGCAGGGCAGTAAGCTTACAGGTCCCAATCTTGCAGCGTATCAGATGGTTCTGGAAGCGGTGCGGGCAATCGCAGCGGGTGAGCGGACATTGACAGAACTGCAGCTGACCCGGGCGGAACTGGGCATTGCAGAGAAATACTACTATGCCTCAGATTTGTCAGTGACAGATGTGCTCGGATCAAATGGTCAGCCGACAGACGAAGCAAAGGCTGCGATGAATCAAATCATCGGTTTTGATATCAAAGCTGTGATGAATGCGCTGATGGCAGATTTTCCGTACGAATTCTACTGGTTTGATAAGACGACCGGCTATGTTCACAGCAGCTGCAGTTATGGAACCAACACAAAGACCGGAAACCGTTTTATCTGTTTTCCTGAAAAATACAACCTTCGGATGTCGGTCGCGCCTGCTTACGCGTATCAGTCGCAGCGTTATGTGACGAATCCCGAAGAGACCGGCAGAGCAACAAGAGCAGCGGCGAGTGCCAGAAGCATTATTGAAGCCAGTGCGGCTATGGGTGATTTAGAAAAGCTGACGGCATATAAGGATACAATCTGCGAGCTGACATCGTATGACAGGACAGCTTCCGGTTCCGGAATCTATGGTGACCCCTGGCAGATGGTCTATGTGTTTGACGGCGATCCGGAGACAAATGTCGTCTGCGAGGGATATTCCAAGGCATTCCAGTATCTCTGCGACAACAGTGATTTTTCTGATTCATCCATTACATGCAATACGGTGACCGGCAGGATTAAGGGTTTTGTCAGTGATGGTCTTCACATGTGGAATCTCGTGTCAATCAGCGGTGAAAATTATCACACGGATATCACAAACAGTGATACGGGGACAGCAGGAAGCAGAGGGCAGCTGTTTCTTGCAGGTGTTCCTGCCGAAAATCTGACATGGCAGGATGCAGAAGGAAGTATTCTGACAGAATACAGCTTCAGCTACAGTACATACAACCTTATCTATAAATATGATGCTGATACGCTTGCCATGTTCTCACAGGACGAGCTGCAGATAGCGGATCATGCATACCAGGCTGTTGAAGAAGTGTGTATGCATGAGTGGGACCTGGAGAATCCGGTCATAAAAGAGCCGACCTGTGAGGAAGCAGGAGAGACCGTATATTCCTGCATCCATAATGCGGAGCATAAGAAAGTTACATTGACGAAAGCACTCGGACACACATTTGTGTTTACGGACTGGCAGTGGCAGAAGGATTCCTCCGGGACCGGTTATACAGTCAAGGCGGTTCTTACCTGTGAGCGTTGCCGGAAGACAAAGCTGATCGACGCAGAGGTTGCGGTGGAGACGACCGAGGCAACCGAGACAGAGTCGGCGATGTTCCATTACACAGCAGTTGCTTCCTATGGAGATCAGACATTTACGGATCAGCGGTCGGATGCGGTTCCGGAAGAGAAGAAGCCTGAGAAAGCTGATACGGATGATTCATCAGATGAAAAGGCGGCAGCAGAACGTGAAGCAGCAGAACGTGAAGCAGCAGAACGTGCGGCGGCAGAGGACGCGGCCGGTCATATTACGCTGGAAGCGGCTGGAAAGAAAATAACAGCCATGCGCAGTGACGGTGATCTCGCGAATGCAGCTTTCCGCACACTTGCCGCACGTGTGACAAAGGCGAAGAAGACATCACTGGTTCTGAAATGGAACAAGGTGAGCGGGGCAGCGGGCTATGTCATATATGCAGCGAAGGCGGGATCCTCCCGCTATGTCAAAGCCGGTGAAGTCAGAAGCGGAACAGCCAGAACATTTACTCTGAAGAAGATCAGCGGAAAGAAACTGAAGAAGAATACCTACTATAAAATAGTGGTGATCGCTTACAAGAATGCAGCAGACGGAAAGCGTCTGCTGAGTACTGCAAAGACGATCCATGCGGCGACTGCCGGCGGCGGAAAAGGCAATCCGGCGAAACTCTCGGGCCTGAAGTCTTCCATTGTAGTAAAGGCAGGAAAGAAGGCAAAGCTTTCTGTGAAGCAGAGTGCCGGAGCTGGCACAAAGGTTAAGAAATACAGAGCAGTCAGCTTTGAATCCTCCAATCCTTCGGTTGCGTCAGTCACAAAGAAGGGGATGGTAAAAGCGAGAAAAAAGGGGACCTGTATTATTTACGTCTACGCACAGAACGGCCTGTCAAAAAAAGTGAAGGTGACGGTCAGGTAATTCGGCGAAATACTGGCCGAAACAGGAACACGGACATGGACGGTTCTGAGCGCATGGGGTTACTTGTACAATCGTAATCGGAAAATCCGAAATGCACGAAAAACTCACACGAAAACGAAAACGTGAGAAAATCGAAGAAAACCGGATAATTTTCGAGAAAAGCAAGCGAAACAAGCGAATTCAGGTCAATTCATCTATTTGCTTATGTACAGGAAATAAACTATTATAACAATCGTTGAGTAGCACTCATACAAATCGAGTGCTAATAAAACAAAACATCAAATGCAGCCATGCATCTGATTAATAAAACGTAAGAATAATAATGGAAATACAAGGAGGCACGTAAAATGAAGTTAGTACCGTTGGGCGAGAGAGTTGTTCTGAAACAGCTGGAAGCTGAAGAGAAGACAAAATCCGGTATCATCCTTACATCCGAAGCACAGGAGAAGCCGTCAGAGGCACTCGTTATTGCTGTCGGACCGGGAACAGAAGATGTGAAGATGGAAGTCAAGGTTGACGACAAGGTTATCTATTCACAGTATGCCGGCATGAGAGTCAAACTTGAAGGCGAAGAGTACATCGTTGTTAAGCAGAGCGACATTCTGGCAATTGTCCAGTAATTATAGAAACAGATAAGTACAGCGGATCCGCAAAAATAACAGTCGGAACCGGAAAAATGATTTCAGGAGGCATATAAAACCATGGCAAAAGAGATTAAATACGGTGCAGAGGCACGTGTTGCCCTGATGGAAGGTGTTGACAAACTTGCGAATACTGTTCGTGTAACCCTCGGACCGAAGGGAAGAAACGTTGTATGTGAGCGTTCTTATGGCGCACCGACAGTTACAAACGACGGTGTTACCATCGCAAAAGAGATCGAGCTGGAAGACGGCTTCGAGAACATGGGCGCACAGCTCATCTGCGAAGTTGCATCCAAGACAAATGATGTAGCCGGTGACGGAACAACAACAGCAACAGTTCTGGCACAGTCCATGATGCATGAAGGTATGAGAAACCTGGCAGCAGGCGCAAACCCGATCGTTCTGCGTAAGGGCATGCAGAAAGCAACTGACAAGGCAATCGAGATCATTCAGGGCATGAGTGAGAAGGTCAAAGGAAAAGACCACATCGCACGTGTTGCAGCTGTTTCTTCAGGCGACGAGCATGTCGGACAGATGGTAGCTGACGCTATGGAGCGTGTTTCCAATGACGGCGTTATCACAATCGAAGAGTCCAAGACCATGCAGACAGAACTGGATGTCGTAGAAGGTATGGAATTTGACCGCGGTTATGTTTCTGCTTACATGGCTACAGACATGGAGAAGATGGAAGCAAACCTTGAGAATCCGTACATCCTGATCACAGACAAGAAGATCAGCAATATCCAGGAGATCCTTCCGCTTCTCGAGCAGATCGTACAGAGCGGCGCAAGCCTTCTGATCATCGCTGAGGATGTTGAGGGTGAGGCACTTTCTACTCTGATTGTCAACAAACTGCGCGGCACTTTCAAGGTAGTTGCAGTCAAGGCTCCGGGCTACGGCGACAGAAGAAAAGAAATGCTGCAGGATATCGCAATCCTGACAGACGGCACAGTCATCTCTTCCGAACTCGGCTATGAGCTGAAGGAAGCTAAGATCGAGATGCTCGGCAAGGCAAAATCTGTTACCGTCAGAAAAGAGAACACCGTTATCGTTGACGGCGCAGGATCCAAGAAAGACATCGGCGACCGCGTTGCTCAGATCAAGAACCAGATCGAGACAACAACATCCGAGTTTGATAAAGAGAAACTTCAGGAGCGTCTCGCAAAACTCTCCGGCGGTGTTGCAGTTATCCGCGTAGGTGCTGCTACAGAAGTCGAGATGAAAGAGAAGAAGCTCCGCA
>JAFRGW010000121.1 GCA_017433615.1 Eubacterium sp.
ATCAGATGCAGTCCGCACAGATCTGATCATTGCAGTGTATATTTATACATTTTCATGAGAAATAGTGTAACTTTCGATGAATTTTTTTGCAACAAATAGTTGGAATGCGCACCCGATGGGTGTATAATTTCGCATGTAGAGTTTTTTTAACATGTCCATATCGTATGGAAAGGGACCTTATTATGAGTAACAAAAATATTGACTGGAGTAATCTTGGATTTGGTTATATAGCGACAGATTATCGCTATGTTTCTTATTTTACAGACGGAAAATGGGATGACGGCGCACTGGTAAAGGATCCGGACATCACCATGAGTGAGAGTGCCTGTGTTCTGCAGTACAATCAGTCCTGTTTTGAGGGGCTGAAGGCTTACAGATGGGAAGACGGAAGAATCGTCATGTTCCGCCCGGACCTCAATGCAGAGCGTATGTATACAACTGCGCAGCGTCTTGAGATGCCGCCGTTCCCGGTAGAGCGTTTCCTGGATGCAATGGACCAGGTTGTCCGTGCCAATGCGGACTGGATTCCGCCGTATGGTTCCGGCGCAACCCTGTACATCCGTCCGTTCATGTACGGCCGCAATGCTGTTATCGGCGTAAAGCCGGCAGACGATTATGAATTCCGTACCTTCGTCACACCGGTCGGCCCGTACTTCAAGGGCGGCGCAACACCGGTTGCACTGCGTGTGCCGGATTTCGACCGTGCAGCACCGCGCGGCACCGGCAATATCAAGGCAGGTCTGAACTACGCAATGAGCCTGCATCCGGTTATGGAAGCACATCGTGAAGGCTATGCTGAGAACCTGTATCTGGATCCGGCTACCAGAACAAAGGTAGAAGAGACCGGCGGCGCAAACGTTATCTTTATCACAAAAGATGGCGAGCTGGTAACACCGAAGTCTGATTCGATCCTGCCGTCCATCACGCGCCGCTCGATCCTTTATGTTGCAGAGCATTATCTCGGCCTGAAGGTCACAGAGCGTGAAGTTCCGTTTGAAGAAGTTCCGGAGTTTGTCGAGTGCGGACTCTGCGGCACAGCTGCAGTCATCTCACCGGTCGGCAGAATCCACGATCACGGCAGAGATATCAACTTCCCGAACGGCATGGAGCAGCCGGGACCGATCACCAAGAAGCTGTACGATACACTGACAGGCATCCAGAACGGCACCGTAGAGGCACCGGAAGGCTTGATCCGCGAAGTGAAGATCTGAGAGGGCTGGACCCGAGAAGTGAAGATCTGAAATTAATATTGGAATGAAGAGGAGGGCGCGCGGCACAGGCTGTGCGCCCTTTTTAGTAAGAATCGGGATTTGTTTCCTTCCGGGCAAAGTGCCGTGTTAGGAGACAGGGTAGGAGACAGGGGACGGCTCCCTGTCTCACTAATGAGACCATGATTGGGCAGGCGGAATTGTCAGGAATGAGAAAACAGCATGCCTTGGGAAGGATGCTGAGCAGGCGAAATTGTTAGAAATGAGAAAACTGCATGCTCTGGGAAGGCGGCCGGACAGGCGGATTCATCAAGATCATGAAAAACGCCAGCCAGAGAGAGCCAGCCGGGCGGGCGGAATTGTCAGGAGCGAGAAAACTGCATGCGCTTCGTGTACTGCAGTTACAACGCCCCAAATCCAATTTAAAATGGAGAAGAAAAGAAAGAATGGACCACTTAGATCAGTCACGCACACCGATCATTGATGCCCTGCAGCGCTTTGCAGATAAGAATCAGGGTTATTTTAATATTCCCGGGCACCGTGGTGAAAAAGGGGTAGATGCGCATCTGCTTGCACTGCTGGGAGCGCAGGCTTTCGCGGCGGACCGGACGGAGACGGACGGCCTGGATGATCTGCATGCGGCGGAAGGCGTCATTCGTGAGGCACAGGATCTTGCTGCGGAGCTGTTTGGTTCTGATCACTGTCGTTTTGTTGTGAACGGGACGACCGGCGCAAATGAGGCGATGATTCTTGCGGCTGTCAGACCGGGAGAGAAGATTCTGGTGCCGCGCAACGCGCATAAGTCAGTAATGATGGGGCTTGTTATGAGTGGGGCTGTTCCTGTCTGGATCATGCCGGAACGGGAGCGTGAAACAAATACATATGAAATCGTAAGGCAAGATGCAGGATTGCATGAAACCACATTGAAGGATGCAGGGTTGCATGAAACCACATTGCAGGACGCAGGCTTGCATGAAACGACATTGCAGGACGCAGGCTTGCATGAAACCGCATTGCAGAACATAGGTATGCATGAAACTGCAGAAAAGGAAACAGGATTATATGGCGCTGTGGATCCGGAGAAAGTGAAGAAAATTCTGGATTGTGATCCGGATATCAGGGCGGTTTTTCTTGTAAATCCCACTTATTACGGATCATGCTCAGATCTGAAAGCAATCGCAGAGATTGCACATGCACATGACATTCCGCTGCTTGTAGACGAGGCACACGGTGCCCATTTTACTTTTCATGAGGACCTGCCGGCATCTGCAATTTTGTCCGGTGCGGACCTCGTGGCGCAGAGTACCCATAAAACAATCGGCAGTCTGACACAGAGCGCCATGCTGCATATCAGCGGCAGAAGAGTCAGTCTTTCCCGGGTGGATGACGCTCTGAAACTGGTGCAGAGTACAAGTCCGTCCTATCTGCTGATGGCGTCGCTTGACGGACAGCGGCATCTTATGGCAGAGCAGGGTCATGCACTGCAGAGCAGGGCGATGCATCTGGCGGAACTGCTGCGAAGTGAACTGAAACAAATTCCGGGCATAGAAGTGTATCATGATCCGGTTCGAAAGAAAACAGCCGCAGGGATTGCTAAAGAGTTTTGCGTGAAGAATGAACCGGCAGAGAACGCCCGCAAAGGTGGCGGAGCATATGATCCGGCAGAGAAAGCTTACGAAAGAGCCGAAGTATATGATCCTTGCCGCGTTGTATTTTCACCTTGTGCGGCAGGCCTGACCGGGCTTGCGCTTCAGGAGAAACTCTTCCGTCATCAGATTACGACGGAACTGGCAGATCTGCAGTTTCTGGTACTTGTTGTGACACACGGGAATACGGAAGAAGAGATCATGCGCCTGTCTGCAGAGGTCCGGGAAATTGTCCTGGAGACAGCAAAGAATCCGGGAACCGGACCAGAGACAGCAGAGCAGCCGGGAACCGGACCGAAAGCGACAGAAAATCCGGAAGAAACAGGGAGACCGGAAGCAGGAATCGCGGAAGTGCAGATCCCTGCTATGGTCATGTCACCGCGGGATGCCTGGTTCGCAGAGAAAGAAGCAGTTCCGCTTCAGGAAGCCTGCGGAAGAATTGCCGGGGAGGCCGTGACACCATATCCGCCCGGCATTCCGCTGGTGTATCCGGGTGAGCTTTTGTCGGAAAATCTGTGCAGGAGACTTGCTTTACTCAGGAGACGCGGCATTCCTGTTCATGATGCGGCTGATCATACACTTGCGTCGATCCGTGTAGTAAACCCGGTGGAGGAGTTCATTGCCGCTTCAGAAATGTAGGCGACGCGCAGTACATCGCGCAGCCCGCATGCGATCGGAGATCGTAATTGAAAGAAAAACATTGCGCAGCGGGGCAGATAGTATTGATTTCTCCTAAGAATCTTTAGGGAATGTATTCGAAAATCAATGCAAAAACCACCGGCCTGTGGTAACATAGAAATAGTATCATTTTATAAACCGGAGGTTTCCCATGCGCTTTATTTCATGGAATGTAAACGGAATCAGAGCCTGTGTCCAGAAAGGCTTTGCGGATTATTTTCAGCAGAGCGGCGCAGATATTTTCTGTCTTCAGGAGACAAAGCTGCAGGCCGGCCAGATCGATCTGCAGACAGACGGCTATGAGCAATATTGGAATTATGCAGAGAAAAAGGGATATTCAGGAACTGCCGTCTTCACACGACGGACGCCGATTTCCGTGACGTATGGTCTCGGAATTGAGGCGCACGATCACGAAGGACGTGTGATCACACTGGAATATCCCGATTTTTATTTCATAACGGTCTATACGCCCAATTCACAGGACCAGCTGAAAAGACTGGATTACCGCATGGAATGGGAAGATGCTTTCCGGACATATCTGACACAGCTGAATCAGAAAAAAGGTGTGATTGTCTGTGGTGATATGAATGTCGCACATCAGGAAATCGATCTGAAAAATCCGAAAACAAACCGGAAAAATGCGGGATTTACCGATGAAGAGCGGCAGAAGATGACCATGCTTCTTGAAGCTGGTTTTACAGACAGTTACAGGTATCTTTATCCGGATAAGGTGGAGTATTCATGGTGGTCCTACCGCTTCCGCGCCAGAGAGAAGAATGCGGGATGGCGGATTGACTATTTTCTTGTATCGGACGATCTGCGGGAGCGTATTCAGGAGGCAAGGATTCATACAGAAATACTTGGCTCTGATCACTGTCCGGTAGAACTGGAGATCGGAGGGGAGTTATGAAAAAAGGGATGGAATCATACCCGGTTCGAAGGGGAACGCCGATGCGGCTCGGCGTATTCCGCAACATCCGCGGGGTTAATTTTTCGCTGAATGTAAAAGGAAATGAAAAAGTTGAAGTACTGCTGTATCACCCGGGGGCTGCAGAGCCGTTTCAGGTGGTGCAGATGCTTGATGAGAATAAAACAGGTCTTGTGGATGCCGTGCATGTGGCGCTGCCGAGAAGCCTGAAATTTGAGTATACGTACCGGATCGACGGCATCGAGAAAGCGGATCCTTTTGCAAGGGTTCTGCGCAGGCATAGATCTGCAGACGGAACGGAACAGGTCCGCTGCGTGATAGAACCCGAATTTACAACGGAGACGCAGCCGCTGGAGATTCTGTACAAAGATACCGTCTGCTACAAAATCCATGTGAAGGGATTTACGAAAGGAGATGGTTCCGGTGTCAGACATCCGGGAACGTTTGCGGGTGTCCGGGAGAAAATCCCGTATCTGAAGAAAATGGGAATCACTTCTCTGGTACTGATGCCGGTTTATGAATTCCTGGAAACACCTGTCCAGCCGGAAGTGCAGGTTCCTGCTGAACATGCGGGGGACGAGATTGTTTATTCGGTCCTGAACACACAGACAGAAGCAGAACCGCGAAAGAATTACTGGGGCTATACAGAAGGCTATTACTACGCACTCAAAGATGATTACTGCGCGACGAATGATCCGATCAAAGAATTCGGTGCGCTGGTGGACGCACTGCATGACAGCGGCATCGAGTGCATTCTGGAATTTTTCTTCGAAGCTTCAGTGCCGGGCTGGATGGTTATCAACATCCTGCATTACTGGCGGATGACATTTAATCTGGACGGATTTCATCTGGTCGGTTATGGTGACTGGATCACTGCTGTGCAGAATGATCCGCTTCTTTCCTGGACAAAGATTTTCTATGTGAACTATGACCGGTCACGGATCTATCCTTACGGAAAGCCGCTGATCCGCAATCTCGCGGAATGGAATCAGGATTATCAGAATGGCATGCGCAGATTCCTGAAAGGTGATCTTGCATCTGCAGGGGAGGCAAGATACTTCCTGACACTTAATTCCGGTGAGGTAGCAAGACTGCATTATTTTGCAGACCACGACGGAATGACGCTGTATGATTCTGTCGCTTACAATGAGCATCACAATGAGGCAAACGGAGAGGATAACCGCGACGGAATTCTGGATAATCATTCCTGGAACTGCGGCGTGGAAGGTGCAACCGGCAGGCGTGCAGTCAATCAGCTGCGCGCCCGTCAGCAGCGAAATGCGTTTCTCATGCTGCTGACTTCACAGGGAACGCCGATGATCTATGCCGGAGATGAATTCTGTAACAGCCAGGCGGGAAATAACAATGCGTGGTGTCAGGACAATGAGACCGGCTGGCTGAACTGGAACCGCGGAAAAGCTGCACGGGATCTCCGCGCATTTGTAAAAGATGCAATCGCTTTCCGTATGCAGCACCCGGTGCTGCGGCAGCATCTGCCGATGCGCATGGTTGATTACCGGTCTGTCGGATATCCGGATCTTTCCTGTCACGGAAAAATGGCCTGGCAGATCGATGATTACGAGATGAAATGCGCCTTTGCGCTGATGTACTGCGGATCTTATGCGAAGAAAGATGACGGAACCAGTGATGAATTCATTTATCTTGCCTACAACATGTACTGGGAGCCGCAGGAATTCGCACTGCCGGATCTTCCGGAAGGCATGAAATGGAAGATTGCAGTCAATACTGCGGAGACAGACAGTTTCCACCCGGAGAACTGGAAGGAAATGCCGGAGACCGGAACGGATAAATGTGTCAGTGCGCCGGCGCGTTCGATTGTGATTCTTATCTCTGAACCGGTGTCAGAAGAGAAGAAACCGGAAAGTAAACGAGAAAAAGTAATGGCCGGAAAGCCGGCAGACAAAACGGCAGGCAAAGAAGCAGATAAAACGTCAGGCAGAGCAGCAGACAAAATGTCAGACAAAGCAGTGACTGAAGCAGCAGATAAGGCAGTGGATGAAACAGCAGATAAAACAGCGGATGAAGCATCCGGAAAGCAGGGCGGAAGGGCCTGAGATCATTTACAGGAGTTGAATTTCATATATGTATATCCGGCAGCATTTTAATACCATTACGAAACACCGCATGCTCGTCATGATACATTGTTTTCGCGCGGGCATGTACTGGCAGGGGCTGACGCATGATCTGTCGAAATATTCCTGGACGGAGTTTTCCAAAGGCTGTAAATACTGGCAGGGAAACCGGAGTCCGAATAATGCAGAGCGTGAAGATACGGGCGTCTCGCTTTCCTGGCTGCATCATAAGGGGCGCAATAAGCATCATTTCGAGTACTGGATCGATTATGAAGTCGGTACAGAGCGGATGATCGGGGGCATGCCGATGCCGCGGAAATATATTGCGGAGATGGTGATGGATCGGATTGCGGCCTGTAAAGTTTACATGGCAGATTCCTATAATGACACGATGCCGTATATCTACCTCATGAAAAGCTGTGATAAACTGTGGTTTGTCCATGAGGATGTCAGACGGGATCTGAAATTTCTCCTTGGCATGCTTCGCGCCAGAGGAGAGAAGGAAACATTCCGTTATATCCGCTGTGTTTATCTGAAAAAAGGAGCCGGCAAAAGCAGACGGGAAAAGCCCGTCTGAGTTGAAAAACAGAGGTAAATATGATACCTTAAAAAGTGCTGATTTACGGTTATGCACTGTCTGTAATGCCACCGCCTGCACTGCAGGTACGTCAGAGCAGCAAAGGTATCGAAATCAGAGCGAATCAAAAAAATGACTGGGAGATTGGATTTGTAATGAAAAAAGTAGTAAAGTTCGGCGGAAGTTCCCTTGCAAGCAGTGAGCAGTTCCGCAAAGTTGGTGATATTATCCATGCGGACGAGGACCGCCGGTATGTGGTGCCTTCAGCACCGGGCAAGCGGTTTGGCGGAGACGTCAAGGTTACAGATATGCTGTATGACTGTTACCATCAGGTGCAGGGCGGTGCGCGTTATGATAAGACACTGAAGAATATTCAGGCGCGTTATCAGGAAATTATCGACGGACTGGAACTGGATCTGTCACTGGAAAATGAATTCCAGATTATCGAGAAGCGTTTTACAGAGGAGGCCGGTGAAGACTATGCGGCTTCCCGCGGAGAGTATCTGAACGGAATCGTTATGGCAAATTATCTCGGGATTCCGTTTGTGGATGCTGCTGAGGTCATTTGTTTTGATGAGGAAGGCAGTTTTGACCCGATTGCAACAGACAAGAAACTCGGCGCACGTCTGCGCGATGAAGAACGTGCGGTTATTCCGGGCTTTTACGGCGCGCGTCCGGACGGATCGATCCAGACATTTTCACGCGGCGGTTCTGATATCACCGGTTCACTCGTTGCAAAAGCCGTGCATGCAGATCTGTATGAGAACTGGACAGATGTTTCCGGCTTCCTGATGGCCGATCCGCATGTCATCAAGGATCCTGTGCCGATCTCAACCATTACCTACCGCGAGATGCGTGAGCTGTCCTATATGGGCGCCTCCGTCCTGCACGAGGATGCAGTATTCCCGCTTCGGCGCGAGGGAATCCCGATCAATGTCAGAAATACCAATATCCCGGACGATCCGGGAACCATGATTGTCGAGGGCACCTGCAACAAGCCTAAATATACGATCACCGGTATCGGCGGCAAGAAGGGATTCGTATCGGTCACTATCGAGAAAGCAATGATGAATGCGGAAGTGGGATTCGGAAGGCGCGTCCTGCAGGTTTTCGAAGACGCAGGCCTTACCTTTGAGCACATTCCTTCTGGCATTGATACGTTTTCTGTATTTGTCAACCAGCATGAGTTCGAGCCAAAAGAGCAGCAGATCATTGCCGGCCTTCACCGGGCTGTGCGGCCGGATCTGATCGAGCTCGAGTCCGATCTTGCACTGATCGCAGTTGTGGGCCGCGGTATGAAGCGCATGCGTGGTACGGCCGGAAGAATCTTCTCCGCGCTGGCACATTCCCATGTCAACGTCAAGATGATTGATCAGGGCTCCTCTGAGCTGAATATCATCATCGGCGTGGAAAAACGTGATTTCGAGACTGCAATCAAGGCGATTTATCGCATTTTCGTTGATGCGCAGATTTAAAAAAGATTCAGGATATCGTGTTGAGGCCGGAGGCGTATCGATGTCTCTCCGGCGAATTCTACCTGAGCCGGAAGACATCGATACGCCTCCGGCCGGCATAAGGAGTGTAAATGAAAAGAGTACTACTGAAGCTGAGCGGTGAAGCACTCGCAGGCGAAAAGGGAACCGGATTTGACGAGGCAGTTATCACAGAAGTGGCGAATCAGGTTAAGGTTCTAGTTGATGAGGGCGTTCAGGTTGCGATCGTAATCGGCGGAGGCAATTTCTGGCGCGGTCGTTCGAGCAAGAATATTGACCGCACGAAAGCGGATCAGATCGGCATGCTGGCGACCATCATGAACTGTATCTACACATCTGAGATTTTCCGTTCGCAGGGAATGAAGACAGCGGTTATGACACCGATGGAAATTACCGGTATGACAAAAGCATTTTCCAAAGACCGCAGTAATAAATATTTTGGTCATGGAATGGTGCTGTTCTTTGCAGGCGGCACCGGACATCCGTATTTCTCGACAGATACAGCGACCGTTCTGCGCGCGATTGAGATTGAGGCTGAATGCATTCTGCTTGCAAAGTCTGTTGACGGCGTCTATGATGATGATCCGAAGTCAAATCCGGATGCAAAGCGGTTTGATGAGATCACAATTGAGGATGTCGTTGACAGGCATCTGAAGGTTGTGGACCAGACAGCTTCGATTCTTGCAATGGAGAATCGCATGCCGATGTTGGTATTCGGACTGAATGATCCGAACAGCATCATCGATGCCGCACATGGTAACGTCCGCGGAACACGTGTCACGGTATAACAGGTATTGCTTTTGAGACCTTTATGAATCATAATTGATGTATGAATATATTTCAGGAGGGATGTAACATGGATGCACGTATTGAGGGTTATGAGACAAGAATGAACAAGACCATCGCCAATCTGAACAACGAGCTGGCAGGTATCCGCGCAGGACGTGCGAACCCGCATCTGCTTGACAAGATTACGGTGGATTATTATGGCGCGCCGACGCCGCTGCAGCAGGTTGCAAATGTAACGGTTCCGGAGGCGCGGATGATCCAGATTCAGCCGTGGGAGCCGGCACTGATCAAAGAGATCACCAAGGCAATCCAGACTTCCAACCTCGGTATCAATCCGAATAACGACGGCAAGGTAATCCGTCTGGTATTCCCGGAACTGACCGAAGAACGTAGAAAAGAAATCGCCAAAGATGTTAAGAAAAAAGGTGAAGAAGCCAAAGTGGCAATCCGTAACATCCGCCGCGATGCAATGGATAACTTCAAGAAGATGAAGAAGGCCAGCGAGATTTCTGAAGATGAGATCAAAGATCTTGAAAATGATACCCAGAAGCTGACAGATTCTTTCATTAAGAAAGTTGATGATGCAATTGACGTTAAGACAAAAGAGGTCATGACAGTCTGATATGAATTTACCAAATCATATTGCGATCATCCTGGACGGAAACGGCCGCTGGGCCAAAAGACGCGGGATGCCGCGCAGTTATGGACATATAGTCGGTACCGACACACTGGAAAAGATGTGCAACCACATCGCAGATCTGGGTGTTCGGTACCTGACTGTTTATGCATTTTCTACTGAGAACTGGAAACGGGCGGAAGAAGAAGTCCGCACACTGATGAATCTGTTTCGGAAATATCTGAAGCGGATTGAGAAGAGTGCGCACAAACGTCATATGAAGGTACGCATTATCGGAGATAAGAGCGGTCTTCCGCAGGATATTCAGGACCGGATCGCCATTCTGGAGCGTGTGACTGCTGACTATGACAGGATGGACTTTCAGATTGCGCTGAATTACGGCGGAAGAGACGAGATTCTCCGCGCAGTGACGCGGCTGGCCAATGACGCCAGAAACGGCCTTCTGGATGCGCAGCTCGCTGCCGGCAAACTTGAGGAATCTTTGCTGGATTCCTATCTTGATACCGCAGGAATCCCGGATCCGGATCTACTGATCCGTACAGGCGGAGAACAGCGTATTTCAAATTTCCTTCTTTGGCAGATGGCCTATACAGAGTATTATTTTACAGATCTGGCATGGCCGGATTTTGATGAAGAGGCTCTGCAGAAAGCCATTGATTATTACAACGGGCGGGACCGGAGATTCGGCGACGCGAAGTGATGACCTGCGGCAGCCTGTAAGAGAAATGTCCGGGAAGTGGCGGCTGTGCTGCTGTGTTTAATGGAGAAGCAATCATGTTTGTTACGAGACTAATCAGCGGGATCATACTGGTCGCGCTGGCATTATTGACGATCATTACGGGAAACTGGGTGCTGTATTTTACCGTCCTGGTTCTTTCACTGATCGGTGCATTTGAGATTTACCGCGCATGCCATGTCAGAGAAGGAGGAAAACAGGTCTTCAGCCTGTTTTCCGGGAAAGTGTCCGCAAATAAACTGGAACTGGCCGGTTATGCGGGCATTGTTCTGTTTTATGTGGCCCTTCGTCTGAATGATCCCTTCTATGAACTGATGGCGATCGTTGCAGCAATGATGATTCTGCTCTGTGTCTATGTCTTTACCTATCCGGATTATCATGCGGAGCAGGTGATGGCATCTTTCTTTGCGCTGGTATATGTTGGTGTTATGCTCTCCTTTATTTATCAGACGCGTATGCTGCCGGGCGGAAAGTATCACGTATGGCTGATCTTCCTGTGCTCCTGGGGCTGCGATACCTGTGCGTACTGTGTGGGTATGCTGTTCGGAAAGCATAAGATGGCGCCGGTGCTGAGTCCGAAGAAATCCGTTGAAGGTGCTGTCGGCGGCGTAATCGGCGCGGTTGTGCTGGGTATTATCTATGCGGTTGTCACGAAAGGACCGGCATTGCAGTACGGAACAATCTGCGGAATCGGCGCACTGATTTCCATGGTGGGAGATCTTGCGGCGTCCGCAATCAAGCGGAATATGGAGATCAAGGATTACGGCACACTGATCCCGGGTCACGGCGGTGTAATGGACAGATTTGACAGTGTGATCTTTACGGCGCCGGTGATCTTTTTCCTTTCATCGATTTTGATTGGGTGAATCGGGGTTTGTCGGGTTCGCGCCCGTAACAGGATGCCATTTTCTACGCGGCTCAGGTAGAATTCGCCGCTTTAGAAAAGGCAACCTGTTACAGGTGTTTACACGGAATAACACAGCCCTGCAATCCCCGATTTGTAATATAGGAGGGCGCATGGAAAGAAGAAAGAAAATCGCGATCCTTGGTTCGACCGGCTCGATCGGCGTACAGACGATCGATGTTGTTGAGCGGAATGCGGATCTGGAAATTGTGGGAATCGGCGCCGCCGGCCACAATCTGGATGTTCTGGAAGCGCAGGTGCGCAAATTCCGTCCGAAGCTGGCCGCTGTCTATGATGAAGGTGCAGCACAGGATTTTGCGGTGCGGATCCGGGATACCGGCTGCCGTGTATGCGCTGGTATGGACGGTCTGATCGAACTTGCACAGATGGAAGAGAGCGATCTGCTTGTGACGGCAATCGTCGGTATGATCGGCATCCGTCCGACAATGGCGGCGATTCGCGCAGGCAAGGATATTGCGCTGGCCAATAAGGAGACGCTGGTGACGGCCGGGCATCTGATTATGCCGATGGCAAAGCAGTATGGTGTACAGATTCTTCCGGTTGACAGCGAACACTCGGCGATTTTCCAGTGCCTGCAGGGAAGCACGCACGGAGAGCTGCACAAGATCCTGATCACTGCTTCCGGCGGACCGTTTCGCGGAAAAAATGAGAAGACGCTCGCCTATGTCGTGAAGGAAGATGCTCTGAAGCATCCGAACTGGAGTATGGGCGCGAAAATCACCATTGATTCTGCAACGCTGGTCAACAAGGGACTTGAGGTCATGGAGGCGCGCTGGCTCTTCAACGTGACGCTGGACCAGATCGAAGTCGTTGTTCAGCCCAAAAGCATTATTCACTCGATGGTGGAATTTGTTGACGGTGCGGTTCTGGCACAGCTCGGCACACCGGACATGCGGCTGCCGATCCAGTATGCACTGTTTTATCCGGAGCGCAGAGACCTGCCGGGGGAGCGGCTGGATTTCCGGAAACTGCGGGAAATCGCTTTTGAAGAGCCGGACATGGAAACCTTCAAGGGGCTCCCGATGGCCATCGATGCGGCGCGGACCGGCGGGACGATGCCGACGGTTTTTAATGCGGCCAATGAAGAGGCAGTGGCCCTGTTTCTGCATGATAAAATCCGGTTCCTTGATATTTACGAGATTATCGGAGAGTCCATGGCCGGACACAAAGTAACGGAAGCACCGGATCTCGATACCATTCTGGAAACTGAGAAGGCCGTGCGGCAGGCAATCCGCAGTAAATGGGACTGACATAAACAGGACACAATTTCGTGCTATCATATCTGTGAATCAATGCAGATGGAGGCGTATTTGTTTTTATGAAAATCATATTAGCGTTTGTTGTATTAAGTGTCGTCATTCTCTTTCACGAGTTCGGACATTTCTTATTTGCAAAGCTCAACCACATTGTCGTAGAAGAATTTTCACTGGGCATGGGACCGCGTCTTCTTTCTTTTCAGGGAAAGGAGACGCGTTATTCTCTGAAACTGATTCTGTTCGGCGGATCCTGCGCGATGAAAGGAGAAGATCTTGATGACAGCAGCCCGGGCAGTTTCAACGCAGCATCTCCGTTAGGACGGATCAGCGTTGTTGCTGCGGGCCCGGTCTTCAATTTTATTCTCGCGTTTGTATTTGCGGCTGTGATTATCGGAATTGCAGGCGCGGATCCGGCTTATGTTGCAGAAGTCACGGAAGGATCTCCGGCGGTTGAGGCGGGTCTTCAGGCAGGCGACAGGATCGTACGCTATGAGGGGAACGGGATTGCAAATGCCAGCGAACTCAGTTTTGATATGAGCATCGACGGCGTTCCGACTGATCAGATTGATCTGACTTATGAGCGTGACGGGAAAAAGCAGAAGATTGCATTTGAACCTGCGACAACGGAACGGTATCTTCTCGGCTTTACTTATTCTGCCGATGAGGACGGCAACAATGAGATTATTCTCGTACAGAATAAGAGTCCGATGTATAAGGCAGGCGTCGAGGCCGGCGATCATATCACGGAAATCAACGGGACAGCGATTAACAGCTATGATGCGTTGATTCAATACTTCGAAGAGAATCCGATGGACGGATCACTGGTCTCAATGAAGTTTGACCGGAACGGGAAAGCGTTTGAAGCAAAGATGATTCCGGAGAAGCAGACCGTCGCAGATGCCGGATTTCTGCTCAGCGGCCTTCGGGAAAAAGTGAATTTTCCACAGCTTCTGAAATACAGCTTCGGTGAGATGGGGTACTGGGTTCATGTGACATTAAAGTCTCTCTCTGGTCTGATCACAGGTGTGTTCTCGGTCAGGGAAATGTCAGGTCCGGTCGGTATTGTCAGTGCAGTCGGTACGGTCTACGAAAGTGCAAAATCCTACGGACTGCTGGAAGTCATCCTTTCTTTGATGAATTTCTCCGTTCTGATATCAGTCAACCTCGGTGTGATGAATCTGCTGCCGCTTCCGGCACTGGACGGCGGCCGGTTGGTGTTCCTGATTATTGAGGCAATCCGGAGAAAGCCAGTGAACAGAACGATAGAAGGAATCGTGCATTTTGCGGGGTTTGCCGTTCTGATGGCGCTGATGGCTGTGGTGTGTTTCAATGATGTGGCAAAACTGCTTCGATAAAAGAGAGCAGCGGATGTATAATTCCGCTGCTTTTCTATACCCCTTTTTATACCCCATTCTCTACCCCATAACGTGAAAATAGGATGTAATATAGGTAAATAATAATATCAGGAATCAATCCTGATGTTGATTACGGATGACGGCGTGTCAACTGGCGTGTCAACTTTTTCGCTCAAACATGGATTTATTAATACATATCTGATCGTTGAACATTCAGATATGAATGCGGAGAATCCGC
>JAFRGW010000122.1 GCA_017433615.1 Eubacterium sp.
GAGCTGCAGGCGCTGTGAGACGCCTCCTCAACACGGCACACAGCAAAAAGGAAATGATCGACCTTCGCCGCGAAAAACTGGAGAAGCTTTCAGGCGGAAAGGACATAAAGCCTGCAGCCGAGAATGACTGTACGCTGCCTGTCGAAAATGACAGTACGCTGCCGATTGAGAAAGACAGCACGCTGCCGACTGAGAAGGACGATCAGGAAGAAGCGTAATAGACAACCCCTGCTCTCGGGCAGGGGTTGTTTCTCATATAAACTGTTTTTGGGTATAATATATCTGCCTTTCCGGTGATTCTTTCACAGAAGCGGGTCCATCTGATGGTCGATCAATGCATTGTTGATCTCATACAGCGAAGAGCGGTGCAGCAACCCGTGCAGAATCACGGCATCCCGCCTGTCGCGGGCGTAAAGCGGCGCATGCCCGCACAGCCGCATCAGATATTGGGTATCCTCCTCTGTCATCTGCATCCCGATACAGATGCATGCGAGCCGGTCCCGGGAGGGCAGGCGGCTGCCGGCAAAGATCTGATAGAGATAGATATCACTGATTCCGGATGACCGGGCAATTTCCGCTTTGCTTTTTCTCTGCCCTGCAAAAAATCTGTTCATCGCATTTGCGAAAGATTCATTTCTGAAGCTGTTTTCGTTGCCGCGGAGGTACTCATCAATGTGCGCTGTTTTACCCAGTTCCTGAAGCAGGTCGTCCGTCTTTTTTCCTTTTGCCGATACCACGCAAACATCTCCCATCTTTACAAAGAAACCGGACCATTATATAATACAAATACAAGAAAAGAAATTTTGATGCAAAAGTATTATAACACAGATTAAAATGGAAGAAAAGATACTTTACGACTATCTGAAAGAACAGATTGCCGCAAACTTTGTCCCTGTCCGTGTCCTGCAGGATGAAGATGAACGGCGAATCACCCTGCTGCATCATCAGACGGGCAGCAGGTTTCTTGTTCTGCGTGAATTTGCCGGCGACCCTGCAGTTTACCAAAAGCTCATGGCTGTGAAATGCTCTCATCTGCCGCAGATCTTTGAGGCTGCAGAAAAGGACGGAAAGCTTCTGGTGCTGGAAGAGTATATTCAGGGCGACAGTTTGGACAGCCTTTTAAAATGCGGACCGCTGAATTCCCGGCAGGCCCGCGATATTGCGATGCAGATCTGCCGGGCTCTCTGGGTGCTGCACGGGCTCGGTGCTGTACACCGCGATGTAAAGCCCGAGAACATCCTGATGCGCGGCAGCGAAGCGGTTCTGATCGATTTCGATGCCTCACGGCTGCAAAAGCCCGGGCAGCAGAACGATACGGTTGTGCTGGGGACCACCGGCTATGCCGCGCCGGAACAGTTCGGCCTGTCACAGACCGACGGGCGCGCGGATATCTACGCGCTGGGCGTGGTCATCAATGTCATGCTGACTGGCGAACACCCCTCGCGTCAGCTTGCGGAGGGGCGGATGGGCCGCATTGTCCGGCGCTGTACCATGACGAATCCGGATCAGCGTTACCGGGATATTCTCAGGCTCATGGAAGCCTTGTAAAATGAGGAGATCGGATCATGAAAAACTGTGTTCATTGCGGGGCTGAGCTTCCTGACGAAGCCAATCTGTGCCCCTTCTGCGCCGGCCTGCAGGCAGAACCGAAAGAAAAGACGCCGCCCCGTCTTTGGCGGCGCACTTTGGCAATCGTCGTGGGAATAGTGCTGCTGTTCCTGGCGCTTGCAGCCGCCGTCCGTCTTTATCATGCACCGAAAGATTATCGCACGGAGGGATCCGAAATCCTC
>JAFRGW010000123.1 GCA_017433615.1 Eubacterium sp.
AAACTCTCTTTCAGATTGATGAAGGGGAATCGTAAGCCGTCCATTCTGTTTTCGGCAGGTGTGTTTATTCTGACGGCTTTTTTCTGTTATCTGACTTTTCAGATCATACAGATGCAGAATGCCTCTTCTGAAAAGCTGAAGGAGCTGTATGGAAACTGGCAGGTGGCTGATTTTGAGGGAAAGGCTGATTATGGGTTATCCTGGCAGCTTCACCGGAAAGCACTTGCTGTCAATGACGAAGAGCAGGTGATCGGTGCAGTCGGGACAATACCGTCAGATTTTCTTGCGTCAAACAATATTTCTCTGATCGAAGGAAGACTGCCTGAAAAAGTTAATGAAATAGCCGTGACATTGTCCATGCTGGATGCATTGGGAAAAACATATGATGTGGATCAAAGCGTTGATCTGAAGTGGAAAGAAGCAGAAGACAGTCAGGAGGTTCACACAGATTCATTTATTATCACTGGAATTCTCCCGTCTTATGACAGTTACTGGTTTTCCGGAGGGAATCTGCTGATCGATGTGATATGCAGTGATACATGCGGAAGATTTACTGATGACCGCATTCAGACATTCTTATACGGAATGTCAGAGAATCAGCTCATGCAGTTCAGAGACGGGGAATCAGAAATGCTGGTTGTTAATGAATATGCGTGGCCTGAGCAATATGACTCTGATTATGGTCTGTATGGAATCAGAGCAATATTTACAATTGTCTGTATACTTCTGATCTTTTTCCTGAATCATCTGTATGGCAAAAGCATCCGGAGTGCCGTCAAAACGCTAATCCTTCTGGGTGCACCGCGTGTGAAAATCCGGGGTATGCTGAATGTACTGATTTTGATATGTGCGGATATTCCGATGGTCTTTGCATTGCTCACAGTCACGTTTATATTCAGCTGCGCTGCGCATCTGCATATTAAGGCAGGTGTATACGGGATTGTCATTGCTGCTCTGATTCTGCTGCATATGATCCTGTATGTGCAGCTGAAGTCATCCAGTATCAAAGGTGATACTGCCAGGACGGTACGTAAGAGCAGACGGTTCACAATTGCCTCTGCTTTGGAAATCAGAGAAGCTGTTCTGATCGGACTGCTGTTTTTAAGTGCATCCGCTTCAATTACTGCAGCTGACTGGCAGATGCTGAAATACAACATCAACAAGCCTTATACAGCGATGAATATACAGGCGGATCAGGGAATGTCCTGCGGAATTATGACAAAACTGAAAGAGATTCCATATGTGACAGAAACAGCTGCATATTATCTGGATCAGTCATTTCATCGTGTTTCATCCGAAGAGACAATGAAAGATCCGGTACTGAATGCCGTAATGAAACAGCCGGGATACCTGATGCGCTATGAGAAGGGGGTCGTCGGCATGCAGGCGGCGGTCATCCCCGAATGGGAAACTGAGACTCTTTGGAAAACATACGGTTTGAACAAGGACTTGCAGAATGCATTTGTGAACGGAGACGGCATCCTGTTTTATCTGCCCGGTTATGTGAAACAGGAAAACGGAATGTATGACTATTCCTATACAACTTCGGAAATCACTTCGCTTGAAGCCGGACATGAAGTGCAGATTGACGATCATCAGACAATGATTCTGGAAACGATCCGCCGGATTCAGCCGGAATCCCTGCTGACAAACAATACCCTGCTCATGCCGGGCACGCTGATCGTGTCGGAAAACTATTACCGGAAACAGAATCCTCAATATAGCGGTGAGGTGACAAGAGTAAACCTCAGACTGGAAGACAATACTCCTGAATCAGTGAGGCGGTCTATTTCCGCGGCTGCGGTTGAAAGCGGCGGCAGACTTTCAGGTGATACCTATGCTTTGGTAAGTCAGATTTATGAACAGTCGGTATTCAATGCACAGCTGATCCTTCTGGCCGGTGCATTGACAGCGGCAGTAACAATTCTCCTGCTGATTCATGTGGAAAATCTGAAAAACGAAACTGAAAAAAACAGAATCGGTATATTAAGGGGACTGGGTATTTCATCATCAAAGCTCCGGAATGCATATCTGAAAAGAGATGCAGGAGTGATCGCAGTCTGTGCACTTGTTTCAATCGCAGTGCATTGCGGCATTGTCAGTTATATGAATCATGGGGCAGCGAAACTGAAAATATTTGAGATGCTGAAGTGTGATGTGATTGTAAATGTGCGATGGAATTACGCATGGCTGCCGATTATAGGTACTGCTATATGCATTGCCTGTGCGGTAATGATTCTGAAGAGAACAGCTTATGCTGCATGGCTCAGCAAGGAGCCGTATGAAAATCTGGAGGGCTGATCATGAAAATGATAGAAGTGACTGATCTCTGCAAGACTTATGGAGTAAAAAACGAACCTGTACACGCAGTGAATCACATAACACTTTCCATTGAAGAAGGGACAGTCAATGCTTTGACAGGCAAGAGCGGAAGCGGCAAAAGCACTTTGCTGAGACTGCTTGGTCTGCAGGAAATGCAGGACAGCGGCATCATCAGACTGAACGGCAGGGAAATCAATTCGGATGATGAAGAAAGAAGTGCTTTCCGGCTCAGGAATATCGGTTTTATATGGCAGGATTACAAACTCATTCATGAATATACAATCCGCGATAACATCTTGATTCCATGCCGCCTGGCAGATTCGAAATGTGATAAGAGATATTTTGAGGGGCTGATCAGGCTTCTGGATATCGAAGGAATACTGGATAAATATCCTTTGCAGTGCTCCGGCGGTCAGCAGCAAAGAGCCGCAATAGCCCGTGCTTTTATACTGAAACCGGGGATTGTGCTGGCGGATGAAGCAACCGGAAACCTGGACAGCAAAAATGCGGAAACGGTATTCCGCATGTTTGAAGACGCTGCCAGAAAAACAAAGACAACTGTATTGTTTGGCACACATGATCAGACGCTTGCACATC
>JAFRGW010000124.1 GCA_017433615.1 Eubacterium sp.
GGATACTTGTTCTGTTCATCGCTTATGAACAACTATACCGTTTTTGCGCCGAATGTCAATTCTTGGTTGTCTGGCGCGGTGTAAACAGATAGCTGAGCTCAATCAGCCGGTCAAAATCACCGGTATTCTGCAGCATCTTTGTCATAACCCGCATCGATACTGCCCCGAGATCATAACTCGGAATGGAGAAACTGGAGATCTGCGGCCGCATCATGGCATTGTACTTCGTGTCAATCACACAAACGACTTCCATCTCATCCGGAATGCTGATGCCGTTTTCCCTTGCCGTGTTCACAATGGCCATGGCCTGGGAGTCACGGTTGCCGATCACCACATCGTAGCGGTGATCGCGGAACCAGCGGCCAAGGAACTCATAAGATGTTCTGGCATTGGCCGGAATCCGCAGGAAATTCGTGAATTCGAGTCCCTTCTTTGCGAATGCCTTTTTGGCACCGCTGACCATCTGTGCGGTTGTATAGCGGTTCTTGCGGTCTTCGATGATCGCAATCTCCTTCTTGTCTTCCTCAAGGTATTTCAGCGTCAGTTCGTAAATTGCCTTTTCGACATCCACGTAAACACAGCAGACATTATCCGCATTGACCCGGTTGCCGATGACAACGATCGGAATATTGTACTTGGACAGTTCTTCCATTTCCGAAATCATCAGTTTGTCATTGTACAAGATAACACCGTCCACTCTCGATTTGATGATATCCTCAATGATATCTCCGATCTCGGTAATGCCCTCGGTGATCGTATGAAGCATGATGTTGTAGTTGTAAATCTTCGCTACATCGATGAGACCGTTGATGATCTGTCCCGTGTAGGTAAAACTGGCTTCCGGAACAACCAGGGCAATGGTTGTGGTCTTCTGCAGGGCAAGGCCCTGGGCAATCGCGTTCGGCTTGTATCCGAGTTTTTCGATTGCGGCCTCCACCCGTTCCCTGGTCGGTTCCTTGACTACATTACTGCCATTGATCACGCGAGAAACAGTGGCCAGTGAGACACCGGCTTCTTTAGCTACATCATAAATCGTAACCCTTTTCATAACTGTCCCCTTTCCGCGTTATAAATTACTGGTCTTTTTTCAGCAGGTTCTTGATCGCTTCTGTCCCCTTGTCAGCCAGATCCCTGACATTTTCCCGGGCCTTGTCGAGCGTCTGTGCCACTTCCGGACGGCTGATGAATTCATTGACGGATTCCTTGACCGCCTTGGCCCCTTCCCTGACAGACTCGGAGGCCTTGTTCAGATTCTGCTGCAGGGCTTCCTTCTTTTCTTCTGTCAGAACATTGTCAACTGCCTTTCTGGCTTCCTCACCGACTTTTCTGGCTTTCTCGCCGGCATCGCTCAGATTTTTCTGCACACCCGGATCACTGCGCAGGTCTTCGATCTTGTCCCGGGCAACATCAATTGCCTTAATGGCATTGGCACGCAGGAAATCAAGGGTCTTGGCAATCTCCGGGTTATCATTGATGGCATTGGCCGCCTTTTCCTTGATATCCTTGAAAGATGATTCGGCCGATTCCTTGATCTCCTCGATCTTATCCTTCTGCTCCTCACTGAGCTTGAATTCCGGAATATTCAGTTCCTTCTCATCATCTTCCTTGCCGGCATTGAGTTCCTGGATCTTGCGGCGCAGGTTCTCAACCGTCTTTTCGATGGCTTCGATCGGTTCATCCTCTTCCGTCAGATCATGGAATTCCGTCTTGATGTCATCAACCTTGTCAGCGGCCGCATCCTTGATATCATCAACTGCATCTTTGATATCATCCGCCGCATCCGCTGCCGCGTCCTTCAGTTCTTCTGCGGTTTCCTTAACTTCTTCCACTGTCTCTTCAGCAGTTTCCTTCAGTTCATCCTTCAGGTTCTTATCGTCACACATTTTCTCCGTCCTCCTTTGCGTTGTTATTTTCTGTCTGCGGATATGTGTCCACAACAACGGTACCGGTATCCGCCGGCTGCCGCTTTTCCTGCACTTTTTCCTTCAAAGTCTCCAGATTCTCACTGGCATAGGCCGCTGCCTTGGAAATGCTGTCAACGGTCTTGTCCCGGGCATCATCGATCGTGTGGCTCAGCTTCACCACCGTATCCAGCGGGGCCTGGACCTTCTCAATACTCTGGTTTGCCAGCTTGATGGTCGGATCAATGGAAGCGATCGTTACCGTCAGCTGGTCAATCAGCTTCCAGACCTTCTTCAGCAGAATGCAAAGAAAAATCAGAGCAACCGCGCCCAAAATAGGCAGGAACTGCTCTGATACGTTTTTTAAGGCAATAATCAGTTCATCCATAAAAGTGCCTCTCTCTTTCATGGACATTATACGGGAATATGAAACAGTTTTCAAGAATTATGAGAGCGCTTTACTAGATTTGCCAGCCAGTAAATATCCTTGCTCGACATAAACAGGAATACGGCTGGCTTTTCCTTGGAAAGTACTTCTGCACCGGCTTCATCTTCCGTCAGAATGACAGATTCCGGCAGACGTTCCTGCAGGTAAGTAATATCAATGTTGGTACCATCCTGCTTGTCGTCAATGCTGGTGAAGTCACAGAGGTAGATCCGGTCGGCTTTCTTGAGGGCTCTGGCAAAGTCGTCCGCAAAGTACTTGACCCGGGATGCCCGGTGCGGCTTGAAGATGGCAACCAGCTTGCGGTCCGGCCATCTCTTGCGGGCGGCGTCAATAACAACACCAACCTCGGTCGGATGATGCGCATAGTCGTCAACGAAGATGTCATCCCCGTCAGTCTCAATGACAAATCTGCGCTTGACCCCGGTAAAGCGGGACAGGCCGCGTTCAATCTGCTCGGCCGTCATGCCTTCCAGAATGCCGACACTGATAGTGCCGAGGGAATTCAGCAGCAGATGATGGCCGACAAACGGCAGTGAGAAGTGGCCGAAGAATTCCTTATTGAACAGGACATCGAAGTCCATGCCATCATTTCTTTCATCCACATTGACCGCCTGAATGTCATCATTGTCCTCCAGACCATACCAGTAATGCGGCACGTCCGGATTCAGGTTCATCATTCTCGCTTCTTCATCCTCGCCGAAGATAACCATGCCCTTGGTGACATTCATGGAGAACTGTTCATAGGCACTGCGGTAATCCGCCTTGTTCTTGAAGTAGTCCACATGGTCAATATCAACATTGGTCACAATGGCATATGCCGGATGATAGGCCAGGAAATGGCGGCGGAATTCATCCGCTTCCAGCGCGAAGTATACGGTATCCTTGGTGATATGCCCTTCGCCGTCACCGATCAGCCATCCGGTTTCGCCGGCTTCCGGAAGCATGCAGGAAACCATGCCGGTAGTAGTGGACTTGCCATGGCTGCCGGCACAGGCAACTGTCTTGTAAGGTTTCAGGAATTCACCGACGAATTCATGATAGCGGGCGCAGACACATGTCTTGTTGGCCCGGGCCGCCTGAACTTCCGGGAAATCTTCAAGGAAGGCATTGCCGATGATGACATGCATGTTGTCCTTGATGTTTTCCGGATTGAAATCATAAATCGGAATGTTCCGCTTGTGCAGTTCCTCTTCAGTGAAGAAATGTTTGTCCAGATCACTGCCGGTTACATGGTGGCCGAGATCATGAAGCATGCAGGCAAGCGCTGCCATGCCGGTTCCTTTGATGCCGATAAAGAAGTATTCCATATGTTCCTCCTGTCGGGTTATTCCCTGCTCACTCATCGAAATGATTCTTATCAATCACCACTGTCTCATCGATAATCTCATCGGTATCGAAAAGACTCGGCATGCGGGCAGTATTCGCTGTTTCTGCCGCATATTCCCGGTCACGGGTGCTGAGAATGTCATCCAGCGAGAATTCCGGGATTCTGTCTTCGGCTGCTGTCCGTTCCCGGGAATGAGCCATTTCCTCCATGCGGTTGGATCTCTCCACAGTTGTCTGGACAGTGCTCGGACGCGCATCTTCATTGACCCCGTACATCGGTGATATAATCTGCGACCGGCCGGTCTTTTTCTCGCTGCCCGGACGGGTTGCCTTGCCGCTGTTCTGCATGGCGTTGAGGTCCTTCTCGTCCACCCCGAACATCGGGCTGATTACCGGCTGGAACTCATAGACATTCGTCTTGCGCTGCGGCTTCTGCGCTGCTGGACGGGCCGGCTGGGCCGGCTTCTTCTCGGCAATATCATCAACTGTCAGGCCCAGGGACGGTTTCGGAGCCTCAGGGGCCGGTTCGATCGGCCGCGGGCTGGCGTGCTGAACAGCCGGCTGCTTGAATACCGACTCATTCTGTACCGGCGGGAAAGCCGGTTCCTCTTTTCTGGTTTCGACGGTCGGGATCGGCTGGGTCACATCGA
>JAFRGW010000125.1 GCA_017433615.1 Eubacterium sp.
ATGCTTTTTTGCAAAAAATGGTGGAGTGTAGGAGGCTCGAACTCCTCACCTCTTCCATGCCATGGAAGCGCTCTACCAAATGAGCTAACACCCCACGTTTTTATTTCACCTGAGCAAGGAGACAATTATCCGGCACGTCCATCTCTCCATAAATCAATACAACTGCTCAAAACTCTTATAATGGTCGGCGGTATAGAAGATCAGGCCGTCATCAGAGTAGATAATCCGCTCTGCCCCGCGGTAGCCGCCTTCGTAATTGATGTCACACTCGTAGTAGTTCCGGCCTTTTGCGTCAGGCAGCAGTCCCTCATAATTGCCGAACCGGCTGCCGCCGATGCTCTTGCCGGGCGCTACGTCCTGCAGATTTCCGGCGCGGTTGTCCCAGCCGAGCTTCTCTGCCTGCTTTTTGGTAATATAATTCTCCGGAAGATGTCCATATGTATGGATGTACAGGGCGACTTCGTCCTTTGAAGTATAAGAACCATGCTCATCAATTTCGACGGTGCCGGTTTCGTCAGTTTCCGTCGCGGCCGCTGCCGTATCCTGTTCATCTTCCTCATCGAAAGTCAGTGAGCGGCTGCCGGTAATCTCCGGACTGCTTTCTGATACAGCCGCATCCGCATCTGATTGCATACTGTCTGCGACGGCCGTACTGCCATCTGACACATTGCTCTCTGACGCGAACGAACCTCCATCTGACACACCTCTGGTTTCTGCAGAAGTACTGCCGCCTGCCACGGACGTACTTTCACTTACAGAAAGAGCCGCACTCTGCGTACCGGCAGCGTCCTTGCTGCTGCCGCACCCTGCCAGCGGTATTAATCCTGCCAAAAGCAGGACTGCCAGCAGCAGCCCCGCAAATCTTCTGATATTTCCACGAAGATGTTTCATCTCTGTCTTTTCCTTATTTCATCCTTCCGCAGGAGACAAGGGACGGTTCTCTTCGGCGAATTCTACCTGAGCAAGAAGAGAAATATCCATACCCGGTCCCTCAAGAAAAACGCGTTACGCCCGCGCAGCCTTACCGGAAATAATCCACGGTGCCGGCTGCTGCTCAAATGCATTCTTTGCATTCAGCTTGGAGACTGCCACCTGTATAACCTCTTTGTCTGTGATGCCGTATTTCTCAAATACGCTGTCGATGTTTGCAGCCACTGTGAAGTCCAGTGTGTAGACAACGACGTTGATATTCGGGTTCAGCTTTGTCAGAAGGTCCAGCTCCTGCTCCATGCTGGCGGACGCCACCATAAAGACGAGTGACGGAACCGGAAGGTCCTTCATGCTCTCCTCGTCGACGTGATCGATGACCTCGATGTTGTGCAGACCGAAGTGCTCGATGTTTTCCTCGATGGTCGCACGGTCGTCACCGTTGTATTCTACTGCGATGATGGTGCCTTCTGTCGCGATCAGCGCCGCCTCGATCGCGATACTCTCGCCACTGATGACCATGATTTCATCCTGCTGGCCGACCTGGATTTTGTTCAGGATGACCGCGCGGATCTCACTGCCGACATAGCGGACAGAGCCGCGGCGGAAGCTGTCGTTGTCCATGCCGATCTTATAGGTGTTGCGCGCATTTTCATTGAGAATCAGCATGCCCGCAGATGCGTTGATGCCGCGGTCGATCATATCTTTCAGAAGATCATGCTTAATCGGACCGGAAGGATCTGATCCCTCGTTATACCAGACTTCGCACTCGCCAAGACCCGCATTCCACATGCGGTAGAAAATATCTTTGTCACCGGCTTCTGTGAAGACCAGTGTCGCTTTGTTCGCCTCTACGGTCGGAATGACGTTTTTATTTTTCCGCGTGATGTCGAGCATCTTGACGCGCTCAAGGTCAATTGTCGTGTTCTGTGCAAAATACTGCAGCCAGGAAATAATGATATCATTTGTAAATATATTCTGTGCCATGAATTGCCTCCTCGTCTTCAGCGTTCAAGTCCCATCCCCGCGGGACTCAGCTTCCGCTTAAGATTATTATCCAACATGATCAGTATACCATTTATTTCTGTCTGTTCCTATGAAATTTGCGAATATTTTGCAGCGGCCGCGCGAATCAGTCCGTCAAAAAGCGGATGCGGCCTGTTGGGACGTGACTTGAATTCCGGATGTGCCTGTGTTGCTGTAAAATACGGATGCCCCGGCAGTTCCATCATTTCCACAATCTTTCCGTCCGGCGAAATACCGCTGAAGAAGAGACCCTGATCCTCCAGAACTTTGCGGTACCGGTTGTTAAATTCATAGCGGTGACGGTGTCGCTCTGTTATTTCTGTCCGGCCGTACAGCCTTTGCAGCATGGATTGTTCCGCCAGAACACACGGATAACTGCCCAGGCGGAGCGTGCCGCCGATCGGCATGGCTCCTGTCTGATCCGGCAGAAGATGAATCACCGGATCCGGCGTATCCGGGGTGAATTCTACAGAATCGGCATCCGGAAGACCGGCTGCGTGCCGCGCAAATTCAATGCAGGCAAGCTGCATGCCCAGGCAGATGCCCAGAAACGGAAGACGATTCTCGCGCGCATATTGAATGGCACGGATGATGCCCGGTATGCCGCGCTCCCCGAACCCGCCCGGCACGATCATGCCGTCCATACCGGAAAAAAGTTCTGCCGCCGAATCATCGGTTACCTCTTCTGATTCGATCCAGCAGATCTCCACTGCAGCCCGGTTTGCCGTACCGGCATGCTTCAGGGCTTCCACTACGCTTAAGTATGCGTCATGCAGCTTCGTGTATTTTCCGACCAGTGCAATCCGGACGGTCTTCTCCGGATGATACAGTGCACGGACCATGTTCCGCCAGTCAACAAGATCCGGTTCCGGGCAGGGGATCTGCAGGATCTCACACGCCGCCCCGGCAAGGTTCTCTGCCTCCAGGGCCAGCGGGGCCTCGTAGAGATACTTCAGGTCTCTGTTTTCCATAACATAGCGGCAGTCCACATTACAAAACAGCGCAACTTTCTCCCGCACATCCTGTGGCAGTTTCTCCTCCGTCCGGCAGACAATCACATCCGGCTGAAGTCCCATGCCCTGCATGGTTTTCACGGCCGCCTGTGTCGGCTTCGTCTTCAGTTCCTGCGAGCATCGCAGATAGGGCACCAGCGAAACCAGGATCAGCATTACATTTTCATGTCCCATGGAATGCTGAAACTGACGGATCGCCTCCAGATAGGGCTGCGATTCTATATCACCGACCGTCCCGCCGACTTCAATCATGGCAATGTGAACTTCATCTCTCGCATCCGGCGCGCTGTAAAACCGGCTGATGATTTCATTGGTGACATGCGGGATAACCTGTACCGTTCCGCCGCCGTAGGCGCCGTCACGCTCTTTCTGCAGGACTGTCTCGTAGATCTTTCCCGAGGTCACATTGGAATTCCGGTTCAGATTTTCGTCAATAAACCGCTCATAGTGGCCCAGATCCAGGTCCGTCTCAGTTCCGTCATCCGTCACAAAAACCTCCCCGTGCTGAATCGGATTCATGGTCCCCGGGTCAATGTTCAGATATGGATCCAGCTTCTGCATGGTCACGTGATAACCGCGCGCCTTCAGCAGACGGCCGAGCGAAGCCGCCGTGATTCCCTTTCCGAGACCGGAAACAACGCCGCCTGTCACAAATATATATTTCATCGCCATTTTTATATTCTCCTTAAAATAGTCCCCTCATTGCCGGCAGTCACAGGGTACGCTGCATGAATTCCATCAGAAGAATCATCTGTGCGGACTCCACCAGTTTTCTGCCGGTATCCATACTTTCTTTCTGTAAATATTTATGTGCCTGTTCCTCTGTCATATGCCTCCGCTGCATCAGCACCTCTTTGGCATTCCGGATATAATTTTCATCCCGCGGATCCCGTGTGCTTCCGGTATCCCGCCGGAGACGTTCGATTCTGTGCGCAGCGGATGCCGCGTCCATCATCCTTACCGTCTCGATAAATGCATGGACTTTGACCGGCATCTGAAGTGTTACTATGCTGTCTGTATATAAGCCGGAGAGCGGTGTGTGCTGCAGGTCTTTTTCGCCGATCAACAGCAGCATCTCAAAATGCGGCGGCAGGTATTCCAGCAGTTCTGTATAATACAGGTCCGGAAGACGTTTCGGGCAAATCAGAATACCGCCCTTCAGTCTCCCCATCTTGCGCAGCGCTTCGGATCCCGTCCTGACACGTACAATCTCCCGGAATCCGTGTCCGGTCAGGATCTCTTCAATTCTGGCTGCCGTTTTCTGCCGGGACTCGGGAAAGGCAATAATCAAAATGCCCATCCAGCACCTCCCGTCTCTTTAGATTCTCCGAAGATACTCATTGATTTCCCAGTCCGTGACTTCTCTGGAATACCGCTCCCACTCTTTCATTTTTTCCCGGATGTACATTTGCGCATAGGCGTCGGTACACACACTTCTGAGGAATGCGTCTTCTTCAAACGCCTGAACAGACTCCCGCAGCGTAGCCGGCAGAAGACCTGTCCTGAACCCCTCTTCCGGCAGTTCTCTGCCGCGTTCGATTCCTTCCATGCCGGCTGCCACGGCCATGGCAATTGTCAGATACGGATTGGCCGCACCGTCCGGCAGCTTCCATTCAATCTGCACCTTCCCGCTCTCATCCCGGAGCAGTCTGACCGGCGCGTAATAGTCGGAAGCTGACCAGAACAGCTCTGTCGGCGCATGGAAATTCGCCTTCAGCCGCTTATAGGAATTGATCAGCGGATTCGAGAACGCGGCGATACTTCTCTGGTGCGCCAGCAATCCTGCCGTAAACTGTGCTGCCCCGCTGCTGTACCAGGATTTCTCTGCGCCAGCTGCCGGATCTCCGCTTTCCGCTGAAAAAAGATCCTTCCCGTCTTTTGATGCAGTAATGCGGATCGACATCGCAGAACCCATGAGATCTGTACGCGGCTTCGGCATAAATGTTGCGTGCATGCCGTGCCGCTCTGCCACCATGCGGACCGTCGACCGGAATGTCACGATCTGGTCCGCGACACGGATTCCCTCGGCCTGGCGGAATTCCACCGCATGCTGGCCCGGCGAGTTCTCATGATAGGAGGACTCAATCTCGAATCCCATTTCTTCAAGCGTCAGGATAACATCGCGGCGCGCATTTTCCCCGCGGTCCATCGGCGCCACATCAAGGTAACCCGCGCACTCTCCTGTGTGCGTTGTCGGATTGCCGTTCTCATCATTGAGAAACAGGAAAAACTCGCAGCGCGGATTCAGATCAAATGTATATCCCAGATCTGCCGCACGCTTCATGACGCTGCGCAGAATATACCGCGAGCTCTCCCGCAGCTGGTGCCCGTTTTCATCTGTCAGCCTGCAAAGAAAACGTGCAACTCTTCCGTGAGACGGACGCCACGGCAGAATTGCAAACGTGTCCAGATCCGGCTCGAGATGAATCACATTGCGGCCGATGGCCTCCATCCCGCGGATATGAAAGCCGTCGATGCAGCATTTTCCGGCAAATGCCTTTGGAAGCTGTCCGGCTGTAATCGCAATATTTTTCAGATCCCCGAAAAAATCAACAAACTGCAGACGGATAAATTTGATATCCTCTTCCCTGACAATCTGCATAATATCGTTTTCTGTATACGCTGCCATGCTGCTCCTCCTTATTATTTCCGGTTTATTTTCATCTCTTTACAGATATTTTTCCTTCGTTCAAACCCACCGCCTGATGTTCTGCACGTCTGAAGCGGGGGGACTGTTCCACTGCGTCCAACTTCATTTTGCCCCAGGCTCAACTTTCAGCATGCATATAGATTCTCTTCTGAAGGCAGTGTCAGGAAATGCTCGTCCCCGCTTCACCTGCTTCTGCCAGCAGCGCCTGTTCCATTGTCGTGATAATCGCACGCCTTCCAATACCCGACTCTACGAAATCCACGGCTGCCTCAACCTTCGGAAGCATGGACCGGAATTCAAAATGTCCCTCGCTGATATACTGCCGCGCTTCTTCTGTTGTCATATGAGAAAGCGCCTTTGCTTCCGGTTTTCCGAAATGCAGGGAAACCTGCTCAACGGCTGTCGTAATCAGCAGCAGATCTGCGTTCACTTCCCGCGCAAGCAGACCTGCCGTCAGATCCTTTTCAATTACTGCTGCCGCGCCGCGCAGCTGTGTACCCTGCCGGATCACGGGAATTCCGCCGCCTCCGCACGCAAGCACAATCTGATCCTGATTCAGCAGTGCCCGGATCGCATCAATTTCTATAATGCTCTGTGGAATGGGCGAGGGAACAACGCGCATAAAGACGCCCGGCCGGATCTCTGCCGTCTGATTGCCGTTTCGCTCTTCTTCCTCTGCTTCCTCCCGGGACATCTGCTTTCCGACCTTCTTGGACGGCGCATAAAACTGCTCGTCATAAGGATCTGCCTGTACCTGCGTCAGAATTGTAGATACTGTCCTGCTGATCCCGTTCGCAGCCAGTTCCGCCTGAAGTGCATTCTGCAGATCGTAGCCGATCAGTCCCTGGCTCATTGCAGAACAGACCGCCAGCGGCGTCTTTGTGTACTGCTCCGGATAACGCCGCGCGAGATCCGACATTGCCGTATGAATCATCCCGACCTGCGGCGCATTGGAAAAAACAATCGCAATCTGATACCCCTTCCTGACAAATGCTGTGATCAGTTTTGCGGTTTTCTGTACGGCGCGGTACTGTTCCGGCAGATTAAAGCCGAGATCCTTGTGTCCCAGCGCAATCACCATTCTCTTTTTCTGCATGCGGTTTTCCTCCTGCTTTCTACCCATCCTGCGGCTGCTGTTATAGTTTTTCGTGCAGCTTTCAGCTCAGATGGGGGAATCCCCCGCCTCTACAGGCGCTGGGTATTGTATCAAACTTGACTCAGTGGAGGGTTTCAATGTCTCCGCGCCGTTCCGGCCGGCGCTCACTGCCAGATCCGTCAGCTCCCAGACCGGTTCCTGTCCGCCCTGCGGCGTCTCATCCTCCATCGAAGTGACCAGCGCCGCAGCCGTATCTATCGCTGTGATGACATGCACGCCTGTCTCAACGGCACAGCGGCGGATCTGAAAACCATCGCGGGATGCCGCCGCACCCTCCTCAGGAATATCGATCACAAGATCCAGCTCATGCCCGAGTACCAGATCCAGAATATTCGGAGATTCCTGTTCCACTTTGCGCACCTGCAGACACGGGACGCCGCCCTCCTGCAGTGCCTGAAACGTGCCGTGTGTCGCGAAGATCCGGTATCCCAGCGCGGCGAAACGCCGCGCGACCGGGATCATTTCCTGCTGTGCATCATCCCGCACGCTCATGACCATATTTTTGTAATGCGGCAGATGATAGCCTGCGCCCTGAAAGGCCTTAAACAGCGCTTCATGGAAATTTGCGGAAACACCGAGACACTCTCCTGTTGATTTCATCTCCGGACCCAGGGCAATATCTGCACCGGTGATTTTTTCGAATGAAAATACCGGCATTTTTACTGCATAACGCGGCGCCTCCTGCTGCAGACCGGGCTGAAATCCCATCTCCCGGATCGTTTTTCCGCAGATCACGCCCGCTGCGAGTGGAATCACCGGAATACCCGTAACTTTCGAAATATACGGCACCGTTCTGGAGGAGCGCGGATTTACCTCAATGATGTAGACATCTTCCCCGTCAGCGATGAACTGAATATTGATCATGCCTGTCACGTGCAGCGCAGCCGCCAGCTTTTCTGTATAACTGATAATGGTTTCTTTCACCTGCTGCGGGAGTGAACGGGGCGGGTAGACCGAGATCGAATCTCCTGAATGGATGCCCGTGCGCTCAATGTGCTCCATAATTCCCGGGATCAGGATATCCGTTCCGTCACAGATGGCGTCCACCTCCAGCTCTGTTCCCCTGATGTACCGGTCCACCAGAATCGGATGCTCCTGCTCGATCTGATTGATCTCGCCGATAAATACATCAATATCTTCCGCACTGACGGCAATCCGCATGCCCTGTCCGCCGAGTACATAGGACGGCCTGACAAGCACCGGATAACCCAGTTCACATGCGGCTTCCTTTGCTTCCTCTGCAGTAAACACGGTCCTGCCCGGCGGTCTGCGGATTCCGGTCTCCTGCAGAATCGCATCAAACCGCTCCCGGTCCTCTGCTGCATCAATGTCATCCGGCTGCGTTCCCAGAATGGGTACCCCCATTTTCAGCAGCGCCTCTGTCAGACCGATGGCCGTCTGGCCGCCAAACTGTACCACCGCGCCGTCCGGATGCTCAAGTTCCACAATATTTCTCACATCCTCCGGGGTCAGCGGCTCAAAATACAGGCGGTCGGCGATATCGAAATCCGTCGAAACGGTCTCTGGATTGTTGTTGATGATAATGGTCTCCCAGCCCGCCTGACTGAATGCCCATGCGGCGTGAACGGAGCAGTAGTCAAATTCAATTCCCTGTCCGATTCGGATCGGTCCGGAACCCAGGACAAGTACCTTTTTGCGGGGACCTTCCGCAGCAGTCCGCCCGCTAATATACGAAGCCGCCTCGTCCTCCATTCCGCAGACGGAATAGAAATACGGTGTCTCGGCATCAAATTCCGCCGCACAGGTGTCGACCATTTTAAAAGCAGCCTTCAGATCTGTCTTCTGACACATCCCGCGGACTTCCGCCTCCTGCATGCCCGCCAGCCGGGCAATCACACAGTCCGGAAATTCCATCTGCTTTGCCGCTTTGAGCAGCGGCTGATTGATCAGGCGGAGTTCACCGGCGCCATCCGCTTCTGTCTGCCGGATAAGCAGCGGCTCTGTCCGCAGCCGGTACTCCATTTCCACAAGATTCTGCAGCTTGCCGATGAACCACGTATCTATCATCGTCAGATCATGCAGATCTGAAGTGCTGTATCCGCGGCGCAGTGCTTCGGCCAGCGCCCAGATCCGCCTGTCATCTGCCGCAAGGAGCAGCTGCCGCAGTTCCCGGTCATCAAACGATGTGTAATCATAGGAAAGCAGACTGTCTACATGCTGCTCCAGTGAGCGGATTGCTTTCATCAGAGCACTTTCAAAGTTCCCGCTGATAGCCATCACTTCCCCGGTTGCCTTCATCTGTGTCCCGAGCAGATGCTCTGCTGTGGTAAATTTATCAAACGGAAGGCGCGGCATTTTAACCACACAGTAATCGATCACCGGCTCAAAACAGGCTGTCGTCTTGCCGGTCACGGCATTTTTGATTTCATCCAGGGTGTAACCCAGCGCAATCTTGGCTGCCACCCGCGCAATCGGGTAGCCGGTCGCCTTCGAAGCAAGCGCTGATGACCGCGAGACGCGGGGGTTGACCTCAATTACACAGTATTCAAAACTCACTGGATTCAGGGCAAACTGGACGTTGCACCCGCCGGTAATTTCCAACTCCGTGATAATAGACAGCGCTGATGACCGCAGCATCTGGTATTCCTTATCTGAAAGCGTCTGAGAGGGTGCGACAACAATCGAGTCACCGGTATGGATTCCCACCGGATCCAGATTTTCCATATTGCAGACCGTAATCACATTGCCCGCACCGTCGCGCATTACTTCATATTCGATTTCCTTCCAGCCGGCGATCGACTGCTCCACCAGTACTTCATGCACCCGAGACAGTCTCAGGCCGTTTTCCAGAATTTCTCTGCACATCTCTTCCGTCTGTGCGATGCCGCCGCCGGATCCGCCCAGTGTATAAGCCGGCCGCAGGACAACCGGATAGCCGATCTTTCCGGCTGCACGCAGGCCCTCCTCCACGGAATGCACGATTTCCGATGCGGCGACCGGTTCTCCGATCTTCTCCATCGTCTCTTTAAAAAGCAGGCGGTCTTCCGCCTTCTTAATGGTCAGCGCCGTCGTTCCCGCAAGGCGGACGTGATGTTTCTCCAGAAATCCCTCTTCTTCCAGGGTCATCGCCAGATTCAGCCCGGCCTGACCGCCGAGGGTCGGCAGGATAGCATCCGGCTTTTCTTTCAATACCAGCGCTTTCAGCACCTCCGGCGTCAGCGGCTCAATATACACGTGATCCGCAATATCGCCGTCGGTCATGATCGTCGCAGGATTGGAATTCAGCAAAACAACTTCGACGCCTTCTTCGCGCAGCGCGCGGCAGGCCTGTGTGCCGGCGTAATCAAATTCCGCCGCCTGCCCGATTACGATCGGTCCGGAGCCGATTACCAGAACCTTCTGTATACCTGCATCACGCATGTTTTTCCTCCATCATTTCGATAAAATTCTTAAACAGATATCCGGAATCCCGCGGGCCGGGACTTGCCTCCGGATGAAACTGCACCGTCATAACAGGCCGGTCAAGATACCGCCATCCCTCATTCGTGCCGTCGTTGACATTCCGGAACGCCTCCCGGGCGACTGCGGGATCCATGCTGTCGGGATCTACCGCATAACCGTGGTTCTGCGAAGTAATATAGACGCGGCCCGTCTGCAGATCCTTCACCGGATGGTTGCCGCCCCGGTGGCCGTATTTCAGGCGGAAGGTGTCTGCACCCATCGCCAGTGCCATCAGCTGATGGCCGAGACAGATCGCAAAAACCGGTACGCCGGCGTCTCCCAGCACGCGCACATTCCGGATCAGTGCGGGATCCTCCTTCGGGTCTCCGGGACCATTCGAAATCAGAATGCCGTCCGGCCTGTCGGCCAGAATCCGTTCCGGCGCGGTATCAGACGGATAAACCGTCACGTCACAGCCCAGCTGCATCAGTGCATTCTGAATGCTTTTCTTTGCACCGACATCCAGGAGTGCCACGCGAAATTTTTTCTCGCAGCGTGCCGTCACTCTGCCGGAAGAAAGCTTCTGCGCTTCTCTGCCGCCCTCGCTCCTGACAGCATCTTTCTCTTCCGGTTCCGGATGCAGAATCCCGGCTGCGGTTGTTCTCTTTACCACGCCGCGGACAGAATAGCTGCGGATCTTTTCGAGAAGCTTCTCTTTTTCGATTCCGGTATACCATTTTGTTGTAATACAGCCGTTCATTGTGCCGCTGCTGCGCAGATGCCGCGTCAACGCCCGGGTATCCAGGCCGGCAATCCCCGGAATCCCCTGCTGTGTCAGAAAATTCTGAATCGTATTCTCCGCACGCCAGTTCCCGGGCACCTGGGTCAGCTCCCGCACCAGAAATGCGTCCGGCCACGCTCTGTACGACTCCATATCCTCCCTGCAGATGCCATAATTTCCGATCAGCGGATAGGTCATTGTCACCGCCTGTCCTGCATACGAGGGATCCGTCAGAACTTCCTGGTAACCGGTCATGGATGTATTAAAAACAACTTCCGAAATAACTTCCTTCACTGCACCGATGGCACTTCCCCGGAAAGTCGTTCCGTCGGAAAGAATCAAATAGGCTTCCATAGCTTTCCTTTCTCCGCAAAAAGAGGTGACAAAAGGATCAAAACTGACCCCTTTGCCACCTCAATCGTTCCAAATCAATCTATTTTCGAAACGATTTTAGCGCATTTTATGTCCGATGTAAATATCTGATGCGTCTGTTATTATTATTTGATATGCTGCAAAATGTCTGGCGTGATTCCCCGCGCTGTTACTTACTCGACATCCTTCAGCGCCTCGAGATCCTCCTCGCCCGTGCGCACCTTGATGACACGCTGAACATCATAAACAAAGATCTTACCGTCGCCGAGATGTCCGGTATAGAGTGCGCGCTTCGCGGCCTCGATTACCCTGTCGACCGGTATATTACCGACAATAACCTCGACCTTCATCTTCGGAAGCACGTTTGCGTCAAGCTCGATGCCGCGGTATTTCTCACCTGCGCCATGCTGGATGCCGCAGCCCATTACCTGGGTGACGGTCATGCCGGTCACGCCCAGATCATTGAGGGCCTCTCTGAGGATTTCATACCGCGAGTGGTTTGCTATAATCGAGACCTTGTACATGCCGGTGTGTACGGCGGCCTGAATCGCTTCTGCCGGAACAACCGCCATCTGTGCCGCCGCGTTCTGGCCGGATCCTTCCTGCCCCGGCAGTGCAGCTGCAGCCTGTCCGTCTGACAATGCAGATGCAGCACCTGCTGTCTGTATCTGTCCCACGGTATCTGTGCGGACAACCTGCACAGCTGTATCGCGGATCAGCTGACTTGCCAGATCATAATCGCTCTGACCGAGGGCTGTATTTTCATTGATCTCCATACCGGTCGAAAGATCGACGATGTTAAATCCAGCATAAGCGGACGGAAGACCGTGCTCTGTGCGGTCAAGTCCGAGGATTTCCTCTTCTTCCGTTACGCGAAGGCCCATAATTGCTTTAATAACAGCAAATGTAATCGCAATTGTCACGGCAGCCCATGCCATGGTTGATAACAATCCGATCATCTGCAGACCGAGTTGATGGAAACCGCCGCCGTAAAACAGACCTTCTCCTGCGATCTGGTTTGCACCGAATGTCACACCGTCGCCGATTCCGCGGGCAAAAGCCGGTGCACTCTCTGTCGCAAAGAGTCCGACCGCAATGGTTCCCCAGATACCGTTCAGGCAGTGAACCGCCACCGCACCGACCGGGTCGTCGATCCGGAGCTTATGATCCAGCAGCCATACGCCGAATACCACCAGGAATCCTGCGACGGTACCGATCACAATGGCGCCGAACGCATCGCAGACATCGCAGGGCGCCGTAATTGCAACAAGACCTGCCAGCGACGCGTTGAGACTCATAGAAACATCGGGTTTCCCGAAACTGATCCAGGTATATACCATACAGACAACTGTCGCGACAGCCGGGGCAATCGTTGTTGTCACAAAAATGGATCCCAGCTCGGCAGTCGAGACAGCAGCCGCACCGTTGAATCCGTACCAGCCGAGCCACAGTATAAAGACGCCGAGGCATCCGAGCGGCAGGTTGTGTCCCGGAAACGCATTGACTTTTACAATCTCACCGTTTTTGTTTCTGGAAAACTTTCCGATACGCGGCCCGACCATGTATGCGCCGATCAGAGCACATATGCCGCCGACCATGTGGATACAGTTGGATCCTGCGAAATCGTGAAATCCCATCTGTGCGAGCCAGCCGCCGCCCCAGGTCCAGTGTGCCTCAACCGGGTAGATAATTGCGGAGATCACTGCCGAATATGCACAGTAGGACAGGAATTTTGTCCGCTCTGCGACTGCACCCGAAACAATGGTCGCCGTGGTCGCGCAGAAGACCAGGTTAAATACGAAGTTTGACCAGTCAAAATTCGCATAATCCGTAAATATATCAAAGCCGGGTTTTCCGATCATTCCGATCAGATCCTCGCCCAGAAACAGCCCGAAGCCGATCAGAATAAACATAACCGTTCCGATGCAGAAATCCATCAGGTTCTTCATCAAAATATTGCCTGTATTTTTGGCTCTTGTAAATCCGGCCTCGACCATTGCGAAGCCGGCCTGCATCCAGAATACCAGCGCGGCTCCGATCAGGAACCATACGCCGTAAACCTCCCCGCTGATTGCCTGCAAAATTTCCTGTGTCATTATGAATAGCCTCCCTCTGTAAACAAAAGAGGCGCCGTCTCCGGAAACCTGCATTTCCAGAACGGCGCCCTTGCCATATGTAGATGCGCGGAGTTTTCACTCCCGCACAGATAAAAAAGAACAAAGGTGCGGACGAAGCATCGATCTGCTTCTCCCAAACGCCTTTGTTCGTTCCTGCTACAGCATACTACAATCACGATGTCATGTCAATATGTTTTTGTGGTCTTTTGGTTATATTTGTTTGATATATTAAATGTGGCCAGATCTTATACTTCCGGCAGTTCTGTCGGATATGTTCCCAGAAAACATGCTGCACAGATTTCATCTGTCCCGGCCATTTCCGGCAAATGCTTTACATCAAGATACGCCAGAGAATCTGCGCCCAGCATAAGCCGGATCTCCTCTTCTGAGTGCGAGGAGGCGATCAGCTGTTTTTCCGTTGGCACATCTGTCCCGTAGTAGCAGGGATACAGGAAGGGCGGCGCACTAATCCGGACATGCACCTCTTTTGCACCCGCAGTCCGGAGCATCCGGATCAGATTCTTCATGGTAGTGCCGCGGACAATCGAATCGTCCACCAGAACCAGCCGTTTTCCCGCAACGGCCGGTTTCAGCACAGACAACTTCATACGGACGCCGCTGGATCTGGCCTCCTGCGAGGGACGAATGAACGTCCTGCCAATGTAACTGTTCTTATGAAACGCCAGGCCGAACGGAAGGCCGCTTTCAAGTGCATATCCTTCCGCTGCCGCAAGCCCCGAGTCCGGCACGCCCGTCACAAGATCCGCCTCTGCTTTGTTGACGCGGGCCAGAAATCTTCCGGCGCGCCTGCGGGCTTCCAGCACACTGATTCCGTCAATGCAGCTGTCCAGCCGCGCAAAATAGATCCACTCAAACACACATTTTGCATGCTTCTTCTGCAGCAAAGTGCGGTCCGAATGGATTCCTTCTGCCGTGATTGTCAGGATCTCCCCCGGCAGTACATCGCGGATCATCTCTGCACCGACCGCATCCAGCGCACAGCTCTCAGAAGCTGCCACATAGCAGCTCCCGGTTTTTCCGATACACAGCGGTTTCAGCCCCAGCGGGTCTCGCATTGCAATCAGCTTCCGCGGACTCTTGATCACCAGCGAAAAACCGCCTTTCAGCTTTTTTGCCGCCGCCGCTGCGGCTGCTTCAATACTCCCCGTCCGGACCCGCTCGCGCGCAATCAGATAGGCGATCAGCTCAGAATCTGTCGTCGTCTGAAAAATGGCTCCGCTATATGCCAGCTCGTCCCGCAGTGCATTCGTATTGACCAGATTCCCGTTATGCGCAAGCGCAAGCGCCCCCTTCAGATAATGCAGTACCAGCGGCTGTGCATTCTCTCTGGTCGAGGCACCCGTTGTTGAATACCGCACATGTCCGACAGCCAGATTCCCGTGCATCTCACCGGCAGCCGCATCCTGCAGCACTTCACTCACCAGTCCCAGATCCTTCTTCCGGAAAATCGCATCGCGCGGCCCTGCCGTATCCGAAACAGCAATCCCGCAGGCCTCCTGTCCGCGGTGCTGCAGTGCCATCAGGCCATAATACACCAGCGGCGCCACATCATGTCCTTCCACATCAAATGCGCCGAAAACGCCGCACTCCTCGCGAACACCCTGCCGGGCATCCATTCTCTTATCCATCCACAGGAATTGCTCCTCCATATCCGCATCTTCCTTTCCGGCTCCTACAATATACGCAGATTCAATCTGCATATTTTTAATGAGCAATTCCCCTCACACATCCATATCCGTATACCCCATCAGGTACCGGTCGATCTCCAGTGCGCAGCCGCGTCCCTCAGCGATCGCCCACACAACGAGCGACTGGCCCCGGTGCATATCACCTGCCGTAAATACCTTTTCGACGTTTGTGCGGTAGCTTCCCTCAGCTGTCGCGGTTGTCCCGCGCCCTGTCAGTTCCACACCGAACGCCTCCGCCGTATAAGGCTGGCATCCGATAAAGCCTGCCGCAATCAGCAGCAGATCACAGGGAATGGTTTTTTCTGTTCCTTCTTTATAAACCAGTTTTCCCTTCTCAAATCCCACCTGCACAATCTCCGCCGATTTCAGCTTTCCGCCTTTTCCATGCAGAGCTTTTACGGTAGTGGTATAAATGCGCGGATCCTTTCCGAACAGTGCGATGGCCTCCTCCTGGCCGTAATCTGTCTTCAGCACCTTCGGCCACTCCGGCCACGGATTGCTTTCCAGACGCTCTGCAGGCGGCTGCGGCATCATCTCAAGCTGTGTCACCGACTTGCATCCGAGCCGGATCACCGACCCGACACAGTCATTTCCCGTGTCACCGCCGCCAAGTACGATGACGTGTTTTCCCTTCACCAATGCGGCAGGATCAGCCGACGGCTGCGTTTTTACATTCTTTCGCCCGGCGGGTTTTTTTACCACTGATTTCGTGACCATTTTCAGAAAATCGACAGCATAGAATACGCCTTTCAGTCCTTCGTCCATTCCATCCACCTGCAGCGGACGCGGGTTCTTGGCGCCGGTACAAAGTGCTACGGCGTCGAACTGATCCAGCAGTTCCTGCGGCTTAAGATCCCGTCCGATATCCACGCCGGTCCGGAATGTCACGCCCTCCGCCTCCATGAGCTGCTGCCGTCTGGCGATCACGCGTTTATCAAGTTTCATGTTGGGAATCCCGTACATCAGAAGACCGCCGATCCGGTCATCCCGCTCAAATACGGTCACGTCGTGTCCCCTGTGAGAGAGCTGATCCGCCACGGCGAGTCCCGAGGGGCCGCTGCCGACGACAGCCACCTTTTTCCCGCTCCTGTTTTTCGTCATGCGCGGCTGCATACGTCCTTCCGCAAACGCCCGCTCAATGATATACAGCTCATTGTCGTGCACCGTCACCGGGTCATCATGCAGACCGCAAACACATGCCTTTTCACAGAGCGCCGGGCAGACACGTCCGGTGAACTCCGGGAAATTGCTCGTCTTCAGAAGGCGCGCCAGCGCCTGATCCTCATGTCCCCGGTAAATCTCGTCATTCCACTCCGGAATCAGATTGTGGAGCGGACATCCCGTCACCATACCGGAAAGCCGCATGGCAGACTGACAAAGCGGGACACCGCAGTTCATACATCTGGCGCCCTGTCGCCGTCTGGCATCTGCATCCAGCGCTCTCTTGAATTCGTCGAAATTCCGGATTCTGTCAAGTGCGTCGGCTGCACAGTTATCCGCGCGCTCATATTCCAGAAAGCCTGTTTCCTTACCCATACTTCTGCTCCTTATTATTTAAGATCGCCTCAGTGATCTTTACTGCCGCCCGATCACTGCATGAAATGCTTCATTCACTGCATTTTCATGTGAGAGCCCCTGCTCCTCAAATCTTCCGATTGCCGCTGTCATCCGCTGGTATTCCTCCGGCACGATTTTCTTAAAATGCGGAAGGAAGCGGTCAAAATCTTTCAATATTTCCGCTGCCTTCTCTGACCCGGTCGCGGCATGGTAGTCGCGCAGGATCTCCTGCAGCTCCTGAATGTCATATTTATCCTGCAGTTCTTCCGGCGGCGCCATATCCCGGTTCATCTTCCGGTACAGGCTGTGATCCACATCCAGTACATACGCCACACCGCCGCTCATGCCGGCCGCAAAGTTCTTTCCTGTCCTTCCAAGAATCACGGCACGTCCGCCGGTCATATATTCCAGTCCGTGGTCGCCGCATCCCTCGGCAACCGCTGTGGCGCCGGAGTTTCTGACACAGAACCGCTCCCCGGCCACGCCATTAATATATGCGGTGCCGCCGGTTGCGCCGTATAGCGCCACATTTCCGGCGATGATGTTTTCATCTGCTGCAAATCTGCTGCCTGCCGGTGTGCGCAGAATCAGCTTTCCGCCGCACAGTCCCTTGCCGAAACCGTCATTTGCATCGCCCTCTACATCCAGCGTGATGCCATGCGGCAAAAAGGCGCCGAATGACTGACCGCAGCCGCCGCTGCAGTGTACTGTATACGTGTCATCCGGAAGGGAATTGCCATATATCTTTGTCACTTCAGAGCCCAGAATGGTACCCACCGCTCTGTCTGTCGATGAAATTTCAACAGCCGTCTCGGCAGCTTCCCCGCCGCCGTGCGCATAGAGCCAGGGCAGCAGAACACGTTCATCCACCGTGCGTTCCAGATGGAAATGATAGATTTCATCCGGCGTAAAATGCCGGATTTCTGCATTTGCACAGGTCCGGTTCAGAATTCCGGAGAGATTCATCTGCTCCGCCCGCTCCGTGATCTGGTGCTCTTTTGTCATCAGGCAGTCTGTTCTGCCAACCATCTCTTCTACCGTGCGGAACCCGAGTGAGGCCATGATTTCCCGCAGCTGCTCTGCGATAAACATCATAAAATTAATGACATATTCCGGTTTCCCGGTAAATCGTTTCCGCAGCGTCTCATTCTGTGTCGCAATGCCGACCGGGCAGGTATCCTTGCTGCAGACACGCATCATCATACAGCCGACAGATACAAGCGGCGCCGTCGCGAATCCAAATTCCTCGGCCCCCAGAAGACAGGCGATTGCAACATCCCGGCCGCTCATCAGCTTTCCGTCCGTTTCAAGCGCAACCCGGCCGCGCAGGCCATTTTCAATCAATGCCTGGTGCGCCTCGGCGATACCGAGCTCCCAGGGAAGCCCTGCGCCGTGAATCGATGAAAACGGTGCCGCGCCGGTTCCGCCGTCATAGCCCGAAATCAGAATGACCTGCGCGCCGGCTTTTGCCACGCCGCACGCGATGGTGCCGACACCCGCCTCCGATACCAGTTTTACATTGATGCGCGCCTTCCGGTTCGCATTTTTCAGATCATAGATCAGCTGCGCCAGATCCTCGATGGAATAAATATCGTGATGCGGCGGCGGTGAAATTAATGAAACACCCGGTGTCGCATATCTGGTTTCTGCGACCCAGGGATAAACCTTGCGTCCGGGCAGATGTCCGCCCTCACCCGGCTTGGCGCCCTGCGCCATTTTGATCTGGATCTCATCCGCACTCATCAGGTAGGCACTTGTAACGCCAAACCGTCCGGAGGCAACCTGCTTGATGCGGGAATTCCGGTCCGTACCGAAACGGTCTTCTGCCTCGCCGCCTTCGCCGGTATTAGACTTGCCGCCGATCCGGTTCATGGCCAGCGCCAGTGTCTCATGCGCCTCTCTTGAGAGGGATCCGTAACTCATCGCGCCCGTCTTGAAACGCCTTACAATTTCACATGCGGGCTCAACCTCTTCGAGCGGCACCGGATCCTGCTGCGGAACAAACTGCATCAGTCCGCGCAGAGTATGCGGCAGTTCATTGTCCACCCGCTCGGTATACTGCCTGAATTTCTGATAATCACCCGTACGGACCGCCTGCTGCAGCAGAATAATTGTTTCCGGACTGTAAAGGTGGTCTTCCTTGTCCGTTCCGCTGCGCAGCCTGTGAAATCCCAGACTGTCCAGTGCCGTATCCAGGCCGAGTCCCAGCGGGTCAAATGCATGATCATGCCGGTACAATACGCCTGCCCCGATTTCATCGAGACCGATACCGCCGACACGGCTTTCAATCCCGGTAAAATACCGGTCTATGACATCTTTGCAGATGCCGACAGCCTCAAATATTTTGGCGGACTGGTAGGACTGCAGGGTGGAAATACCCATCTTTGCGGCAATATGTACCACGCCGTTCAGCAGTGCCATATTGTAGTCGTCAATCGCGGTATGATAATCCTTATCCAGTGTCCCGTCATCAATCATGCCCGAGATGCACTCATGGGCGAGATACGGGTTAATCGCCCGGGCGCCGAATGCCAGCAGACATGCGCACTGATGCACGTCTCTGGGCTCCGCGCTCTCAAGAATCAGCGAGACAGCCGTCCGCTTCTTCGTCCGTACAAGATGCTGTTCCACCGCCGAGACCGCCAGCAGCGACGGAATCGCCAGATGATTTTCATCCACGCCCCGGTCCGACAAAATGATGATATTTGCCCCGGCACCGATGCTCCGGTCCACACTGATCAGCAGCTGCTCAACCGCGTGGGCGAGCGAAGTATTTTTGTAATACAGCATGGAGACCGTATCTGTACGGAATCCCTGTCTGTCCAGCGCACGGATCTTGATCAGATCTACGCCTGTCAGAATCGGATTCTGTATCTCCAGCACGCGGCAGTTGCCGCTCTCTTCCTCCAGCAGATTTCCGTCTGAACCGATAAACACCGCCGTATCCGTGACGATCTTTTCCCGCAGACTGTCGATCGGCGGATTCGTAACCTGCGCAAACAGCTGCTTAAAGTAATGGAACAGGTTCTGATGCTGCTCGGAAAGTGCCGCAAGCGGAATATCATGCCCCATCGATGCAATCGGCTCAGCGCCGTTTTCTGCCATCGGAAGAATCAGTTCCCGGACATCCTCCCAGGTATACCCAAACGCCTTGCAGAGTGCCTCACGCTTCTCCGGCGGATACATCGGGATTTTTTTGTTCGGAATCGGCAGCTCTGCCAGATGCAGCAGATGCCGGTTCAGCCACTCACCGTACGGATTTTTTTCTGCGTAGGCTTTTTTGCACACTTCATCGGAAATCACTTCGCCTTTAACGGTATCCACCAGAAGCATTTTTCCCGGCTGCAGCCTTTTTTTCTCCACAATCTGCTCCGGCGGCAGATCCAGCACACCGACCTCTGAGGCAAGGATCAGCCGGCGGTCTTTTGTGACATAGTAACGTGAGGGACGCAGGCCGTTCCGGTCAAGCGTCGCGCCCACTGTCTCACCGTCCGTGAAAATGATCGCGGCAGGACCGTCCCAGGGCTCCATCATCGTGGCATAATAGTGATAGAAATCCCGCTTCTTCTCATCCATATCCGCATCGTGCCGCCACGGCTCCGGAATCATCGTCATAACTGAGAATGGCAACTCCAGTCCGTTCATATACATGAACTCCAGCGTATTGTCCAGCATGCCGGAATCGGACCCCGTTCCGCTGATCACCGGAAAGATTTTCAGCATCGTATCTTTACTGCGCAGAAGCTCTGAAGACATCGTCTCTTCGCGGGCCAGCATGCGGTCCGCATTGCCCCGGATCGTATTGATCTCACCGTTATGGGCGATCATGCGGTACGGATGTGCGCGCTCCCAGCTCGGGGTCGTGTTGGTCGAAAACCGCGAGTGAACCATCGCAATCGAAGCCACAAAATCCGGACTCTGCAGATCTTCGTAAAATGCGCGGAGCTGCTTTACCAGAAACATTCCCTTGTAAACAATTGTCCTCGAAGAAAGGGAACAGATGTAGGTTTTGTCAAATTGCTGCGCGGCATCTTCCTGCTGACTGTCAGAACTCTGCTCAAACTCCCTGCGCAGGATATACAATTCCCGGTCAAATGCAAAACCCTTTTCCGTCTGCTCCGGCCTGCGTATGAAGCACTGGCCGATGTAAGGCATGCAGACCCGCGCGCGTTCCCCGAGGATCTCCGGGTGCACCGGCACTTCCCGCCAGCCCAGGACTTCCAGTCCGTTCTTCTCTGCGATTACTTCAAACATGCGGATCGCAAATGTGCGGCGCAGACGGTTCTGCGGCAGGAAAAACATACCGATTCCGTAGTCTCCCGCATCGCCCGCCTGGATGCCGGCCGCAGCTGCCGCTTTCTTGAAAAACCGGTGCGAAATCTGCGTCAGAATGCCGACGCCGTCGCCGACCTTCCCGCTCGCATCCTTGCCGGCGCGGTGATCCAGCTTCTCGACGATCGTCAGCGCGTCATCCAGAACCCTGTGGTCACGCCGGCCGTCGATATTCACAACCGCGCCGATCCCGCACGCATCATGTTCTTTGTTTATATATTTATTCATCGGTGTGCTCCTAGATCTACTATGGTTTATAAGGGGGCTTTTAATGAGTTCGCGCGCAGCAAATATATTCATCGTCCGCGCCGCAAAATACCCATCGAACCTGGGACTAAGTGTCCGTAGGTGCGCGGCCTGTTCGCCATAAGCAAAGCTCTCAGCCCGCGCACTGACTTCCACTAAGTCTCAGTTTCTCCGGATATTTTTCCGCAAGGCGCGTCCGTATGAATTATGATTTGCTGCACGCTTACACATTGGCGGCGCTGCGAACGGCCGCTGTTTACGATATTATTTCATATTGTGCGGCCGCACGCGCAGGTGAAATCGATGCTGCTTAGTCTCTTAAGACAGTATCCGTTTGTATACCTGCTAAAATGTACAGTGCAATACTATGTCTGTGCCACTGTGTAAGCCGTACGGCAAAGTATGTACCATCGCCGCGACTTGCATGGAAACATCGGAGAAACGGATGCTTAGATGATGTTAGTGTGCCGGCTATGAGTGTGCCTCTACCACGAATCGGCGGCACACTTACAGAATCTTAGCATGTGGTTCGATGGTGTTTCCGCGGAGCAGGCGAGGTACATCTTTGTCGGACGGCGTAAATAGAAACAAGTGATTTAAAGCCCCATTCTACTCAGAAAACAGCATCTCACTGTAAATCGGGAACGGCCAGTACTTCTCATCCGTAATGCTCTCGAGCTGATCTGCCGCATCCCTTGCCGATGCCATATCCGCCAGAATTACATCATGATAATAATTCATGGCCGCTGTCTCTTCTTCCGGCACCTCATCAAGATGTGCCTCCAGCTTCTCGGTGGCATCGAGCAGGGCATCTGTCAGCACCGCCAGCCGCTCACAGGTTTTTGCCTCGTAGACAACCGGGACGCCGGCAGCCTTCAGATCTCCGCTTCTTCTGCAGAGTTCCGCCGCATATGCGGATACGGAAGGAAGAATCATTCTGCGGATCATGTCATCCATTGTGTGTGCCTCAATTGCGATCTGTGCACAATAGGTCTCTACAAAAATGTTGTATCTGGCCTGCAGCTCTTCCTCCGTAAAGACACCGTTTTTCTCATAGAGCTCCACATTTTTCGGCATCAGATAGCACGGCAGCGCATCGGCTGTGGAAACCAGGTTTGCAAGACCGCGGCGCTCTGCCTCCTCGACCCATGCCTGGTCATAGCCGTTTCCGTTAAATATAATCCGCTGATGATCCGTCAGTGTTTTCTTGATCAGCTCATGCAGATCCTTCTGGAAGTTGCTGCTTTCTTCGAGCTGGTCCGCAAACTGCCGGAGTTCCTCTGCCATGATTGTGTTCAGTGCAGTGTTCGGATCCGATATGGACTGTGAAGAGCCGAGCATGCGGAATTCAAACTTGTTTCCTGTAAATGCCATCGGCGAAGTCCGGTTTCTGTCCGTGTTGTCGAGCGGAATGGTCGGCATCATATCAATGCCGATCTCCAGTGTGCGGTCGCCCGTCTCCTGAAAGCTTTTCTCTTCAATGATTGCACGCACAACACCATCCAGCTCATCGCCCAGAAAAATGGAAAGAATTGCAGGCGGGGCTTCCTGCGCACCAAGCCGGTGATCATTCCCGGCACTCGCGACGGTACAGCGCAGTGCTTCCTGATACTCGTCCACGCCCTTGATAAACGCCGCAAGGAACAGTAGGAACTGTGCGTTCTGGCTCGGGGTGGACCCCGGGCTCAGCAGGTTTTTGCCGGTATCGGTTCCCAGCGACCAGTTGTCATGCTTACCTGATCCATTGACACCTGCAAACGGTTTCTCATGCAGCAGGCAGACGAATCCGTGCCGGTCCGCAACTTTCTTCATCAGTTCCATTGTCAGCTGGTTCTGGTCCGACGCCTGGTTTGCATTGGAATAGACCGGCGCCATTTCATGCTGGGACGGCGCGACCTCATTGTGCTTGGTTTTAGACAGCACACCGACCCGCCACAGTTCATCATCGAGATCCTTCATATAATCAGATACACGCGGCTTCAGCTGTCCAAAGTAATGGTCCTCCAGTTCCTGCCCGCGCGGCGGCTTGTTGCCAAAGAGCGTTCTGCCGGTCAGACGCAGGTCCTCGCGCTGCGCAAACAGCTTCTTATCAATCAGGAAATACTCCTGCTCAGGTCCGCACTGCGCCATAACGCGCTTCGTATCTGTATCGCCAAAAAGACGCAGAATCCGGATCGCCTGTTTGGATACTTCATCCATGGATTTCAGAAGCGGTGTCTTCTTATCCAGCGAATGTCCGGAATACGACATGAATATCGTCGGAATATAAAGGGACTGATCCTTGATAAATGCGAAGGATGTCGGATCCCATGCAGTATAGCCGCGCGCCTCAAAGGTTGCGCGAAGTCCGCCTGACGGGAATGAGGACGCATCCGGCTCGCCCCTTACCAGCTCTTTTCCGGAAAAATCCATCATAATCCGTCCGCCGCCGACCGGATCGATAAAGCTGTCGTGCTTCTCTGCGGTCACACCAGTCATCGGCTGGAACCAGTGTGTGTAATGCGTCGCACCCTTCTCAACTGCCCATTGCTTCATCGCTTCTGCAATGCCATTTGCGGCGGACAGTTCCAGATGTGCACCGTCCGTAACACATTTTTTCCAGGCCTTATAGGTCGTCGCCGACAGGCGTTCTTTCATTGTCACTTCATCAAATACCATGTTTCCGAAAATTTCCGGCAGTTTCTTGGATTTTTTACTCATAACATTCCTTCCTGTCTGTATATTTTTAGTTATTGTGGGCTCTGTGTGCTGCAGGCCGCTGCGCTTTCTGTCCTGCTCTTTCCATTGTGCGTTTTCTTTCCGGCAGAACAGCTGCCGCCCTGATCCATTACACAGAGAAAAGGCGTCCAAAGAGTTCCCGGCCGGAGAACTCCTCAAACGCCTTTGTTTGCTGTAACCTAGCATAATCCCTGAACCCTGATATGTCAATCCATTATTTTTTACATCTTGCAATATTTATTTGATATATTTGTCGTGTCGCGCTCCCGCAACATAAATGCTTTTCAGTTATGTTTCAGCTCTTGATATTTCATTCGGATATGATTCTCTGTAAAATTCGTCTGGCTCTGCATACTTGACACCACTATCAGCGGACATTAGAATATGGTCAGAAAGAACAACGGCGTTCTGGATTCATTCCAGGGCGCCGTTTCTTTATTTTGAAATTCTTCCGTTCTTTACTGTGTTTGGATTGATTCGGATCATTCCGGCAATCCTGATTGGAAAAGGAGGTACCGACATGGCAGCATTTGAACGCGTTCAGTCCGGCATTCCGGAAATGGATCAGGCGCTCGATAATATCCGGCTCGGAGATAATGTTGTATGGCGCGTCTCCAGCCTGGATGAGTTCCATCTTTTTCTGGATCCTTATCTGGAACAGGCCATCCGGGACCGGCGCAGAATCATATATGTAAGATTTGCATCACACGAACCGCTCACAGAAGGGCGCCCTGAAATTGAGACCGTTCCGATTGAGCTGTCCCACCGCTTCGAGAATTTCTCGGTAGAAATCCACAATCTGATCGCACGGGAAGGGAAAGATGTTTTCTATGTATTTGACTGCCTCTCAGAACTGCAGACAGCATGGGCGACAGACCTGATGATGGGCAATTTTTTCCGTGTCACCTGCCCGTTCCTGTTCGAACTGGACACTGTCGCCTTTTTCCCGATTATCCGCGGAAGGCACTCTCTTGCGGCCATTTCGAAAATTCTGGATACGACACAGCTGTTTCTGGATGTGTACTCTGACACAGAAACCGATCCACAGATTACCTACGTTCGGCCGGAAAAAGTCTGGAACCGCAGTTCTGAGACGATGTTTCTTCCCCATCTTTACGACAGACAGTCCGGTGCCTTCCGCCCGCTGCTGGATGGCGTTCAGGTGAGCCGCTTTTATCAGGTTATGAACCGCTTTCAGCGTCCCGGGGATGAACAGAGCACGGATGCGTGGGACCGCTTCTTCAATTTTGCAAAACAAATGCATGAAAACGGTATGGATATCGCTGACGCTTGTTCCCGCATGTGTGACATCATGATGAGCCGTGATGAAAAAATGCGCAGAATGATCAAAAAGCATTTCAGGCCGGAGGACTACTTTTTTGTCCGCAGCCACATGATCGGGACCGGCATGATCGGCGGAAAGGCCTGCGGCATGCTGCTTGCACGCAAGATCATCGAAAACCGGCGGCCGGATCTTTTCCGCATCATGGAACCGCATGATTCACATTTTATCGGTTCGGACGTCTACTATTCCTACATCGTCGAAAACGGCGGCTGGAATCTGCGCGTCCGGCAGCGTACAGAAGAAGAATTCTTTTCTCTTGCCGCTGCTTTTGCTGAATTTCTGCTCTCCGGCAAGTTCTCCCGGAGCATGGAAAAACAGTTCACGCATCTGCTGGAATACTACGGACAGGATCCGATCATTGTAAGATCCAGCAGTATTCTGGAAGACGGTTTCGGAAATGCCTTTGCCGGAAAATACGAATCTGTCTTCTGCGCGAACACCGGCACCCTCGAAGAACGGCTGGCAGAATTTGAAAACGCAGTCCGGCAGGTCTATGCCAGTACCATGAGCCTGTCGGCTCTTGATTACCGGAAGCGGCGCGGTCTGGGGGACCGTGATGAGCAGATGGCACTCCTTGTTCAACGTGTTTCCGGATCTCACTACGACCAGTATTACATGCCTTGCGCTGCCGGTGTCGGCTATTCTTACAGTCCCTACCGGTTTCTGAAAGATCTTGATCCGGCTGCCGGAATGCTGCGCCTCGTTATGGGACTTGGAACGTCTGCAGTTGACAGAACTGAGGGATCTTACCCGCGTCTGGTCAATCTCGACCGGCCGGAAGCGACCACTGCAACATCCATTGCAGAAAAACACCAGTACTCACAGCGGAAGCTCGAAGCCGTGAACAAGGAGATAAGATCACTGGAACAGATCACACTGAAACAAATCGAACCGAAGCTGCCCGGCTGGCTGAAAAACGCGCTTCTTGAACACGACTATGAAATCGAGCGGCAGTTCCGTGAGCGCGGTGAATACCGCTCTGTCCAGTTTATTTCCTGCAAAGGACTCGTCAGCCGCATGGAACTGATGCAGCAGATGCAGGAACTGATGCGTCTGATTCAGGAAGAATATGAACAGCCGGTAGACATCGAATTTACAATGAATCTCTCTGAAAACAATGATTATGTGATCAATCTGCTGCAGTGCCGGCCGCTTCAGGTTTTTCAGGATACAAAAGAGGTCCGGATCCCGGAAGCAATTACAGAAGAACAGATTCTGCTGTCTTCCGAAGGCGCCTCCATGGGGCTTTCCAGAACCATCCGGCTTGATCTGATTGTATATGTTGATCCTGTTTACTACTATCAGATGCCCTACCAGGAAAAAACCCGGGTTGCAAAAGCAATCGGAAATGTGAACTGGAAATTCAGAAACACAGATACGCACATGATGCTGATTGTCCCGGGAAGAATCGGAACCTCTTCACCGGAGCTCGGTGTTCCGACTGCCTTCTCGGACATCAGTGAATTCGAAGTGATCTGTGAAGTCGCTGAGTCAGGGGCAGGCTATAATCCCGAGCTGTCTTACGGCAGCCATATTTTCCAGGATCTCGTCGAGGCGGAAATTTTGTACACTGCCGTTTTTGAAAACACACAGACAAAACAATACCACCCGGAAAAACTTATGAAATTTGACAATCTGCTTGGCGATTTCTTTCCGGCACTGGAGCCGCTCGGGGATGTCATCCGAATCTGTGATGTAAGCAGATGCGGCTGCAGGATCTATCACGATCTCCGTCATGAGCAGCTGGTTGTTACGCTTTAAAACACATTAACAAAACAAAATCAGGAGGTTTCCCATGTGTTCTATTATGGGTTATGCAGGCACCGACCTGTCCGAACAGCAGTTTAAAGATGCGCTCGCACGCACAACATCCCGCGGACCGGATGACTCCCGTGTCATCCGCACCGAAAACGGAGGGTTCCTGGGATTCAACCGGCTTTCCATTATGGGACTGACTTCTTCCGGTATGCAGCCGTTCACCCGGGGAAAAGACGCCGTTGTCTGCAACGGTGAGATCTATGGCTTCCGCCCGATCAGAAAACTGCTCGAAGAAGAAGGATACCGGTTTGAAAGCGACAGCGACTGTGAAATCCTGCTGCCCCTGTACGCACGTTATGGTACAGACATGTTCCGCCATCTGGACGCTGAATTTGCGCTGATTTTATACGACAGCAGCAGCGACACACTGATTGCCGCCCGCGACCCAATCGGCATCCGGCCGCTGTATTACGGTTATACAGCCGGCGGTTCTGTCGTATTTGCTTCAGAGCCGAAAAATCTGACAGAAATCTGCGGACGGATCATGCCGTTTCCGCCGGGACATTACTACAAAGACGGCAGTTTTTTCTGCTACCGGGACATGAGTGACGTCTCCGGGCTGACTTCTATATTTGAATCGTCAGATCCCTACCATCATGATCCAATGCCGGTTCTTCTGAAAAACATCCATGACAAGCTTGTTTCCGGCGTCGTAAAACGGCTCGATGCGGACGCACCTGTCGGGTATCTGCTGTCCGGCGGACTGGATTCCTCTCTGGTCTGCGGCATCGCGGCAAAGTTCTCAGGGAAGCCGCTCCGCACATTTGCGATCGGCATGGACAAGGACGCAATCGATCTGAAATACGCCAGAGAAGTCGCCGACTATATACACAGCGACCACACCGAAGTGATCATGACGACAGAAGATGTCCTCGCGGCACTGGAACCGGTTGTAAAAGCACTCGCCACGTATGATATTACGACGATCCGCGCCTCCATCGGCATGTATCTGGTCTGCAAATACATTCACGAACATACCGATATCCGGGTTCTTCTGACCGGAGAAATTTCCGACGAACTCTTCGGCTACAAATACACAGATTTTGCACCGGATGCGGAAGCCTTCCAGAAGGAAGCCGAGAAACGTATCCGTGAAATACACATGTATGACGTACTGCGCGCCGACCGCTGCATCAGTGTTCACAGCCTCGAGGCACGCGTCCCCTTCGGTGATCTCGATTTCGTAGAATACGTCATGCACATCGATCCTGCGCGCAAACTGAACCATTACGGCATCGGCAAGTACCTGCTGCGGGAGGCTTTCGCAGACGACCCTGTTATTCCGGAAAGTATCCGGCTTCGCGAAAAAGCGGCATTCTCTGATGCAGTCGGCCACTCCATGCGGGACGATCTGCAGGCCTACGCAGAGAAGCTGTACAGCGACCGGGAATTTCATGAACGGCGCCGCAGGTATTATCACGCCGTTCCCTTCACGAAAGAGTCGCTCCTCTACCGCGAACTTTTCGAGAAATACTACCCGGACCAGTCAGAAATGATCGTAGATTTCTGGATGCCGAACAAATCCTGGAAAGGATGCAACGTCAATGATCCTTCCGCACGGGTACTCTCCAACTACGGCGCCAGCGGCGTCTGACAGGGGGCTGATTCTCCGGATTGAACTAGTGTTTTAAGGGTAAGTGTGCTATGATAGATAGTAATCTATAAATACGGAGGTACCCACATATGAAAAAGGCACTGGTCGCATATTTTTCCGCTACCGGCACAACCAAAAAGGTAGCTGTTTCTCTGGCTGAAGCAGAAGGCGCTGATCTCTTTGAAATCGTTCCGGAGAAGCCCTACACAGCTGAAGACCTGAACTGGCAGAACAAGCAGTCCAGAAGCACGGTTGAGATGCAGGATCTCAACTGCCGCCCGGCTGTTATCAGCAAAGTTGAAAACATGGAACAGTACGAAGTCGTATTCCTCGGCTTCCCGATCTGGTGGGGCAGAGAGCCCAGCATTGTCGACACCTTCCTGGAGGCCTATGACTTTGCAGGCAAGGCAATCGTTCCGTTCTGCACATCCGGCGGAAACGGTATCGGGTTCGTCGGCGACCGCATCAAGGCACTTCTTGGCGGCAAGGCAATGGTTGTCAACGGCCAGCGCATGGGCGGGGAGACATCCGCGGAAGATCTGAAGATCTGGGCTGACGGACTGGATCTGTAATATAAGCAGGGGCTGTCACGATAGGTATTTGTGAACAACAATACTCATTGCGGCATCCCCGATTTTTATTTTCTCTGATTACAGATCATACAGAATCCGGATCCGCTCCTCGATCTTTGCGAAATCAACGTACAGTTTTTTGGTCCAGATACCGACCGGTATTTTTTCTCCAAGAGTATAAATCATCGACACATCCGAATTCCCCAGATCGTGGAATGCCTGCACCTTTTGTTCATCCGGATCTATAATCCAGTACTCCCGCACACCGGCCCGTTTGTATTTATTCAGCTTCAGGAGTCTGTCCCTCCCGGCGGTTGACTCCGAAAGAATTTCTACAATCAGATCCGGTGCACCGTAACAGCCGCGCCGCACCAGTCTGCTGCGGTCGCAGATGATCGAAAGATCCGGCTGTACCATCGTCCGGTCATCACAGTCCAGCTGTACATCAAACGGCGCCGGGTAGACAAAACAGCTTCCCTGATGATCTTCGACCAGCCTTCCAAATGCAGTACTCAGCAGCTGCAGGATAGCCTGATGAATATTCAGCGGCGCTGCCATGTCATAGAAAACACCGTCAATCAGTTCCACGCGGTATTGATCCGGAATCCTGTAGTAGTCATCAATCGTATACATCCCCTGTTCCTTTGATTCATATGCCGCCAGCGATTCACGCACGACAGCAGAAAGCGGGTATTGCTTCCATTTTGATTGTTCCTTCATTTGCATCAATCTCCTTTCCAGATTATTCAACCGCGATCCACGATCACACTTCATCTGTCGGAACCCATTGAATTACCATAATATTCAACCATTGCTTATTATAGCCCCGTTTAAATTCTATGTCAACCGATTTGAATAAATAAAAAACACCTGCAATAAAACGCAAGTCATCCGCATTGCTATTACAGAAGGGAAATAGTATCCTGTCTACAAACTGCGAAAAACCACGTGCACTTTATCGAAAAGAAAGGAAGGGATTACCATGAAACTGTTCCGGAGAACCACTATGAAACTGCACCTGCTTCTTGCAGCGCTGTTTGCTTTCCTCGTCATAACAGGTCTGACCGCATCTCCTGCGAAAGCTGCGGCAATTGACCATACCGACTACGAAGGCAAAGGAAAAATCGAAGTCAATTTTGACACAAAAGTTACTTACAAAAATCTGAAAGTCACTGTCAAGACTGCAGACGGCAAAAAGATGAAGATTAAAATCGTCGAGAAAGATGATGATGACCTCACGTTTAAGATCAAAAATTACAAGGCCGGCACAAAATATACCTATACCATCAAGGGTGTATATACCTGCGGCGAATCCACATCGAAAAAGCTCACCGGCAAGATCAAAATACCGAAAGCTGCCGGCGGACTCCCGCTGAAAGAAATTGAGTACGAGGCAAAAGACAAAGAGGTTGAGATTGAATTTGACTGCCGGGTTGACTGGAAAAATCCGAAGGTAACCATCACCCACGGCAGCAAGAATTATGTCCGCAAGATTACTGAGAAAGACAAAGACGGAATTGAAGTAAAGGTAAAGAAACTGAAATCCGGCAAAGTCTATCATTACACCATCACCGGAATCAGCAAGAAGGGTTCCGGCAAGTGGACAACCGTATCCGGAACGTTCCGTGCATAGATAGCACCGGACCTGAATAAAAACATGCTTGATTCCTCTCCACACGCAAGCAGAATCACAAAGCGATCTTCACTGCCCCGCGGCCGCA
>JAFRGW010000126.1 GCA_017433615.1 Eubacterium sp.
ACATGCAACCATCAGACCCAGGTTGGAAATTGTCGAAAATGCAAGTACTTTCTTGCCGTCATGCTGTGCAATTGCCATGACAGACGCGGCAAAGAAGGTGAATCCGCCAATGAAAGCGATCATGTTGCCGGAGCCCTTTTCGCTCATAGCCGGTCCCAGACGGAACAGAATATAGATACCGGCCTTAACCATTGTTGCACTGTGCAGAAGTGCGGAAGACGGCGTCGGTGCAACCATGGCGCCCATCAGCCAGGTTGAAAACGGCATCTGTGCAGCTTTTGTGAGCGCGGCAAACGCAATCAATGCAACCGCAAATGCAATAATGTGACGCTCATCAAGGTATTTTCCGTATCTGATCAGCTCCTGCAGGGAATCCTGCCCCTTGGAATAGATATACAGTGTGACGCCGACTGAAAGCGCACAGCCGCCCAGCAGGTTCATCCAGAGTGCCCGGAAGGAATTGTTGATTGCCTCCGTTTCCCGCGTATATCCGATCAGCAGGAACGAGCAGACACTTGTGGTCTCCCAGAAGAAAATCAGCCACAGCAGACTATTGGAGAGCACAAATCCGAACATTGCGCCCAGAAACAGAAACAGCACCATAAAGAAATAGTACTTTCTGTCCTGGACTTCGGTGTGGTGTTTATGATAGCCGTCCATGTATCCGACTGCATAAACTACAATCAGGCTGCCGATTACGCCGACAATAATGCACATCAGGATGGAAAGATAATCAACACGGATGTGCGCGATTTCCTTCAGTTCCGGTCCTGCCAGTTCAACATATGCAATCAGAATCGTCGGTGCGATCGAAAGCAGACAGATCAGGTACTTCTTATAACGGAAACACAAAAATGTAACTACAATCATAAGCAGGAAGTCGCCTGCCAGGATCAGATGATTCACCATCTCTGTGTGAACATACAGTTCCATCGGCTGACACCCTCCCATCACCCACTGCGCAACCAATACCGCTGTTGCTGCAATGATGATGATACCGCCTGCATATGCAATTACATTTCGCACTTTGTCCGCCCGGATGCAGTACATCAGCACCGCAACGATGAGCGGAAAGCAGATCAGAAACGGAATTACCTGCATAACTCAAAATCTCCTTTCACATTGCCACATAGTATTATTTTATAGAATTTTTAGGAATTCTTTCCTATCTTATCATATTGTACGAAAAAATAAAACAACAATTAACACGAAGGCTGAAATTCGTCCTACCATTTTCTGTAAACACACCTTCCGGGGCACCCTGAAGTATCCTTAAGCCAGAACGGAGCGTCCCCGGAATTTCAGCTGATTGTAAGCAAATCCGCAACTGCTTTTCTGCGCGGTGCTTTCGGCTCCTCTGCAGGATATCCCAGCGGAATCAGTGCCGCAATCTCCTCCTCTTCCGGGAGGTTCAGGATTCCCTTGACTGCCGCTTCATCAATAACACCGAGAATCACACTTCCCAGGCCGAGATCATGTGCCGCAAGACAAAACGTCTGCGCTGCAATTCCTGCATCAAATGACTGCCAGTGGGTTTCCTTGGAAGTCGAAAAACTTCCGTCTTTCTCAAATCCGGATCTTCCCGTAACTATCGTCATGACAACCAAAACCGGGGCTCCCTGAATTATTTTCGTATTCCAGGCAAAATCCAGAACACCCTCTTCTGCAATTCTGTCCTTAATTTCCTTTGTACACACTGCATGGTAGCGGACCACCTGCGTGTTCTTCCAGGACGGTGCCCATGCTGCTGTCGCAACAATCTGCTCCAGCACCTCCGGTGTCACAGACTGGTCTGTAAATTTGCGGACGCTCCGCCTTGTCTCAATACATGTTTTTGTTTCCATTTTTTCTCCTTTCCTCTGAGGTGCGTGCCGGCCCTCTGCGTTATCTAAGATAATCAGCGGTCGAGCATCCCCCGTGTCAGTTCCGCGATCTCGCCGGCCAGTTCGGCCACCGTCCTGTTATCCGTTTCCAGCGTGACATCCGCTGCCGCCTCATAGACCGGAAGCCTCTGTTCCATCAGTTCCGAGATTCCCTCGACGTGCATCCGGTTCTGCAGAAGCGGTCTGCCCGCACCGGTTCCCACGCGCGCCAGAACTGTCTCCGGCTTTGCGGTCAGCAGAACAATGACCCCCTGTTCCTTCATCAGACGCACATTGTCTGGGCGCATCGGGACGCCGCCGCCGCAGGAAACGACCTTCGGGCCGCTTTCCGGAAGCCGCTGCAGATATGCCGTCTCCAGATCTCGAAAATACGTTTCCCCGAACTGCTCGAAGATTTTTGGAATGGTCATCTCCTGTTCCTTTTCTATGACAGCATCCATCTCAATCAGCTCGGCGCCGATGGTTCTGGAAAGTACTTTTCCGATGGCGCTTTTGCCGGTTCCCATGAAGCCGATCAGGAAGATGTTTTCCTTTTTCCGCATATGAAGTTTCTGGAGTATCTCACTCAGATTCCGTACATTCATCTGGCCGGGTGCTGATTGTTTGCCGACTGCTCCAAATGTAACAGATGATCCGAATGCCTCACAGGCGACCCTGCTGATCTGGCCGTCTGCTCCCATTGCGATGGTTATGACCGGACGGTCCGCATACACGCGTGTCATCTCCTCTGTTGCAGACAGAAGCAGCAGCACATCCTGTTTGTTTTTCGGCATGACGGCTATCTTCAGAATGTCTGCACCAAGCGCCTGCATGCGCCGCATTGTGGTGATCATTTCTTCTCTTGCAGGCGTAGCATCAAAATTATGACTGGAGGCAATTACAACGCCTTCATAAGTATGGATCACATCCACGAGATTCGCCACTGCCGCTTCTCCCATGGACAGTTCTACATCGATCAGATCTGCAAGTCCTGTGGATGCCACGTGCCCGATCAGTTCAATATAAGCCAGTGTCGAGCACTCACGTTCACCGCCTTCGCGCATTGTACGGAAGGTAAACAACACAGGAATGTTTCCGAGTACCTTGTGCAGCAGACGCAGTGTTTCGTCTACGCTGTCCAGATCTTCGATATCATTAAAAAAATCGGCGCGCCATTCGACCAGATCAACCGGTTCCTCAAGAAGCGCCACGGCAGCCGCAATGATTTCTTCTGTCGTCCGCTCTACGACCGGTACACATATTTTCGGAATCCCTTCTCCGATCCGCACACCTTTTACTTCAATCATATTTTTCCCACTCACTTATGATTCCCTCTCAAAAAACAGCCGTTTTACTTCATCGACCGGCATTTCCTGCCCTGTAAAGAGTCTGAATGCAGCTGCGCCCTGCCAGAGCAGCATGCCTCTTCCGTCAACCGTCCGGCACCCTGCCGCCGCTGCTTCCCGCAGAAGTTTTGTCTCAACCGGATTGTATACGGCATCCGCAACAACAAGCCCCGGGTGGAATGCATCCGTATCCCGGATGATACTCTGATCATCCAGCGGTTTCATCCCGAGATTTGTGGCATTAATCAGAATGTCCATCGAGCGGACACAGGAAGTCACCGCCTGTGTATCTTCCAGATCTATCACCGACACCCTGTCCTTTTTGATTCCAGTATTTTCTGCCGCGCCGTCAGCCAGAACCGGACTTTCCGCAAGCCGCGCCCGGATCTTCTCTGCTGTCTCCAGTGCCCGCGCATATGATCTGCCTTTTCGCTGCAGGATAACCAGTTCTGCGGCACCGGAAAGCGCACACTGAACTGCAATTGCCGTCGCAGCCCCGCCGGCACCCGCCACGGCAATCCGCTTATTCCTGACCGCTGCACCATGTTCTGCAAGATTCAGAACAAAGCCTTCGCCATCTGTATTATGTCCGGTCAGGACACCATTTTCATTGACGATCGTATTCACTGCGCCGATCAATTCTGCCGCCGGGGAAAGTTCATCCATATACTGCACGATCCCGGTTTTGTGCGGCATTGTGACATTGCAGCCGGCGAGTCCCAGCGTGCGGATTGCTTCCGCCGCAGCTCCCGTCTGTTCTGCAGGAACATCAAATGCTGTATATACACTGTCAATTCCTCTGCGCCTGAAACTATAGTTATGCATTTCAGGAGACAGGGAATGTCCGACAGGCGTCCCGATCAGCGCATAAACCTTTGTATGTCCTGTTATTCTGTACTCCATTTATATAATATCCTCACATCCTGTCCGGAGATTGTTTCCCTGTTCACACCATCTGAGATGGCATTTTTTTACAGCGCCCTCCAGCGCTCCTTCCGGAACCCGTTCCGGTTCCTGATATCCTCTATCTGCTGAATCATTGCAGGGATATCCTCGTTCAGATTTCCTTTCAGAAGCATATAATTGGAAGCATGATTTGCCCGAAAGACAGTTCCCTCCGAATCGACATTGGACAGGAACAGCTCCATTTCATCCACAACTTCCTCAGGTGTCAGTAATTCCATTCTGCCGGAACGGATCTCTTCCACGATCGGCGCCGGTTCTTCAACCATCAGGGTCAGAAAACCGACATAGTGCGGCTTCATGGCAGTGATCGCTTTTGCGCTGGCAATCGCATGTTCTTTCAGCCGTTCCCGGCCGCCAAGGCCGGAGATCAGTGTCACCGAAGCCTGGATGCCGGCTGTTTTCAGCTTTATACCGGCCTCAATAATTTCCTCTGCCGTGGCACCTTTCCGGATCCGCCGCAATACTTCATTGTCACCTGATTCCAGACCCATATATACCATCTCAAGGCCTTCTTCCTGCAGTTCCCGCAGTTCCTCCGGGGATTTGCGCAGCACATCATGCGGTGCACCATAGGAAGTGATACGCTCAGCAGAAGGAAAACGCGCGCGCAGCAGTCTCAGTATTTCTTTCAGCTGCACAGTCGGTATCACGAGTGCATCACCGTCCGCCAGAAAGATTCTGCGGATATTATCCCCGTAGACACTGTAAACTTCCTCGATATCAGCCCGGATCTCATCCATCTTTCTGATCCGGAACTGCTTTTCCTTATACATTGTACAAAATGTACAGTCATTATGAGCACATCCGATCGTCACCTGCAGAATAAAACTGCGTGCCTCACTCGGAGGTCTGTAAACCATGCCTTCGTATCGCATATCCTGCTCCCTTCTGATATGTTATGATTCTTTCTTTTTGGTCTGCAGAAGAATCCGTCTGATGATTTCCGCAGCCAGATGATTTCGGTTCGCATGCACCGGCCTGTTTTTTGCAACAGATGCATCCGGAAAAATAGACCCGCATGTGCTGCGCAGTTCTTCCGGAAAAGCGTCAGCCGGAGTACTGAAATGGATTCCGATTCCCAGAACCAGATAGTGTGTGATCCCGGTCTCCAGCTCGCCGCCTGACTCCGTCAGAATCCCGCAGATTTTCCTGTTCTGCAGAAACAGATCTCCCTTGCCGCGAATCTCCGGATTTACCCCGCACACCGCTTCAATCGCCCGTGCAGTTTCCACTGCAGCCTTTTCGGCCCCCGCACTGATTTCCTCCGGTCCTGCATTTCTGCGTGCCGGCAGCTGCTCAGGTCTGAGGATAATACTCATATAGAGGCCGCCCTCCGGTGAAAAAAAGCTGCCGGATGCTCTGCCCGCTCCCGCCGTCTGCCGCTCCGCAATGACGACTGTGCCATGTGGTGCACCCTGAATCGCAAGTTCCTTGGCCGTCATATTTGTGGATGGCAGTTCCTCATAGACACAGAGCTCTACTTTCGGGAAACTGCCGTCTGCAGGAGATATTTCAGATTGTTCCCGCAAAGCGTGATGCGATGCATCATGCTGAAGATACGACCGGATTCCCTGGGCGGACAATCTGTCATTCTCTTCTGTCAGACAGTATCCTCTGTTTGTCACCGCTGTAATTACATAGCCTTCCTTCCGCAGGGCACGCACCGCCTTCCAGACAGAATTTCTGGAAATCTGCAGCTGTCCGGCAAGTTGTTCTCCGGAGATAAATGTGCCGCGGTTCCATTCCAGAAGCGAAAGTACCTTTTCCTTTGATGATTCCTTATTCGTCATGAACCGCCTCCGGTTTTCGTCAGACACAGGTTCCTGCCCTGCAGTAGATTCAATCGTGATCTCTGATCGCGCACGGGCAGCGTGACACACATCCGGTGTAATCTGATCGGTCCTGCAGCGCAGAAAAAAACCGGCCGTGCGGGAGATGATTCTTCCCGCACAAACCGGAAATCTTAAAAAACTTCTCTTTCATGTGCTGCCTGTATCTTTCTGATCAGTATTTTGTCTGCCGGGCATATATCTCGGCAATTATTGTACCATATTCAGTTATTTACGGCAACTCGGCCGGAATCATCAAACGTTTCCCGTCCGGAAAGAATTCCCGCCCTGATCAGCGCATTCCGCACTGCACGTCCGAGAACAACAGAAACAGCCAGCTTTCCGAGGTCAAAGGGAATAAACGGCAGAACCCCCGCCGCCAGTGCCGCCCCGAATGTCAGATCCGCCTGGTGCGCCAGCCAGACCGTACCGAAAAGATACAGGACTGCAATGCCGAGTATCATTCCGAAAACCTGTACCGGAATATTCTGATAAAACCGGTCCACGAACCATCCTGCAATGAGCGCCAGCGGAATGTAGCCGATCAGATAGCCTCCGGTCGGCCCGAGCAGTTTCGCTGCGCCGCCCGTAAATCCGGAAAACACCGGGAGTCCCACAAGACCGATCAACAGGTAAAGCAGACAGGCCAGTGTTCCTTTCCGTGCCCCGAGAATATATACACCGAGTAATATTCCCAGAACACCCAGCGAAATCGGAACCGGTCCAATCGGTATGGCCAGCGGTCCGAGTACACAGATCACAGCCGTTATCAGTGCCACCGTCGTCATTGTTTTTACTTTTGTATTCATTCGTACCTCATCCTTTCGTGATCCGGCTGCATTACAGCCCCTGCTTCTTATCCTATCGCATAGCGCATTTAATTGTCAACCCATAAATATTTGCAGGGTGACAATTCACTTTTAAAAAAACTTTCTTCCACCATTCCGGCAAGAAAGCCCTGCTTATCTATAAGTGATTTATATGTCAGAATATCAAAATCGCATTAGATGCCCGAAAAACACTGTCAATATGTTATCACACTTCCCCTCAAAATACCACACGAAATGTTTCCTGATTTCATGAACAAAATGCAAGAATCTTCTAATAGATATTTTGCTCCGCTTCTCATATAATAGATAAGGGCAAGTTTGAGTTTTAAGGAGGAATCATATGTCGCAAAGAACTGACATCCACAAAGTATTAATTATTGGTTCCGGGCCGATTGTCATCGGACAGGCCTGCGAATTCGACTATTCCGGCACACAGGCGTGCAAGGCGCTCAGAAGCCTTGGCTACGAAATCGTACTTGTAAATTCAAACCCGGCAACAATCATGACGGATCCGGAGATGGCAGATATTACATATATCGAACCGCTCAATGTAACCCGTCTGGAACGTATTATTGCAAAGGAACGTCCGGATGCACTGCTCCCGAACCTGGGCGGACAGTCCGGTCTGAACCTCTGTGCAGAACTTTATAAGGAAGGCATCCTGGACAAATATCACGTAGAAGTCATCGGCGTCCAGGTTGATGCAATCGAGCGCGGTGAAGACCGTATCGAGTTTAAAAAGACCATGGATCTGCTCGGCATCGAGATGGCACGCAGCCAGGTCGCATACAGCGTCGAGGAGGCGCTTGAGATCGCCGGAGAACTCGGCTATCCGGTTGTACTGCGTCCGGCCTATACAATGGGCGGCGCCGGCGGCGGGCTCGTCTATAACAAAGAAGAACTCAAGACAGTCTGCGCCCGCGGTCTGCAGGCTTCTCTGGTTCATCAGGTACTGGTAGAGGAATCCATTCTCGGCTGGGAGGAACTGGAGCTCGAGGTCGTCCGTGACAAAGACAACAACATGATCACGGTATGCTTCATCGAAAATGTCGACCCGATGGGTGTTCACACCGGCGATTCCTACTGCACTGCGCCGATGCTGACAATTTCTGAAGATCTGCAGCAGCGTCTGCAGGAGCAGGCTTACAAAATCGTAGAACACATCGGTGTCATCGGCGGCACAAATGTTCAGTTCGCGCATGATCCGGTTTCCGACCGTGTCATCGTCATCGAAATCAATCCGCGTACCTCCCGCTCTTCCGCACTTGCATCCAAGGCAACCGGTTTCCCGATTGCACTGGTATCCGCCAAGCTCGCGAGCGGACTGACCCTCAAAGATCTCCCATGCGGCAAATACGGAACACTTGACAAATACGTTCCGGGCGGCGACTACGTCGTTGTCAAGTTTGCACGCTGGGCATTTGAAAAGTTCAAAGGTGTTCAGGACAAACTCGGCACACAGATGCGTGCCGTCGGCGAAGTCATGAGCATCGGCAAGACCTACAAAGAAGCTTTCCAGAAAGCGATCCGTTCTCTTGAGAAGGACCGGTACGGTCTGGGACATGTCAAAAACTTTGACACCCTCTCCAAAGAACAGCTGCTGAAAATGCTGGGAACCGCTTCCAGCGAGCGTCATTTCATCACCTACGAGGCACTCCGCAAAGGTGCAACCATTGATGAAATCCATGAACTGACACATATAAAGAAATATTTCATCGAGCAGATGCTTGAACTGGTGCAGGAAGAAGAGGCACTTCTTGCCTGCAAGGGATCTCTTCCGACCGATGAACAGCTGACACAGGCAAAGAAAGACGGTTTCTCAGACCGCTATCTCTCTGAGATTCTCGAGATTCCGGAAGATGACATCCGCGCACGCCGCGAGGCAATCGGTGTCACGGAATGCTGGGATGCCGTTCATGTCAGTGGTACCGAGGACAGCGCTTACTACTACTCCACTTATATTGGTGAAGACCACAATCCTGTTGCAGAAGACAAGCCGAAGGTTCTGATCCTCGGCGGCGGCCCGAACCGGATCGGCCAGGGTATTGAGTTTGACTACTGCTGCGTTCACGCGGCACAGTCCCTCAAAGCGCTCGGATTTGAAACCATTATCATCAACTGTAATCCGGAGACCGTCTCGACGGACTACGATACTTCTGACAAGCTGTATTTTGAGCCGCTGACGCTGGAAGATGTTCTTTCAATCTATCACAAAGAAAAACCGGTCGGCGTCATCGCACAGTTTGGCGGACAGACTCCGCTGAACCTTGCGTCAGAGCTTGAGAAAAACGGCGTCAGAATTCTCGGAACTTCTCCTTCCGTCATTGACCTCGCCGAGGACAGAGATCTCTTCCGCGAGATGATGGAAAAACTGGAAATTCCGATGCCCGAATCCGGCATGGCAACGACGGTCGAAGAGGCAAAGGAAATTGCCAACCGTATCGGCTATCCGGTCATGGTGCGTCCTTCCTACGTTCTGGGCGGACGCGGCATGGAAGTTGTCTATGACGACGAGAGCATGACGGACTACATGCAGGCAGCGGTCGGCGTCACACCGGACCGTCCGATCCTGATTGACCGTTTCCTGAACAATGCGCTGGAATGCGAGGCAGATGCGATCTGCGACGGCACACACGCATATGTACCGGCTGTCATGGAGCACATCGAGCTGGCCGGCGTACACTCCGGCGACTCAGCATGCATCATCCCGTCCAAGCACATTTCTGAGAAGAACCTGAAGACGATCAAGGAATACACCCGAAAGATCGCTGAGGAAATGCATGTTGTCGGACTGATGAATATGCAGTACGCGATTGAAAATGATAAGATCTTTGTTCTGGAAGCAAATCCGCGCGCATCCAGAACGGTTCCGCTGGTATCCAAGGTCTGCGGCATCCGTATGGTACCGCTGGCAATCGAGATCATCACAGAAGATCTCACCGGCAGACCTTCTCCGATCGCAGCCCTGAAAGAACGCGACATCCCTTACTATGGCGTCAAGGAGGCCGTCTTCCCGTTCAATATGTTCCAGGAAGTCGACCCGATCCTCGGGCCGGAGATGCGTTCAACCGGTGAAGTACTGGGCATGTCCTTCTCAAGTGGTGAGGCGTTCTACAAGGCCGAGGAAGCAGCTTCCTCCATCCTGCCGACAGAAGGAACCGTCCTGATCTCGCTGAACCGCCGCGACAAATCGCACGCGCCGGAACTGGCAAAACAGTTCTATGAGAACGGCTTCAAGATCATGGCAACCGGCCGCACCTGCGATCTGATCACAGAATCCGGCATTCCGGCTGAAAAAGTGAAAAAGCTTTATGAGGGACGTCCGAACATCTCTGATTTCATTGCAAACGGAGACATTCAGCTGATCATCAACACACCTGTGGAGAAAGATGATCTTCACGATGACAGCTACCTCAGAAAATCAGCCATCAAGGCACGTGTCACTTATCTGACAACCGTCGCAGCTGCTTATGCGGCAGCCGAGGGAATTCACTACATGAAGAACCACGACGACGGTGCGATCCATTCCCTGCAGGAGTGGCACGCGATGATTAAGGAGAAGTAAATTTTATACTTTAGTATTAAGAGGAATGCATATTGCCTCTCTGCTCAGGTGGAATTCGCAGAGGAGGCAATATGCATTCCTCTTTTGCGCAGGTGGAATTCGCAGAGGAGACAATGTTCCTTTCTCTTTGCCGCAGGGGAAGCGCAGAGGAGGCAAAAAAGTGGCATATCATTGTCTCTCCTGCGAATTCTATCGGAGCAGGGAGACAATGATATGCCACTTTTATTATATTTTTATTGGTTTAGTAACTGAGCTGCCTTCGCCCGTTGCCGGCCCACATGGCGCGGAATGTTCTCCACTGCATGTTTATTGCCGTACCGGTCCAGGGATCATTGTAGTATATTTTTTTGTCGTCATATCCGGTCAGTGCTATTGTAT
>JAFRGW010000127.1 GCA_017433615.1 Eubacterium sp.
AAAGACATCCTTTAGCAATCTTACACATGGTTATTATGAAATATCCGAAAAAACATCACCTGACGGATATGTTTTATCGGGAGATGCAACGTTCTATTTCAAGATTGAAAGCGGTGCAGTAAAATGGCTTGTGAAAGGAAGCAATAAGCCATCAGAATGGGAAGAGAAAGCAGAAAAGGCAGACGGCGAGATAGTTGACTTTGATCCGGCGCATCCGGCTGTAGTAGCCGATCCGGAAAACAATGTTGAAGCGCAGAGTGCTAAAAATGCCACATTTACAGTGGAAAACGAACCCGGCGCTGCCCTCCCATCTACCGGCGGCCCCGGCACACGAATCTTCGCGATCCTGGGATCTCTCATGATCTTATTTGCGGGAGCAGTGCTGCTGCGCAGAAGAATCTTATGACAGGTATGAGACTTGAGCAGGAAACGAATAGCCTGGAAACGCAAAGCATGGCAGCCCAAAGCCCTGTGAGCAAAATCACAGTAACGCAAATCCGCATAAAGCGGCAAATGTAGTTTATTGATATGTGACAGCAGCTTTGATTCTGCTGATCAACAAGTACCTGTAGATCTTCAAAAAAGACCGGCCTGAGCAATCAGGCCGGTCTTTAACTGCCTGAAAATGTGCTTTTCTACATAAATTTAACTAAAATTAGCAGAACGTGTTGTGGCCATAATCAAAAAGGTGCTATAATCGTACATATATGTGAGAACCTGCAGAGCATAATAATTAAGCAGTACATAGCTTGCGTGGATTTTCCAGTATTAATTATTAGATGAGGTTATATACACATTTACAGTATGAGGCGTACCATGAAAATAATTCTTGTAAAACTGACAGAACTTTACCAGCGATTACATTTATCCGACGGCGTGTGGAGGCGCGCACGGTCTGTGACGGCGATCGTGCTTGTATTTGTCACGACCTATTCATTGATTATTCCGGCGATCACGCTGGATAACGACAGAGCGAATGATATGGCAGGTTTAAATCTCCCTGAACAGAGCCGGGGCGATCTAAGCTGCCATTTTGTTGTGCATACACATACAGATGCCTGTTACACAGAGCGGCCGGTGTATGATGAAGACGGCAATCAGACTGGGACCGAGAAAGTCCTCAGCTGCGGAAAGGCTGACTGGGTCATACATCAGCATGATGAAAATTGCTATAGAGACGGACAGCTCATTTGCCAGCTTCCGGAAAATGAGGAACATGTGCACGATGCGCACTGCTACACAAAACAGAAGGTGCTGACCTGCGGACAGGAAGAAACACCGGGACATCAGCATACAGATGCATGCTATGAGACTCATACAGAACTGGTTTGCGGAAACGAAGAACATATACACAGTGATGAATGTTACGAAGAAGATCCGGATACAGGCGAATTTGTGCTTGTATGTGGTTTAGAAGAACATGTTCATTCAGATGCCTGTTATGAGACAGAGAAGGAACTCGTCTGTGATCAGGAAGAGCGCGAGGGTCATACGCACACAAATGCCTGCTATACAGAAGAGAAGGTTCTGATCTGTGACAAGCTCGAACTGCATACCCATAATATGAGCTGTTTTGAAACAGGGCCAAACGGGGAGAGTCCTGTCGAAATGGGCTGGGTTACGCTGGAGACAGACGAAAACGGAAATGAGATTCTGTGCGGTGATCCGGCGCATTTGGTGTGCGGCAAAGTGGAACTGCTGAAGCACCAGCACGATGACAGTTGCTTCCTGCCGGCTGAAAATACAGGTGATGGCATTTCTGTAGATGACTTCACTGAGAACAATACAGCAGAAGGTGATGCGTTGGAATCTAACACGACAGAAGGGGATGTTTCGGGTAATAGTGCTGTTGACTCCGCGGATAATCTGATTGTAATGGATCCGGCAGCAGACAAAAATCAGCTGGATGACATAGACGTTATTACTGATGCGGATGCAGAAAAGGCCGATGCGGAGAACCGTGGGAAAATTGCTGAAGATACGGATGACGGCGGACAAGCTGCATCAGACGAGGCGCAAAATGGGAAGGCTGTCTCCGGCAGTACAGATGCAGAAGAGTCCCGGAACTATTCTGCTTTTACACGTACTGTCGCTGTAGACGGCGCTTCATATAGTCTGCGTATTAATTGTTCCGAAGCAAGCTGTATCCCGGAGGACGCAGAGTTCCGGGCAACTGCGATCACAGCAAAGCGGGAGGATTATGATGCATACCGCAGCCGCGCACTGGAAGCGGTCGATAATTACATAGAGGACGAAGCAGGGCATGCAGAAGAAATGCCGGGCTTATTTGACCTGTCTATTTTTGATAAAGACGGCAATGAAATCCAGCCGGCGGCACCGCTGTCAGTCAGCATTGATCTCGGTGATGCTATCGCGGAAGATGCACTTAACGTATATGCGGTTCATTTTCCGGGAACCAATATCGACACAACTATGACGCCTGCTGCCACCAATCCTGTCACAAAGGCTGCACAGGTCATCAGTGAGAAGATCAGCGGAACCAGCACAGAAGTTATCGAGACCACTGATGATCAAAATGGCGCAGTGCAGTTCGAGGCTGAGAGTCTGTCTGTTTATGCGATTGTGTATACGGTGGACTTTAAGTGGGAAGTGAACGGAGAGACATTTGAATACAGTATGGTCGGAGGAGATATCATCAGTCTGAAAGATCTGATAGAGAGCCTGCATGTACTTGATAAAGAAAACACAGACATATCGGATTTTATAAATGATATTGCTGATGTAGAGTTCTCGGACGAGAGCTTGGTTAAAGTCGTCCCTGTGACGGAAGGAATCACAGCGGCCGGACTGCGACAGAAATATGATCTCGTATCGGTATATTCAGATGAGCTTACGGATGCGCAGATCGAAACTATGAATGATAAAGAGTTTCATGCACCGGATCTGGCTATTGTTAGCCTGGATGCGTTCAGCAGTGACGAAATAATGACAATCACCATGAATACCGGTGAGGTGTTTAAGATCATGGTTTCGGATGCGCAGATACGTACAGATTATATCAGTGCATCCGGGGAGAATTATGAGATAACGGTGACTTATGATGCATCAGCACAGATTCCGGATCATGCGAAGCTAAATGTCAGTGAGATAAAGCAGGGAACAAAAGAATATACCCAGTATATGCAAAGTGCGGCTTCAAAGCTGAATATGACCAGCAGCGAGGTCTCCTTTGCGCGCTTCTTTGACATAGAGATTGTTGATGAAAAAGGTGGCAAGGTAGAGCCAAAAACGCCGGTACAGGTAGAGATTGCCTATAAGGACTCTGTTAAACTTGAAAAAGAAGAATTCCTGAAGATCGTCCATTTTGCTGAGGAAAAAACGGAAGTTATAACAGATGTTGATATATCAGCGGATGGCAGAGAAATCAGTTATATGCAGGGAAGCTTTTCCGTGACTGGTACGATTGCGGGCAGTACACCGGCGAATAATGAACCGCAGATGATCCTTGTGAAGGATGGAAACAGATATTATATCGTCAACAATGATGCTTCCCTGACAGAAGTAGGATACGATGAAGCAAGCGGAACCGTCAGCGTGACGGATCCGATGCTTTGGACCATTGACGGCAGCGGAAGTAACCGGCATATCTATTTCCATTCGGAAGCCACCGGTTTCGGAAATAATCAGGTTGCGTCGGATTACTTCAGACGTTATCTCGATCCTGGCGCGGATACGGGAACAACAGAAGAAAACAGGGAAAATGTGAATGTTACCCGTGATTACGTGTGGGACAATAATGGAACACAGGTAGAAGCAAACCACATCGAGCGTAGTAATCAGGCCGGACAATTGACGCGGAATATGATGAATAATACGACTGTCGCAATCAGCGGTGATGGTCTGATTTCTCATGGAAGTAATTATCTCGCAATCGAACGGGATGCTGCAGGTACGCCGGTTCGTCTTGTGGGAAATAGTAATTCTTCCGATGCTGTCCGGTTTGTATTTGCTACAGCATCCAAGGTGCCGAGTGGCCTTCATCTTGAGAATGCGGTAAACCACATTGATATCTCTATCCAGGGTGATGCCGCGGTTAAAGTGCCGTTGGCATACGGCGATTATTACGATGTGGCCGGTAACAAGATACTTACAGTATCTGAAAATACAAACCTTGAACTGAAAAAAGAGCAGGCGGTAAATCAAGACGATTTGAAGATCACAACGGATGATATGAAACGGGCGACAATCGTCGCCATGGATAAGAATGGCAACGAGATAGACGATGCCTTCTATGTCACTGGCTTCTCGGCAAACACGAGTACCGACTACAGTACTGTTCAGGTGCGTATCGAAGGCAGATTCCTCTGCGCAGATCTCCGGGGAACTGAATATGAGACAATCGATGGGAACAGATATGACGGAAATTTCTGGACATGGCCGCCGCGGTGGGCAGATGATAACTATGTGAATGCTGTCAGACAGGCAAGGCTGAACAATATAGTAGACTATACGGTTACTGTAATAAAACCGGTGACATTTAACCTGGTCGATCCCAACCTTGGTCAGCTATATGATGCGAATGGTCATAAACTGACGGTTACAATGGATGTTGCTTTCTCCGGAAGCTTTAATTACTGGGATTACGGGGAGAATGAGAGAAACAGCGGAAATGAATGCCCGCCGCTTCAGGGGAATGCTGCGTGGCGTCAGGGGGATATCCCTAACCACGACATGAGTGGTATGGACTTTGTCCTCAAGGGTGATGCTGAACATGAAGGGTCTCCACTGGTTGCTATTGAAATTATGAAGGTCATCCGCGATGAAAACGGAAATACCATTCAGCTGGCAGTCCCGGTTACCAACACATTTGATATCTATCAGAATAAATCTGCAGACAGGAACGCCGTTGCAGGATACAATGTGGAGCAATATGAAGGCGAAAACCCTGCTCTGTATGAAGGGTATGGTGAAGACCCATTCCATACGAAGAGTATCACCGTTGGGGAATCGGGTTCAGCCTTAATGTACGATTACACGGTATCAAACGGTATGTACTATATTGAAGAGAATAAGGATACCGTTCCGGAGACGGTTACAGCTAAGAACGGCAAGGAATATACCTATGTGAAGACTTATATCGAAACGGAATATGTCCGCCGTGGAGATCAGTATGATTCCTATAAGGATCCCATGCATGTCAGTAAGAACTACACAAAGGCAGATGAACATTTCAGAAGTTCGCCGGAGGTCGTGGGTTACTTCCATACTTTGACGGGCGAGTATAAGAAGAGTGGATTCCTGGAGTACTATGTCTACAATATTTATACCAGCGACAAAGAACTGCCGGTAGAAAAGGTATGGGCAGAAGGTACAGACGTTCCGGAGGGCACTCAGGTCAAAGTCAGACTGCATTATGACAAGCGCCTGATCAAGGACAAGGATGGCAAGGAGCCGGAAAGTATCGCGGACTGGAAGGAGAAGAGCCAGTATCAGCCTGTTGTCGCAGGACAGGATGGCTTTGCTGCGTCTTTGATCACGGAAATGACTTTGCAGGCAGATACAAGTGATCCGGATAAGAATTGGAAGGGGGTATTTGAAAATCTTCCCAACACATTGACTGATCCGGAGGGCAATGTTTACGAAGTTGACTATTATGCTGAGGAGACAGCGGTTCTTATTCCGGATGAGGGCAGTTCGGTTGATGATAATACGAAGAATCAGATCACTGACTATGAAGTCAATACACAGGTCAGAGATGGAAAGGTTGTTATTACCAATAAGAAGTCGTTAACCAGACTTGATGTTGAAAAGACATGGGGTGAAGGGACGACACCGCTAAAGGGAACAGAAATCACTGTAGATCTCTATGCAGCAAAACGTCTGGTCAGAGATGAAAACGGCCAGCCGGTAAACCCGGCCGGTGAATGGTCTGAGCCGGAGAAAGTCGAAGGAAAATCATTAATTCTGAAGGCGGATGCCGTTGATGCAGAAAAAAACTGGAAAGGAGCATTTACGGATCTGCCCAAAACAGTAACGGATGTGGATGGCAAGATCTATGAACTGGACTATTCGGCCAAAGAAGTATCGGTTAAAATCCCCGCTGAAGGAAAAACATCTATTGATGAAAACAGTCAGGAAGTTCTGCAGCAATTTGATGTAAGGGAAGTGAAAACAGAAGCTGCGGGAGCCGATGACAGCAGCGGTAAGGTGGTTATAACAAATACCAAGAAAAAAGTAACGCCCAAGGTGACTAAAGTATGGAATCCGACACCTGCAGCAGAGTCCAATGCCTATGCGCGAGTTCAGCTTAAGCGATATATGAAACCGGAACCGGAAGCTGCAGAAACAGAAGCTACAGTGATCAAGCGCTGGGATGATAATAGCAACCGTGCCGGCAAGCGACCGGAGAGTATCACGGTAACACTGCTGAAGAATGGCTCGGATACGATAGATACCGTTACTTTAAATGAATCCAACGGGTGGAGTGCGACTGTCTGCAACCGGCCGGTCAAAGAAGGTGATAATAAGATAACATATACGTGGACGGAATCTGACATGCCGGATGGATATTCACTGAAGAGCAGTGAAACGGAAGGCACAGTAACGACGCTTACCAATCAGTATACGCCGGCGACCACATCTATGACTGTCAAAAAGATCTGGGATGATGCGGAGGATCAGGATGGAAAACGACCGGAGAACCTGACGGTTACACTGAAGAAAAACGACGCGGAAGATGCCGGAACCGTTGAACTGAGTGAAACAAATGACTGGACAGCTACTATTGATGATCTGCCGATCAAAGACGGCACCGGTACTGTCAATACTTATGTGTGGTCAGAGGATAATGTTCCGGAAGGATATGAGCAGACGAGTAATACCAAAGAAGGCGACATCACCCTGCTTACAAATACGCATACACCGGAGAAAACGGAAGCGACGATAAAAATAACCTGGGATGGAAGTGAGAATGATAATGAACCTGCGCTTCGCCCTGAAGAAATCCAGGCAGAACTCTCGAATGGCCAGATTGTAACGCTGAATGAGGCAAATAACTGGGAAGCAACCGTACCGGATCTCGATAAGTATTACGAAGGCAGGGAGATTTCGTATACTTGGGAAGTTCCGACATTAGAAGAATATGAAGCGCCCGAGAAAGCAAAAGATGGAACACTGACAAATGTTACATATAAAGCAATTCCCGAAAAAGACACAGTTATGGTAACTCTGAATACTGCTTTATATGAAAACCTTCCTGAGGGATGGAATGTTAATATCTATAATGTCACAGTTAATGGTACGGATATTACAGGTACATTAGGGAATCTGTATATGACCAGCTATTCCTTGAAGCCGGTTTCCTTTGAAGTACCCAAAAATAGCACAGTCTCTTATCATTACCAGGTATCTAACAACATTCGGCTGAATGGTGTGACTTCACAGGATACAACAATCCGGTCGTTCAATACGGATTCTTCAGGAAACAGAGATGTCATGTTTAAAGTTAAAACACATGATGTTGATGTTTATAATGTGATTACCGGAACGGATGTAGCATTAAATCCAGATATCATACCTGAACCGAAGTATATGAATGTAACCATCAGACTCATCAGGGAGCAGGGATCAAAATCAACTGGTTTTGGATGGAATCCTCCGATTAAAGGTGTGTTTTCTACCCAGAATCCCTATAAATCTTATGATTGGCTGGCGTCAAGTACTTCGACTAATGAGTGGACATATAATGGAGCAAGAGTAGAGACGGATATGGATGATCCCATCACATATGGGTTCGAAAGCTTCAGTTTCTGGGGGCTTGATAATGACGATTTGCTCGTGATTTCATCTAATGCAACATTAACTGGTCCAAATACTTTTACAAGCGCAGATAATAATAAACAGCTGAATGGTAATATCAAACTTGAGGCACAAGAGGGAGATGTAACAATCGAAGTCAGAATCGTTCCGAAGTCATCTCTGCAGACTAACAGCCTCAATCCGCTGAGAGCACCTTTGAGATTGATAAAGGCAGTGCTTTCTGCTCCGAGACTGACAGGAAATGGGGTTGCAACGGATGGCGAAGTGAAAAACAGGGTACTTGAAAACATGAAGAGTTCTTCGTCCGACGCACCGGAAGGATATGTCGAGGATGAAACCTTTAATAGCGGAACTGGGGTCACGCTGCTTCTGAATAATGAAAACGGATGGACGCGTACCTTCCCGGAACAAGATCAGTATGACAGTTGGGGAAGAGAGTATATTTACTATGTAGAGGAGATTGCCCATGCTCCGGAAGATTATCAGTTGACATCTATTGATGGTGATGCATCGTCTGAGGGAGGTGTGATCATCACAAATACAAAGGATGAACCGACCGGCGGACTTACGATCACCAAGTCGGTGACCGTTAATAATGGACCCGTTCCGGAAAACAATAAAACGATTGCAGACGGCACATATACATTTACGATTACAGGACCGGAGAGTTATTCGGAAACCAGATCAATTACGGTAAGCGAAGGTGTGGCTTCCGGTGAAATTGTTTTGGATGGACTGAAAGCCGGTGAATATACGATTACAGAGACCGGCAGTGATAATCCATATATCACGCTTGCAAAGCCGCAGACTGTGACTGTTGTGGAGAATGATCAGGCAAGTACAAAAGTTGTATCGTTCACGAATAATCTGGAGAGTACGGATATTAACTTTGCCAAAAACTGGAGTGGTACGTCTGGTAAAGATAATACCCCGGTTACATACACCCTTTGTCAGATTGCTGAATCAAAAGCTGGCGGTAATCCGGTATATGACAATGTTTATGTTGGGACATGTGTTGTAGGTAATGAAATAAAGACATCGACTGCAAACAGCCCGATTACCTTTACAGTTACGAAGAATTCACCGGTTGAGGTATCCGGCTTGCCGCTGAATGGTATGATTGGAACCACTCCTGTAACATTTAAATATTATGCATTGGAAGCAGAAGTGGAAGGATTTACACCGGATGTTCCAAATGCAATATCAGATGGTACATTTACGATCACTAATACACCGATACCTCCATCTGCAACATTTGAAGATGTTGAGGTTGAGAAAAAATGGATTGGTGATGGTGCAGATCAAATAGGAGGTTATAGATTTAAGCTGACGCAGGAAAGAGCCGAGCTTTCGACATCTGGGAATCAGGGAAGCGGCGCTTTCCATCCGATCACGATCAGAACGATCGATGGTGATGGTACGAAACATGATACAGTATATTATGTTGCGGCCGGAAAAAATATAAAGATAACAGCAAAAAAGCTTAAAAATACTGCGGGCTCATGCACGTATTCATGGGGAAATACTAAAGAGACTATTACTGTAACAACTACGATAAGTACTGGCGCGCCTATGGGTGGATACATCAGAGTATTCAAACTGACTTCTGGTAATAAGTGGGGTACAGATTGGTCAATTTCAGCAACAGGAGAAACCTCGTCGAATGATGTATCGGATAATCCGAAGACATTTATCAACAGGCTGACAAACTTGAATTATTCTTCCTCGTTTGATGGACAGCTTATACTGCAGGTCAATGTTCCGTCAGCAGCAAGCGCTGCAGTAGATGGAGGTGGATATGCTGCTGTGGCTGAAAACTGGAAAGCGAAGGTTCAGAAAGTTCCATATTATTACTACGATCGTACAGCTGGAAAATATTATACATACCGCTATAGAGTTGAGGAGGTATCAATAATATCAGCAGATGGTACAACACTTGAAGCGGTTGTAAATAATACGGATGGAACCGGAGGGGAATCTCCGCACTTTACAGTAACTTATAATAACAGCGGGACGCCCTTGAAGATTACGAACACTTTGAAGAATAAGCTGACACTAAATATAGTGAAAGTTGATGCTACTAATATGATTACACCATTGGAAAATGCACAGTTCACAATAAAAGAACTTGCGCCTGAAGGAAATGGAGACTATCGTACCGGAGCGAATGCGTTTGAGAAGACATCTGCTGATACTGACGAAGAAGGTAAAACGTCAATTACAGATATTCCTGATGGATATTATGAGATCAGTGAAACAAAATCTCCAGATGGATATGTATTGGTGAATGATGGTAAATTCTATGTGTCGGTGAAAGGTGATGAGATCAGATTGTTATTGAAGGATACTGGTAAAACTGTAACGGAATGGCAAGAAAAAACCCTATCTGATGCAGATAAACTTGAATTTGACGTAGCATCTAAGACTGTAAAAATAGGCAACACCCCCGGTGCCTCCCTCCCATCCACCGGCGGCCCGGGCACACGCCCATTCGCAATTCTCGGCAGCATTCTGATCCTTGGTGCAGGCCTGCTGCTGTGGAGAAAGCGCAGAACAATTTAACATTTGCTAATGGGAAGAGCCGGTCTCAGTGATGAGGCCGGCTTTTCTGCTGCCTTTTTTTCACTGGACATAGGATTGTGAAAAGTCGTATAAAGTCGTATAATAATAAAAAAGTCGTATAAAGACGTATAAAAAGTATAAAGACGTATATCATATGAAAAGTCGTATAAATAGGGGCGGATACTATGCAGAATAATCCATTTGATATTTCCTTTGGGAAGAAACCCCGGGAATCGATTGCCAGGATCAGACAGAGCAAAGAAATACTGGATTCCTTTATGGCGGAACCAATTGTGCAGCAGGTCTATATGATTACCGGTGTGCGCGGATCAGGCAAGACAGTTTTGATGAATTCTATTGCGAACCGGTTGGAAGAGGAAAAGGACTGGGTAGTAGTCCGGTTGAATCCGGACCGGGATCTCCTGCTTTCAATGGGCGCAAAACTGTCTGGCGATCAGCAGTGTGCGGAAGTATTCCGCCTTGCAAAATTGAACCTCTCCTCTTTTGGATTTGGTGTATCGATTGAAGATGTGCCCCCGCTCAATGATATAGAAGCAGCGCTGGAGAGAATGCTAAAAAGCCTGAAAAAACAGCGGAAACGAGTGCTGGTTACAATTGACGAAGTGACAAACAATCCACAGATTCGGACATTCTGCAGTTCGTTTCAGATTTTTGTAGGACAGGAACTCCCTGTGTTTTTGCTGGTGACAGGTTTGTATGAGAATGTCTACTCACTTCAGAATGAGAAGAATCTGACATTTCTGTATCGTGCGCCGAAGATCATGATGGATCCGCTTAGTATTTCCATGATAGCGGCCAGATATGAGAGCGTTTTTTCGCTGCCGCATGAAGAAGGACTTAAGATGGCAAATCTGACAAAAGGATATCCGTTTGCTTTCCAGGCACTGGGGTATTCTGTCTGGCGCAGTCCGGATGACGAGAATCACTATATGAATGATTACAGGCAGATTCTGGAGGAATTCGTTTACGAGAAAATCTGGTCAGAGTTGTCTGCAAAAGATAAGCGGATCGTTGATGGAATTGCCCATTGTCCGGACGGAAAGATCAGCAAGATTGTCGCATATCTTAAGTTGAAAAAGGATGCGATTAATCAATACAGGAGACGCTTGATTCGTAAAGGGATTGTAAATGGTGACGAATACGGATATCTGACCTTTACGCTGCCGCTGTTTGATGAATTTGTGCAGGATAAAACGGCCATGCAGGATGAACCTTAAAAGTGAAAAAGAGAGAATGATCAGGAGGGCGCCGCAGTGATGCGGCGTCTTTTTTGTATCGCGGTGATGAGGCAACCATATCTTTCGGTTCTTCTTTCATCTGGCTTAACTAGTATGAAAAATCGTAACAGGAGGATGAACTCAAGAAATTTCGGAAAATCCAGAGCAACAAATGCGAACATACACAGATAATAGGATGAATAAACCATACATATTAAGAAAAGTTTAAAATTACATGCGAAAAATTTTTGTATAATATATGGAAAGGGTGCGGAGTGAGCATACAAATATACATAAATTTGCACAAATCATAACCGCACCGAAACGTTATCCTTCGGAAGATTTTCCGAAACAGCAGCACTGGAAACTGGAGGACATTATATGAAGAACAGAATAGCAGCATGGTTGATGACGGCGGTTCTGGCGGTTACAACGGTCGGCGCAGATGCATCGATTGTATTTGCGGATAATCCGGATGTGGCAGCGGAATCTGTTGTGGAGAGCGCAGAGGAGGTATCTGCAGCTTCTGAGGCATCTGAAGAGCAGACAGAGGCGGAACCTGTGCTAAGTGCAGGGGAAGCGGGTGGATCAGACAGCGATGCGGTGCAGGAGACCGGCGCGGCAGAAGCTGCACAGGAAGAGACGGCTGTGTCTCCGGCAGCGGAATCGGAAACAGTTTCGGAAGATGCGGACAGTGATGATGCTGCAGCCGCATCTGAAGCTGCGTCTGCCAGCGCCGGAACTGACGAGACGGTGGTCGAGACACAGACAGAGCAGGAATCATCGCCTGCGATGAATGCAGAGGGCGTTACGATGGTCTCTGAGATCAATGGGGAATCGGTCTATCTTCTTTATACAGATGATGAAGAGGGGCAGATGATTCAGGCTAACGGTAATTATTATTACTATGGATTTTTACCGCAGGAAACAGGCTATTATACGGTTTATCTGTCAGGCGGGCAGATTACTTATGGCCAGTTCTGTATGCTGGACGCGGATGGGAATTCAGTCAGTTACGAATATACGGATGGACGGACTAAATACTATGATAGCTTCCCGGGCTCCCTTACATGCAAGCTGACAGAAGGCAATGCGGTTTATTTCAGAATCTATTGCAATTCGAACAATGGCAGCAAGAGTCGTGTAAAGATCAAAAAGAAAACAGATCCGGAAGAAGTAACACTGCAGGATGTCCAGATTGATACTGCAGCATACGCATACGGAAAGGATCTGGCAATCCGGGTAAAACTGAATCAGTCAAATTATAATGCGGTCGAGGCGTCGATCAGGGATGCATCGAATTCTACTTCATGTGGAAATGACAATGCATATCCGCAGAAAGCAGATGCAAATGGCTATTACACATTGAACTGGAGTGACTTCAATATATCCGGCGATATTTATCTGGACAGTATTCGGGTATATGATCAGTATGGTTATTATACGAATGTGACGATTCCGGCGACTTATACAGATACAGCACTCTTCTCAGTTTCGCAGCTGCAGAATGAGCTGAATCAGTTAGCTGAGAACGATGGCGGAACGTATACCTGCAGCTACTATACTGTTAAAGAAGGAGAAACACTGACAATTCCTGAAGGCGTCACACTGGATATATCAAATATGTATGTATCTGGTACGCTTAGTGTTAAAGGGAAGATGATTGCATATTATTTGAATATGGATAAAGATGCAGTCTATTCTGATGACGGCGGCACGGTGGTTGTCAGATCCGAATATAGTGATTATGCGGGATATAATCCTGCAACGGTTGGATTTACGGGATACTATAATGCATGCTACTATGATCGCACAGGATCTTATTCTGACGTGGCAGATCTCGAATGGCGGCACGGAAAATGGCGTGAGCCGCTTGAGAAGAGAAACGGAATTCCGGAAGATGATGAAATTATGGTTCTGGATTCGTATCTGGAGGCAAACGGATCTTTCAATACATCCGGACAGAGCGATGAACCGAATTATGATACACACTGGTTCCGTTATACACCGGAGAAGGATACACTAATTACCCTGACTGCTTCCATCGGAGATGCTTCCTGGGGCAATTTTGATACATATGTTAAAAATGAAAGTGGCTTAAGCTGCATAATCGGAAGAGATTATAATGCATATGACAGACAGTCATATACCTTGTCGCTTACTGCAGGAAAGACGTTTTATTTCTATATTGAGGCGAATGGAAGTAATGTGACATATTCTTTCGATGCTGAATTGCAGGAGGGTGTTCTGACAGCCAGTAAAGTAGCTGCGGCGCTGGATTTTGCGAATGCTTCCTATTCTGTAACAGATCTGAACACGGGTCTGAGGAACAGGAAAATCACAGTCACGATTCCGGTAAATACGGAAAACGAAGCGGTTTTGGCTGTGCTGGATGGTTCCGGCGGAAATCAGGTGGAACTGTGTTTTGAAAGCCAGGAGGGGAGAAATTACTGGATCTATGGCGAGTTGGATACTTCCCGTAAAAATCTGGTTCTCTCGCAGGAGTGTGACGTATACAGTGTGGCATCGGATGAAATACAGCTGGTGCCGCGGCAGATTGAGTATGTTAAGGATAACAGCTGGCAATACATTTATAATTCCGAGAATGAGAACGCTGCCTATCTGGCAGGAGAGGCGTACACCGATTTTGGCGATAAGATTGACCCGATCAAGGTTACCGGCTGTAAGGTGGATGCTGATCCGATGACATTGAATTCGGAGATTGCACTGACACCCGGAACAACAGAAGTTTATGCATACACGGCAGTTGAAAAGGGATCCTACACAGCTTATCTGACAGATGCAGGCGCATGCATCGACGTGACGGTGATATACGGAGGCGAGAATGGCGGTACATCACGTTATGGAAACAACGACTTTCCGTATTCTGCCGCAATGGATCTGGATGATGGAGATACCGTCTACATTGTTGCGCAGGCATATGACAATACAGAGGCGGCACCTGCACTCGGACTGACTGCAGATACCGGCGAGATTGCAGTTAACAGTATCACACTGAATGAAACTGCGGCGGTGGCGGGGCAGACTGTTTCGATGAATGTTTCCTGCAGCGGAACGAAGGAGGATGGCAAATTCCGAAGAGCGGAGGCTTATTTTACTTCAGCTGCCGGATATTCCTTTGGGATTTCCGCGGAAGCAAACCGTGCAGATCAGATGCTTTCGCAGATGACATTAACAGGTTCGACATCACATGCAGGTTCATACAAATTAAACTATATTACGATCTATGATTATTACGGAAGAAACCATACCTATTATAACGGAGATATCGAGGGGATTGATTTTGCTGACTATTTCATTGACATTCAGTCCGTGAATGATTATCTGAATGTGCAGGCAGAAGCCGGTGTATCGGATGTCACCCTTGATTATGTACAGCTTAACACGGAAAGTGAAGATCTGGTGATTCCGGAAGGAATGACGGTGACGATCAATCAGATTTATGTCGAAAGCAATTTCAGAAACCTGATTGTAGTGAATGGAACGCTGAAAATCAACAGCGGCGACGTTTATCTCGGTGTAAAAGAAAGCCTCTTCTCAAAGGGAGCGAATGGTTCGATTATCCTGACAGGATCAATCTGTGCGAATCCGCCGGAGAAGCTGGCAGATACATCGGACACCCCGATGATCACTGGTGTTGATTCGGATTCACGCATTTACGGCTGGTCAGACGAGAATGGTTACATTGAATATGTCTGGAGAAACGGTCTCTGGAAGCAGCAGAGATCAGATGGATATGCAGATCTTGAGGATATGATTGAACTGGTGCAGCAGGCGGATGGTTCTGTCAGCTGGAGTTCTGCAGAAATGGCGCCGGGAGAGGAAATCTGGTTCAAGTTTAAAGTAAATGAATCTGGATTGTACAAAGTAAACCGCAGCGGGATGAGTATATCAGAGATCCTGGTAGCCAGAGAAGATAACGATTACTCGCATGTAGATGGTTATTCTTCAAATGGCACTGTTTATTATCTGGCGGCAGGTGAGCAGATTGTACTTCGGACTTATAAGTATGATGATGATGATGATGAAGGAGAAAACACCACAACCTGTGGGTTCTCTTTTACGAAAGAATCAGAACAGGGTATTACGGGTGAAACACTGGCGGCAGATCTGGATGTAGATAATATCAAGATTAATGCCGGAAATAGCACAGCAGAAAGCGTGTTTGTGCCGGTTGAAATCACGATTCCGCTGAAGGGCAGCGCAGGCGGTGTTGCAGATTTGTATAACAGCATCGGCGAGGGCGCTTATTTCAGTGTTCGCACCTGGCTGAACGGTGAGAATTATTCAACAACTATTTATGGTTCATACAATGCGTCTTCCGGAAATCTGGAGTTGTCGCAAAATGTGGCGATTGCAGGACGTGAAGCAGATACGCTGCGCCTGAGCGAAATAGAAATTGAAGTGGAAGGAAATAGCGGCTGGAGAACATATATGATTGAAAATCAGTCATCTTCCTCTGAGACAGATGTTCAGACGCACTCCACCAGATATGGCTATGCCAATATTTCCAACGCTGTCGTATCGCTTCCGGCAGGACCGGAACTGACCATTGACAGCAAAACGGGCAAGTTTACTGCTTATACAAATATCAATGGTCTGTATTACAGTTTTACACCGGAAGAATCAGGCTATTATTATCTGGATACAGACTATCAGGATCTGGACTGGGAGTTTGACTTCTATGAGTGGCATGAGGAATACTCTGGCTGGGAAGACTGCAGCCGGGATCTGACAGCAGGAAAAACATATCGTATATATTTTGGAGTCTGGGATGAGTCCGAAGATCATTCACGTCCGACCGGAACACCAATCGATTTGAAACTGTCGGTGGATAATGCAGAAGTTGAACTGACTTCGGTTACACTGCCTGAGACAACTTACGAGAGCTGTGTCTTCGATGCAGATGTCAAAGTATCTGTGAAGAATGGAGAGATTACTTACGGTTATCTGTATTTTGGAAAAGATCCATATGATGATGAGGGGTCCACATACTATAATGATACTGATTCTGTCCGCCTGAAAGTGTTGGATGGAGGTACGCTCAAAGTTGACAGAGAAAGTATTTATACAGCTGGTGAATGGGAATTGTATGAGGTCGTTCTGTATGGCAGGGGCGGTAAAACCTTGCATTTCCGGGAACTGGATGGAATCGTCAATCATAAGACATTGACAGTCGGAACGTTGAAGGAACGTCTTGAATCAGCGAAGAGTGGAGATGTTCTGGATATTTCTTACCTGGGTGTAAATTCCGGGGAAACGGTTACGATTCAGGAAGGGGTCACGGTAAATTCAGATTATGTCTTTGTGGACGGAGATGCTGAACTTCTGGTTTATGGAACGCTAAATGTCAATGACGAACTGGAAATCAATAATACCGTTGAAGTCGGAAACCAGGGCCGGATCAAGGCTGCCTGGGTGCATATGTTTGACGGTGGCATCAATTTCGCGGCTGGTGCATCCGCTCAGATAACGAATACCTTCAGCGGCTATGGAGCAGAAGATACTGCGAAATGGGAAGAATACCGCGCGAAGATTACCGGTGCAGATGGTGCAGAAATGTATCCGCGGTATTATGATAAAGAACCCGTCGAGGACGGATACTACTATACATATGATACTTCACTGGTGTACAGATGGAACGGCAGTGCATGGGTACTGGCCGGCGGCGAGGAACCCGAACCTGATCCGGTCGAGAAAACAGATATTTCCTCCATGGCGGCGGATTTTGCGCTGGCTGTGGAGGAAGTGACTTACACTGGTTCTGCACAGAAACCGGATGTCACATACAGCGGCACGAATGGTCTGCTGGAAGGCAGAGACTATTCCGTGGCATATAAGAGCAACAAAGATGCCGGAACAGCGACAGTAACGATCACCGGTATTAATAGTTACACCGGCTCGATAACGAAGAACTTTACGATTAATAAGGCTGAGCGGCAGCTGATCCCGGAAAGTACGGCGATCCAGAAATCTCCAGATGCAGCAGCATTTACAATCGACTCCAATGCATGGGGAACCGTGACTTATACGAGTAAAGATACGAATGTTGCGGAAATCACGGCAGACGGCAAGATTCAGCCGAAGGCACATGGTGAGACAACGATTACCATGACGGTCGCAGAAACCCCAAATTATAAAGCGGCGACAGCAGAAGTGACGCTGACGGTTCTGAAGAAGGCAAGTGTGCTGAAAGCACTGGATCTGGCATGGAATCTGGGCGCAGGAACGGCGGACAACAAGCTGGATATTTCGGGCAGATTCCGCTATAACGGAACGACGACGGATACAGCACCGGCTGACCTGGTTTATGCCAGCAGCGATGAGGCAGTAGTAACTGTGGATGAAAACGGCACAATCAAAGGTGTCGGAACCGGTACAGCTGAGATCAGCATCTATGCGGCGCAGACTGAAGATTATGATCAGTCGAACACGGTGAAAGTACCTGTCAATGTGAAAAAAGAAGTTGCAGAATACAGTGGCAGTAACTATATCAGCGTATCTTCTGCGCTCGGACAGATACCGATAGATGAAACTGAAGGAACGATCAATCTTCTGGATGATACCGAGAAGTCTGAGATTTTGCATCTGCCGTCTGACAAGGCAGTTATCGAGAAAGACAAGATCATTACACTGGATCTGAAAGGACACCACTACTACGGCAGCCTTAAGATTCAGGGCAAGCTGATCCTGAGAAATACGATCGAGAAATCTGTTCTGCAGAAGGCAGCATCGCTGCTGAATTCGCTGTTTGGCATTGTGACTGTAAATGCAGAGGATGGCGACACAGGCGAATTTACGCTGGATGGCGGAAGCATTGAGATTCAGAACTCTGTCACGGAAGAAGATCTGAGGGAAATCGATGTCAAAGGACATACCGCAAGTATCACAAGCACCGACGCTGAAGCAGAGACAGTTACAACCTATTATGCGAAAGTAGAAGACGCGATCAGTGCGGCAAATACAATCGTAGAGGAAAGCGCGGTTGGCGGAGAAACATCTGCAGAAGTAACGGTTACACTTACAAATCCGGCAGTTCTGACCGAGGGTGCAGAGATGAAATCCGGTGTCACCCTGGACCTTGCAGGCAATTCGCTTGGTACTGACGGAAGTGAAGGTGTGAAGCTGAGCGGAACAGAAGGATCAACCGTTATTTCAACTAAGGATGGAACTGAGACAGAAGCGGTTATTGCGGAAGAGGTATTAAGTTCTACTGCGGCGCCGCAAATTGAAGGGACAAAGATCCAGCAGATTAAGACAGAAGCCATTGAGATTCCTTATAAGGTGGAAGAAAACCAGACATATCCATATGACGGGGAAGTTCCTTCACTTGAACTGACGGCCACAGAAAGTACGGAAGGATACAGAACAGTTCAAGTAGCGGGAGGAGAAAACGAAGTTGGTAAACATACATATGCTGTTGAAGTATATTACCAGAACGTTTACGTAAAAACGCTTAAAGGGACAGTCGAAATTCTTCCTAAGGTAATTGATGTGGGCGATGTTAAACTGGAAAATGACCATTTCTGCCCGGATGAAAAAGCACATAACCTTGTAGTAGAGTGGCCGGATGGTGAAATGCCCGATGGCCTTGTGGTAAGTTATACCAGCGAAAAAGCAGATGCGGGAACTTATCCGGTCAAGGCGATTATATCACTGCAGGATGATAAGAATTATCAGTTAAAACACAATGGCAATGTTGTCGATGATGTTGTCCTTGAAGCAGAGATGAGAATCAGCCACACACCAGGTGAGGAAACCAGCGAAGTAACGGAGAAAGCTACTTGTTATAAAGAAGGAAAGAAAGTCTTTAAAACGGTTTGCGAAGATTGTGGAGACGTTCTCAATAAAAGGGAAGTATCAATAGCAAAAACGGACCACACAAAGGCGGAAGAATCGGTTGCATTGAACAGGGTAGAACCTACCTGCAAGGAAAAAGGTCGCTATGAAGAGGTGTATTATTGTTCCGAGTGCGAGAAGCAGGGTACTAAGACGATCGTAGATTCAAAGGTGGTTGAAATTCCTGCCACCGGAGAACACACATACGATACTACTGGCAAAGTGACCAAAGAGCCGACATGCGTGAAGGAGGGTGTGAAGACGTTCACATGCAAAGTCTGCGGAGACGAGAAGACTGAGCCCATCCCGGCCACCGGCAAACACACAGAGGTCAAGGACGCAGCGGTCGCAGCAACTACTTCGGCAGCTGGCAAGACAGCAGGTTCACATTGCTCCGTCTGCGGTCAGGTACTGACAGCACAGAAGTCTATTGCGAATATCGGTTCACTGACCCTGAGCAGCAAGTCATTTACCTACAATGGAAAGGCGCAGAAACCGCAAGTGACGGTGAAGGACGCAGCCGGTAAGGCGATTGCAGCATCCAGCTATACTGTAAAATACAGTGCGGGCTGTACAAATGCAGGCTCCTACAAGGCAACTGTGACATTTAAGGGCAGCTATTCCGGAACGCTGAGTGGAACATTTACGATCGCAAAGGCAAAACCGACTGTGAAGGTCAAGACAGCTTCGAAGAAACTGAAACTGAAAAAAGTTAAGAAGAAAAAACAGACATTCGCGATTGGCGCATCTGTGACCGGAAATGGAAAGCTGTCCTATAAGATCAGCAAATACAAAGGAAAGGCGAAGAAGTATATTAAGATTAACAAGAGCAACGGCAAGATTACAGTCAAGAAGGGAACGCCGAAAGGAACCTACACAGTGACTGTGCAGGTGACAGCAGCGGCAAGCACAAATTATAATGCAGCGACGCTGTCGAAGAACATTAAAGTTGTTGTGAAGTAAAGAAGTCAGCCACAGGTATATCACAAAGGATTTAATCCTGATGGGAACGAAAAAGTGAGCTGGCAAGAGAACTGCCGCACTAAGAAATTAGTGCGGCAGTTTGTATTAATTTCCATACAAAACTGATGAATTGACGTTTATTATGACAGATTATAACTATAATTAATGTTAAATGAGACTATTGGAGTTTTGCACCGCTTGGAGCATGGAACAAACATTCAATGTTGCAAAAATTGAGGTTATCAAAAGTGAATTTTCATGCTATAATGTCACAGTATATAGGGCGTACTATGCAATTTCGTATGAGGTTTTTTGGAAACAGATAACGGGAGTATATTGTGACAGGTACAGATAAGGAACAGCCGGAGAATTTATTATATGTAAAAACACTGGGTGGATTTTCTCTGTCCTGGAACGGGAGGCAGATTGCCATCGGTCCGAAGGGCCGGGACTCCCAGTTTGTTCGTTTGCTGGAAGCTGTGATTCATAATCGTGAAGAGGGTGTCCTCAGAAGTCAGATGGAGGAGATCCTTTTTGAAGACCGCGAGATTGATGATATTGCACACGGTATGCGCACGATTATTTACAATGCCCGCAAACGTCTGGAGAAGGAAGGCCTGCCGAAGGCAAATTATATCGAGAACCGGGAGAACCGCTACTTCTGGAGCGAGGAGATTCCGGTGCAGGAGGATGCCTGGGAGTTTGAGGAACTCTACAAAGAGGCCGAGAATGAGAAGGATCCGGATGTCCGCCTGCGTCTGTATCTGGAAGCCTGTGAACTGTACACTGGTGAATTTCTGCCGCATCAGACGCGAATGATCTGGGTCGCGCAGGAGGAACGCAAGTACAGCACGATCTATGAGGCCTGTGTACAGAATGCCGCAGCACTGCTGCGTATGAACAAAAATTATCATCAGCTCGAGATGCTCGGACAGCAGGCATCCCGGCTGCAGCCGCTCTCTGAGTGGGAGGCGCTGACAATGGAGGCGCTGATCGCGCTGGGCCGCGATGAGGAGGCCAGAAGGCTTTACGAAACCACTGAGAGTTATTATATGGATGAGCTCGGCTTCCGGCCGACGTTCAGCTCGGTGGAACTGCTGGAGCGTCTGGGCAATTCGCTGGAGCATCAGCATGCGCTTCTGGATGAGATCCAGATGGCGCTGTCCGGTGCGAGTGAAGACATGCCGGGCGGATACATGTGTTCGTACCCTGTATTCCGCGGTGTATACCGCATGATCGAGCGTATGGCGGAGCGCGGCGGCCAGTCGATTTATCTGATGCTGTGCACCATTGTTGACAAAAAAGGCGTGCCGATGCGCGAGAGCGCGACGCTGGACCGCCTTTCCACAAAACTCGGCGATGCAATCTGTCATTCTGTGCGAAGATCCGATGCGGTCTGCCGCTACGGAAAAGGACAGTATCTGACATTGCTGATCAATACGACCCGCGAAGACTGCACGATCGTTCAGAAGCGTATCAATTATCATTTTCTGGCAGGAACGCAGCGTGCGGGCGTTGAGTATTTCATTAACAGCGTAATTCTGACACCGGAAGGAACAGTATTTTAATGGCAAACGACCTGTACATCGGATGTCCCAACGGCATTGTGCTGTGTGTGGATGAAATCAATCAGATGGGATGCAGCGGCCGGTTCTACCATTCTTACCAGGAGGAGGCGGTCTCTTTCGGGAGCCTTGGCGAGATGCTGTTCCGGATGGAAGAATTTTTTGACAGTCTGAATTTTCCGCGAAGAGGCAACACGGACCGAACATTTACTGACACACATGCGGCAAATGCCGGACGGCATGAAGAGAGGGAACGGATTATGGCAGACAAAGATGTACTGGGACACAAGGGTAAACAGGAAACCTTTATCGTCCGCGTTCAGCACCGCCAGAATAATACCTGGCAGGGGCGGATCACATGGGCTGATAAGGACAAGACACTGACATTCCGCTCGATCTGGGAGATGGTTCATCTGATGGAAAATGCCCTTTATGAGGACGCGGCTCCGGATGAGATCCCGGATATTCAGTCATGGGACGGGGAATCTCAGTAATCAAAGTTTTTATTGAATAATAACCAGACGTGGCGTAAAATAGATCTAATAAAGGTGGGATTCTGCGCATTTTTTGCATTTGTCCGCCTGGCAGAAAGGTTACTTCCACACGATTTGACGCTTTCTGTGATGTTACCCGCTGTATAATATGTGTATGAATCGGTAACTGTCTGGATTTGCAGGCCGGCGGATATAAAGCGTTTTGCCGGATTGGTTCAAACAGGGATTTTGCAAATGGCAGACTGCCGGATTTTCGGATCCGGGCCGGCTTACACGAACACGAAAACACGCCACATGGTTGATTATTGACTTATGAATAAGAAAAAAAGAAGAAGCAGCACCCGCTCAACGATCATCCTGTTCGTGATCCTGCTGGCCGGGATTGCGATCCTTCTATATCCGACATTTTCTAACTGGTGGAACAATTTCCATCAGACGCGCGCGATTGCAGGCTACGTAGAGGCGGTAGCCAACATGGACGCGGAAGAATATGAGCGGATGTGGAATGATGCGGTGGAATACAACAAAGCACTGTTGTCCAAGTCCAACCGCTACAATATGACAGATGAACAGCGCAAGGAATACGAATCAGTCCTTGACGTCACCGGTACCGGCATCATGGGATACATCGAGATCCCGTCGATCGATGTCAGCCTGCCGATCTATCACGGAACAAATGAATCCGTTCTGCAGATCGCGATCGGCCACATTGAGAGTTCTTCCCTTCCGGTCGGCGGCATCGGCACGCACTGTGTTATTTCAGGACACAGAGGACTTCCTTCTGCGAAGCTGTTCACTGATATTGACCAGCTGCAGAATGGCGACAGGTTCATGATCCAGGTTCTGGACAGAACACTGACATACGAGGTGGATCAGATCCGGATCGTCCTGCCGAGTGAACTGCAGGATCTGGAGATCGATCCCAATCAGGACTACTGCACACTGGTCACCTGTACGCCGTACGGCGTCAACACACACCGTCTGCTCGTGCGCGGACACCGCGTCGAGAATGAAAAAGGGCAGGCGAATGTAACAGCAGAAGCGATTCAGTTTGAGCCGGTTATCATGGCACCGCTCATCGCAGCTCCGTTGCTGCTGATCCTGATTATCTGGCTGTTCATTTTCACAGGCAAGCGCGCAAAACATAAGGACGCGCTGCGGGAACAGCGGGAACGCTTGCTGGATGAAGAAGAAATTAATGAAGTGAAAAAACATTAATTGATAGATGCAGCACAAAGGAAGGAACCCATTGTCGAATCTGTGTATCGTGCAGAAAAGGGAACCGTAGTTTCTCAATAAAAAGAGAGGTACGCATATGAAACTAAAAAGTTTAACCGGTAAGAGAAAAACAGGGAAAGGACGTATCGCTGCCGTACTTGCGCTGGCGGTGCTGCTTAGCGCAGCGCCGGCAATTAAGACGGAGGCAGAGCTTCCGGATCTGGAGAATGGGAAATTTTCAGTCACGTTGAATGGCCCTGCCGCAAGTGCAACTGAATATAATGAGCTTGGAGATGCCAAAGTTGTTGTGGATGTCTATAAAGTCGCCAGCGCTAAAGAACTCGAGGGATATGACGCTTATGAATTTGACTTCACAAACAGTGCTTTTACGGAGGCGGAAGAAAAATATAAAGTACTCCAGGAAGCGTCGGAGGCCGCTCAGGGGCAGCCAATTGAAGCTTCGCTGATTAATGATTTTGCACAGTACCTGGAAGGGTTTGTATTTGAAAATCCTGCAATAGAAAAAGCAGCGACCGTGCCTATGAAGAAAGATAATGCGACAGGTGTAGTATCTGCAACCGTCACAATGGATGGTGCACCGGGCATGTATCTGCTGATACCGCGGGGAAGCGATCTTACAGATTACCAGTATAAACCGGAAAATGATCCGGATTACAAGGCTACGATTGCTAATGGCCCATCCAAGCAGTATATTTTTGCTCCGATTCTTGTGTCTGTACCGAACCGTGGATTTGATATAAATGCTGAAGAAAATGAGACATTCAAAATCGATGGGAACGATCAGTGGACATATAAAGTTGGTGATGACAATACAGCCAACACAGATGGTGGATGGGAGTCCGCTCTGGATGTTAATCTGAAGATCGGCCAGAAAGACCTTATCACGAAGTTCAGTATTGTCAAAGATCTTACAGAATATGAGACTTTAGATGGTCGTGAAGATGAAGGGACATTTGTCTTTAAGATCGAAGCGGTGGATGCAGATAATAATCTTGTTTTCAGCGACGTCCGTTCACTGCGGCTCAGCGACATCACCAGCAAAAGCACGGTGGTCGAAAATGTTCCGGTGGGTTCGAAAGTGACTGTTTCGGAGGTGTACGCTGGCGGAGATTATAAGTGCAGCGGCGCTGATATCGATGAAGCAAGCAAGGATAAAACAGAGTATTCAATTGATGAAAACTACGACGTCACATTTACTGCTATTCCGTATGAGACATCCGAAGATAGCACGCAGGAAACCATGCTGACAGTTACGTTTGAGAATAACTACAACGATACCTGGAAGGATACCGGCTCAGTTACGAACAAGATGACGCCGCGGGCAGATGGCGGTTGGAATGATCCGCAGCAGGATTACTCTCACGAGACACCGGCACCTGATAATACGCAGAATTAAGGAGGTACATGATGAAGAAAAGAATATATGGGATTCTCATGGCCGCTGCGGTTCTGTCGATTGCAACAGCCGGACTGGGAAAAGCAAATGCATATTTCACTACATATGCAACAGCTGCCGGCAGCAACAGGATTTCACTTGGAGATGAAACGACGGTTCACGAGGATTTCTCAAGTTGGACGAAGACACTTACATTTACGAATAGTGCAGATTCAAGCCATGACGTTTATATTCGGGCCAGGGCATTCTATGGTGACAAGTATGAAGATTATGTAAGTTATGAACCGGGCGAAAAATGGATATTAGGCGATGACAAAGAATGGTACTACTTCACGGAGCCTGTTGCACCGGGTGAGGCGGCTGATGAATTTGTACTGAAAGTCGGACCGGTTCCGGATGAAATAGCAAAAGATCTTAATGAGTATAATGTCGTGGTTGTTTACGAGACAATTCCGGCAGCTGACGCCAGCTATGCGGATGCTGACTGGAGTCAGGCAGAGAGTAACGGCTGGACGAAGCAGTGATTAAGGAGGCGGAATTATGAAGAAATCAAATAAATGGTTACGCTCTCCAATCGTTACGGTCGTAGCATTTGCAGTGGCAATCGTTCTTCTGCTTGGCGCAGGAATTGGAACGGCGAGAGCGGCACTTACATACTTCTCTGAAGTATATTCGACACAGATCGGTATGGACAACATCGGTGTTTCACTTCTTGAGAATGGCGAAGCTGTTTCCTACCGGAATTATGACAGCAGCAAGGCGAATGGAACCTGGATCGAGGCAACCGGTAAACTTTTAGACAACATGGTTGAAGAAGGCAAGAATGTTGAACTCGGTAAAGAATATACGGAGGAACTTTCTGTTAGAAATACCGGTATTGCATCCGGTGATAAAGCTGCTATTAACGAATATGTCCGTGTAACGATTTACAAATACTGGACAGATGGCGAAAACGAAGGAACCGGTAAGGAACGTACACTTACACCGAATCTGATCAAACTGAAACTAGACGGCGTGGATCTGTTCGACGACAGCGTTACAAGCTATGGCAACTGGATCAAAGATCCGTCCTCTACAACAAAAGAGCGTGTTGTTCTGTATTACAACCAGCTGCTGAATGCCGGAAGCACAACAGACAACTTCGCGAACGAGATCTCCATTGACAAGGGTGTCATGAAGGGCGCAACGCAGAAGCAGGAGGGCAAGAAATTTATTACCTCTTACGCATATGACGGCATGGAGTTCAATCTGGAAGTTCAGGTTGATGCAGTCCAGGAGCATAATGCACAGGATGCAATTCTCAGTGCGTGGGGTAAGAATGTAACCATCAGCGGAACATCACTCAGTTTATAAAGAAAGAGGCAGAGTATGAAAAAGAATAGTTTGAAAACCCTGCTTCTTGCAGGTGTGATAGCAATCGCAGCCGTGTTTACTGGAGTTCCGGCAGAACCGGTACAGGCCAATACAGTAAACGGAGCTTCTGACTGGGCAGTTACTTTCACATCAAAGAACAAGATGGAAAGTAACTTCAAGACCGGCGACTTTGATGAAGTCATCGGTCATATGCAGCCGGGTGACAATGCGATTCTCAAGATTAAGGTTTCCAATTCCAATCCCAAGACAACGGCCTGGTATATGGAAAACAAAGTACTGAATTCTCTTGAGGACAGTGTCGCAAATGCCAACGGCGGTGCGTATACCTATAAGCTTACGTATACAAGCGCAGGCGGAACAAGTACAGTCCTGTTTGATTCAGAAACTGTCGGTGGTGACGCAGACAGTGTTGCGGATGAAGGACTGAAAGAGGCAACCAACAACCTCGATGACTGGCTCTATCTTGATGAGCTGGAAAACGGTGAGAGCGGCAATATTACACTGGAAGTCGGACTTGACGGCGAAACGCAGGGCAACGCATACCAGGATACACTGGCAGACCTGACAATGAACTTCGCAGTTGAGCTGGTGGAGCCGACACAGGAAACACCGACACCGACACCGGGCACCAGAAGAACAACGACAGTACCGACAACACCGCGTACTTCTGTTCGTACCGGTGATGAGAATACGCCGATTCTCTATCTGGTTCTCATGGGAGTTGCCGGAATTCTGATGCTGATCATTGCAATTGTGAGCATGCGTGCTCGCAAGCAGGCAAAAGCGGAGGCCATGAATCCGGACATTGATAAAAGAAGAAGGGAGGGACGCTGAATGAAAAAGCATGCACGGTTCCTTCTTCGGAATCATAAAAGACGAGTCAGTTTACTGCTGGCACTTTGCCTGACAATCGTGATGTTCTGCGGCGCCGTTCTTACATATGCCGCAGATGAATACAAGTACACCGTCCGGATCTTTGCCGGCGATAAGGGCACATTCAGTAGTTGTCCGGCAGGCGGAACAATTACGGACGGCGGTAAGACGATCATTATTGACAATCTTGATCCGGGAACAATGCCTTCCTTCAATAATTCGATGGTATCTATTACAGATGATAAATACTATGTGAAGGGTATCCGCGAGGCCGGTAAGGACAACAGTACTGTCGGATCATCAGCACCGACGATTACAGAAGACATTGATTACGTTGTAGCTTATGGTATCAGAGGCAGTTCCGTACAATACACGGTAGAATATGTTAGCGTTGATGGAGAAGAACTTGCTGATACTGAGACATATTACGGAAATGTAGGTGATCGTCCGGTCGTAGCATATAAGTATGTCGAAGATTACTTCCCGAATGCTTATAACATTACCGGAACACTGAAGGCCGACGCTTCCCAGAATGTATTCAGATTTATCTATCAGCCGCTTACAACGGAAGCACCGGAACAGCCGGCACAGCAGAATACGCCTGAGCAGCAGACCGGAACAACGACGACTACTACGACGACTACTGGCGGCGCAGCAGCGACAGCCGGAACAGCCGGCGGAGCAGCGGCAGCCGGTGGAGCAGCGGCAGCTGGTGGAGCAGCCGGAGCTGCCGGAGCGGCCGGTGGAGCAGCAGCCGGGGCAGCTGGCGGAGCAGCTGGTGGAGCAGCGGCAGGAGCAGCTGGTGGAGCAGCGGCAGGAGCAGCCGGAGCAGAAGAAGGAAACCTTCCGGCAACTCCACAGGCAGTACCAGAGGTGATTGATCAGGATGGTACTCCACTTGGTGAAAATTCTGGTGCAGCTTCCGATGGCAGCACAGCAGAATCCAGCAGCAGTGCATCCTCTGCAGGAACAGAGCCGACAACAGAGACCATTAGTGAAGGTCAGACACCGCGTGCAGGTCTGTCCGGTGGTGCGATTGCAGGTATCGTGGTTGCGATCGCAGCAGCAGCGGCAGCAGCACTGTTTGGCGGACGTTATGCACTCAATAAGAAGCGTGCAAATGACGCGGCATCTTCATCGGGTTCCGAAACATACAAGTTTGATGATGACGGAAATCTGAAGAAGAAAGACTAAAGATTCATATCAGGAGTAGTAACACAGCCGTACAGAGTCAGCGATTCTGTACGGCTGCTGTGAAAATAAGCTTATGGCAAAGAAAAAAGCAAAAAAAGATAAGCGACGGATGGCGTCGGTCATCTGTCGCCTTTTTGGTATTATCATCCTGATTGCGGTAATAGCTGCGTTATTGCCGATCACACTGCCGCATTATATGGGATATGAGATTTATAATGTCATCAGCGGAAGCATGGAACCGGATATTCCGGTTGGAAGTATTATATATGTGCAGGATACGTCAGCAGATACACTTGAGAAAAATGATGTGATTGCATTTATGAGCGGCGGTTCAATTGTGACACACCGCGTTGTAGAAAATCATATTCTTGAAGGTTATCTGACAACCAAGGGCGATGCCAACGCCCAGGAGGATCTCGGTGAGGTTCCGTATGATAACGTGATCGGGAAGGTTGTGAAACATGTTCCGTATCTCGGCCAGCTGATGTGGATCCTTTCCAGCAATGTCGGTAAAATACTGTTGATGACGCTGGCAGTATGCGGTGCATTGCTGAATATCCTTGCTTCACGTATTAAAGGGCAATGGAAAGAGGACCAGCAGGCCATGAGACAGCAGCGGAAGTGACGAAACAGAATGGCCGTATGGTGTGGCTGAATATTGTTGCAGAATGATATGACAGACTCATGGAGACGTGAGTCTGTTTTTGCGTTTATAAACGCAAAACAGACAGGGGTGCACAGTTCGCGACAGGGAAGATCGCTTCGCGATCACGCTCGCGCGCAGAGCGTGCACAAGTGCACGCTATCAAATTTGTCGCTTAAATTGTCAGTAAAAATGTTAATTTTTATGGCAGTAGTCAATATGATTAGTATATAATAAAGCTATGTGTAACAGAATTATCAACAATTACATATGTAAAAGGATATGCCTGATCCTGCTGACGGTTGCGCTCACACTTTCGCTGTTTGCATGCGGGAGCAGTCAGGAGGCCGATGCTGCGTCGGACAGCGCGGCGAATGCAATCTCATCCGCAGGCGCCGCGATTTCCTCTGCGGTCGATCCACAGAAAGCGATTCTGGGATTCGGCAGCTCCAAATCAAAATCATCGGGATCGTCAGATTCATCGAAATCCCCTGCGGGCAAGACTTCAGCTGGTGCTGCATCTGCGCCGGCAGAACCGGAAACAAAATATGAGATCCCGCCGTTCCGCGGTGTGGAATTTCATGAGGATGCGGCAGAAGGAAATGGATTTGTCTCGATTGATTTGTCTTCCATCGAGAAAGGATATTTCGGCCTGCTCTGCAAGACGGATAAGCAGATGCTTTTCCAGGTGATCAAGGACGATACGACCTATAATTATGCTGTGATCAACGGCGAGGAGATGTTCTTCCCGCTTCAGCTGGGAGACGGACATTATACTTTCCGTGTGATGGAAAATATCGAAGGCAACAAATATCTGGAATACTATAAGACCGAAGCAGATGTTTCAATTGCCGACCCATTGGACCCGTTTTTGCGGCCGAATACTTACTCGAATTATGCAGAGGACTCTGAATGTGTGAAGAAAGCGAAGAGTTTCGCGGAGAATTCTGCAGATGTCGAGGAATTCATTGAGCAGATTTACGACTATGTCTGTGACAACATTAAGTATGACAGGGAACTGGCCGAGAATGTCCAGTCGGGATACTTGCCGAATCCGGATAATACTATGGCAACGAAGAAAGGTATCTGCCTGGACTATGCCAGCCTTGCGGCCGCGATGCTTCGCAGCCAGGGTGTGCCGACAAAGATTATTTTCGGATATGTCGCGCCGAATGATGTGTACCACGCGTGGAATAAATTTTACACGGAGGAAGGCGGCTGGACACTGGTTGAATTCAAGGTTGTCGGAAAAGACTGGAACAGGATCGACCTGACATTTTCAGCCAACGGCGCCGACAGTGATTATATCGGTGACGGATCGAATTATTTAGAGGTTTACACGTATTGAGTGTGCCAGGGTGCGTTCTGTACAGGAATCAATCAGGTGTGCCAGGGTGCGTTCTGTACAGGAATCAATCAGGTGTGCCCGGCTGCGTTCTGTACAGGAATCAGTCAGGTGTGCCCGGAAGCTTAACTGGCAGAAAGAGAAAAATCAGATGCGTACGGAATGGTCAGACGACAGCAGAGGTGTGACTTTCCGGAAGCTCTCAGATAACGATAACAACGATAAGAAATATCAGCAGGAGAGGATGCGCGTATGAGTGCAGACAAGAAAACAGGAAAAGCGGCGCTTGGCTATGCGGAGATGGGTTCCTTCTTCGAGAACATGGCGATGATGATCAAGGCCGGCATTACGGTAAATGAAGCTGTCGGTCTGCTGAAGGATGAGACAGACCGCGACAATCAGGTGATGATCAATACACTGACGAGTCTGAACGATCAGATGTCTGTTGGTGTCTCCTTTGGTGATGCCATGCGTGATGCCGGAACATTTCCGGATTATGCAGTGGATATGGTCGGTGCGGCGGAATACACCGGACGGTTGGAGGATACATTGTTCCATCTGTCGGAATATTACCGGTCCGAGGAATCCATGCGTAAGACGCTGATTTCGGCCGTCCGCTACCCGATTATTCTGCTGGTCATGGTAATCGCGGTGCTGATCGTCATGCTGAAACTGGTATTCCCGGCATTTTATGGCGTGTACAACAACCTGACCGGCAGCCTGTCGGCATCGTCGTACCGCTATATTGACGTGTCATTTATGATCTGCCGGATCATGCTGGTTGTCATGATCGTTCTGGTTGTGGTTCTGTTGATCGGTGTGCTGATGTGGCGCGGCGGAAAGCAGGATGCAATTCGCCGGATTCTGATGAAATTCCCGGCATTTGAACAGCTGATCAGCAATCTGGATCTGTACCGCTTCACATCCTGCTTCGATATGTTCATTTCCAGCGGCGAACTGCAGGACGAGGCATTGAAGAAGAGTCTGTCCGTCGTGGAGACCGGTGCATTGCGCGGCAAAATCGAGCGCTGCATTCAGAAGATGGAAGCGGAGGGCAAGAGCTTCTCGCAGACAGCATATGAAGAGCAGCTGTATGACGCCATCAACAACCGTATGCTGATTCCGGCAGAGCGAAGCGGTATGCTGGATTCCATCCTGCAGAAAATCATGCGCAATCTGAAGGACAACAATGATGCATACATCAGCCGGATCGCAAATACGATCGAGCCGCTGCTGACAGGTATTCTGATGATTTTCATCGGGCTGATGCTGATCAGTCTGATGATTCCGCTGATCGGTATTATGAACAGTATCGGGTAAAAGTTTTTGACGTGTCATGCTGAGATGATCAGATGCAGCGTGCAGGACATGACAACCTGCGATGCTTAGATATTATGTGCAGGACGTGACATGTTGAGTTTATCTGGTGAAGAAACTTACATAAGGAATATTTCCATGAACAAGAAAGACCACTCCACAATCATTATCCTCGTCTGGGCGATTCTGGCTGCCGTTCTGCTGATCGGCGTTCCCATGTCGCGCAGCGCAGCTGCGGAAGGCGGGGAAGACAGCATCCAGTCCATCCGGGAAACCGTGATGGAGCGGGCGCTTCAGTGCTATGTCATTGAGGGTGCATATCCGCAGGATCTGGCGTATCTTGAGGAGAATTATGGTCTGACGGTTAACAAGGAAGATTATCTCGTCGTATATACACCGTTTGCGGAAAACTTGCCGCCGGATGTTCAGGTGATTGACCGGAACGAAGGCAGTTGACCCGGGTGGAAGTGATTGACCGGAGTGCAGGTAGTTGACCCGGGTGAAAGTGATTGACCGGAGCGAGGGCAATTGACCCGGGTGAAAGTGATTGACCGGAGTGAAGCTGTCTGACCGGGATGCAGGGAATGGTATCAGCTGACAAATGAAATTCGTTGAAATGGAAGCACAGGACAGGGGATTTAAGTGATGAGAAGAAACGGTGAAAAAATATTTGGCGACGTGATTTCCACAGTCACGGTTGCGGTCCTGTTCTTTGTGATCCTGATGCTGGTGGTGTTTTCGGCAGTATCTTATCAGCGGTCCGTTGAAATATCTGACGCAAACGGGAATGCACGTGCTGTGCTGTCCTACATCATTACGGCGGTTAAGGCCAGTGAGGCCAGCCGTGTAAGTATCGAGGATATGGACGGGATGCAGGTGCTTGTGATTGAAGATGCATCCACGGGATATGCTCAGGAGATTTTCCATAAGGATGGAAAGGTGCAGGAAAATTACGGCCGGATTGGCGAACCGGTAAATGTAGAGGATGCGCTGGTGATCGGCGAAGCGAATGTATTTGAATTTGACATGGCTGCCTACAATTTGCTGCAGGTGACTACAGATCTGGGCAGTTCTTACGTACATCTGCACACGGCACAGTGAGGACGAATATATGAAGAAGGAACGTAACATCGCATTTATCGTGGAGCTGCTTCTTCTTTTCATGATTTTGCTGTTCGTGATTGTAGTGATCACGCAGACATTCATGAAATCCAGGAGTCAGAGCCTGTATGCGCGGCATTTAACGGAAGCGGTCACACTGGCCGAAGAAGTTGCAGAAGTCTCGGCATCGGCAGAAGATCTGACCGAGGCGGCAGAACGGTTTGGCGCCATGGAGCAGGTGCTGGAGGTTCAGGAGACGCAGGGAGAATCAGGCGAGACTTCGGCTTCGGGTTCAGGCCTCGTGATGGCAATGGAATTTGCTGCAGAGAACGGAACACGGGATGAATACCGTGTCGAGCTGGACTGGGTGGAAGAAAAAGACAGAGCCGATGCAGCTGCCGGCGGCCGATTCGTTACAAAACAGATCCGGGTCTATTTCGCAGACGAACAGGAACCGATCTACACACTGGATGCAGGAGATTTGAAAGCGTCTTAACGCATGAAATGGAGAAGCAGGTATGAGTCACAAGATCAGACTTGGACCAATTGCAATATTTCTGACAGTCATCGCGGCTGTGCTGGCGACGCTGGCGATGCTGACTGTTGCGACCTCGCGTGCGGATGCCACGCTGGCGGAGCGATTTGCAATAGTTACATCTTTGCGCTATGAGCTTGAGACGGACGGAAACCGTTTTCTGCAGCAAATAGACAGTAGCCTGCGGACCGACGGACTGCTTGAACTGCCGGAAGGCGCAGAACAGCTTGACAATGGGAATGTGCATTACAACGTCGAGAAAGAGGGATATGCGCTTGATGTTGAGGTGGCTGTTCTGCCTGACGGATCAGATGCAGGTAACTATGAAGTGGTTGACTGGAAAATCAGTAAGATCTGGAAGGGCGCAGATCCGTTCGAGAATCTCTGGCCGGGTTTCTGAGCCGGCAGTGAACCGGCAGCTGTCCGGATTGTATCTGGGCGCCGGAAGATCAAGGAAGCAGGAAATCGGCAGCCCCGGAAGCGAAAAAAGGGCGCCGAAAGGATAAGAAAGCAAGAAAAAGGAGCCAGACACACATGACATTGCACGAAATTCTGCATCGCGCCACGGAAAGCGGCGCCTCTGACATATTCCTGATTGCCGGCCTGCCGGTCACCTACAAGGTGAAGGGTGCGCAGCAGCGTGTCGGCGAGGGGATCATGAAGCCAAATGATATCATACCGCTGATTGACGAGATCTATGAGGCGGGACGGCGGGCGAAGACCAATTACGAGAACGGGGTGGACGATGATTTTTCATTCTCGATTCCGCAGCTGGGAAGATTTCGCGTGAATGTATTCCGGCAGAGGGGTTCTGTGGCGGCGGTAATCCGTGTAATCAAGTTTGGCATTCCGGATCCGGCGCAGCTTGGCATCCCGGAGAGTGTTCTCTCGCTGGCGGATAACAAGACGGGTCTTGTTCTGGTGGCCGGTGCGGCGGGTTCCGGTAAATCCACGACACTTGCATGTATGATTGACCGGATCAACCAGCGCAGGGAGTGTCATGTGATCACCATGGAGGACCCGATCGAGTATTTGCACTCGCATAACAAGAGTATTGTCAGCCAGCGCGAAGTGTTTATCGACACGCCGGGATATCTGGAGTCGCTGCGCTCGGCACTGCGTGAGAGTCCGGATGTCATTCTGCTGGGTGAGATGCGCGATTACGACACGATTTCGTCTGCGATTACAGCTGCCGAGACAGGTGTGCTGCTTTTCAGTACCCTCCATACCAGCAGTGCGGCAAATACAATCAACCGCATCGTAGATGTATTTCCGGCAAATCAGCAGCTGCAGGTGCGCGGACAGCTGGCGCAGCTGATCCGCGGGGTGGTCTGCCAGCAGCTGATCACGACGACAGACGGCCATCTGCAGCCGGTATTTGAAATTCTGAAGACCAATCCGGCAATCCAGAACATGATCCGCGAGGGCAAGATGCACCAGCTTGATTCTGCGATGCAGGCCAATGCGGCGGAAGGCATGACAACGATGGACGGCAGTCTTTTCGAGTTGTGGCAGAAGGGGATGATCACGAAGGAGACGGCACTGTCTGTCTGCAACAACTATGAATTTCTGAGTAAGCGTATCCGCTGACGGATCAGGAATATGATCCGAATATGCATCTGCTGACGCTGACGGATCAGGAAATTGACGCGGATGCGCATCCGCTGACGCTACACCAGGCATTTACGTATCTTTTCTTATAAGCAGCACCAGGAAATCTGCAGCGCGGTCCCGATACAGGCAGCATATTTCCGGAAAAGAAACGGCAGGATTATATTTATGAAAAAAAGACACATCAAAAGTTCCTTCCTCTACATTGCATTTACATTGCTTGTCGCTGTGTTTGGAACGATGACGCTGGTCAGTCTGAATCATCTGCACAGCGGCCTCGGCTCGATGCAGGCAACGACAGAGGAGTATATTGAGTCGCAGCAGGCGGTGAGCAGTATGCGGGAGGCGTCTGACTTTCTGACGATGCAGTCGCGGGAGTATGTTGTCAACGGCGATCCGGTGAACCTGCGGGCGTATCTGGAGGAAATCAACGAGACAAAGCGCCGCGACAATGCCCTGGAGGTTCTGGCAAAGTACCAGCCGGAGGGAACGGCGTATCAGCAGCTGATGACGGCAGTCGAAAGCTCCAATGCGCTGGCGGAAGTCGAGATGTATGCGATGCGTATGACGTCGGAAGGCTATGAGATGTCAGAGACGGAACTGGAGAATTATTTCCCGGACACGGTACTCACGGATGAGGACCGTGCGCTGTCTCTGGAAGAGAAGAAAGCAAAAGCCATCAGCATGATGTTTGATGAGAACTATACGGAGATGAAGCATGTCATCATGAACAATTCCTACAGCAGTCTGGAGGAATTGATCGGCATGACGCGTGACAGGCAGGTTACCAGTTACGAGGAGACAACGCGGCAGGTTACGCGTGTGGTCCGGGTCACGATTATGATTCTGCTGGTGGCACTGGCGATGCTGATTATCAATACGCTTCTGGTTCTTACGCCGATGACCCGGAGTGTTTCCTACATCCGGAAGCATGAGCCGCTGCCGCTGAAGGGCGTCGCGGAGTATGTGTATCTTGCGGATGCCTATAACCAAATGCTTGAGCGGACAGTCGAGCATCAGGAGAAGCTCTCCTACGAGGCCTCTCACGACGAGCTGACGGATCTGTACAACCGGAAAATGTTCGAGGAAATGCGGCTGGAGCTGGTGGATAAAGGAATCGCCATGCTGCTGATCGATGTGGACTATTTTAAGAGCATCAATGATACCTACGGCCATGGAATCGGTGATGAAGTGCTGAAAAATGTAGCAGCGATTCTGGCACACAGCTTCCGTATGGAGGACTATGTCAGCCGGATCGGCGGCGATGAATTTGCCGTGATTATGCGGCATATGGACAGCAGTCTCAAACATGTTGTGGAGGCCAAGATTCAGCATGTGCGTGAGACGCTGGCGGAGACGGAAGGACTGCCGCCGGTCACACTCAGTATCGGTGTTGCATTTTCCGAAAAGGGAAACCGCGAGGATGTCTATCAGAAGGCAGATCTCGCACTTTACGATGTAAAAGACCGGGGCCGGAACGGTTATGCGTTCTATGAGTCCTGGATGCTCGAGAAGAAGACTGCCGGGAAGGCCTGAGAGAGAGGTCGGAAGAGGCCGCAAAGGCCAGACCTGAGAGAGAGGTCGGAAGAGGCCGCAAAGGCCAGACCTGAGAGAGCGGTCGGAAGAAGTCGCAAAGGCCAGGGCTGAGAGAGCGGTCGGAAGAAGCCGCAGAAGCCTGAACGGCGTGAATTGACAGAACGAAAAACAGATGGAATTTTTGCATTTGGAGAGAAAATGCTATGCTGAAAAGTCATGTAAAATTTCATTCAACAGCGGGGAAGCGTCTGGTGCTGATTGTCGATGATGAACAGGTGAACCGCGAACTGCTCGGATTCATTGTGTCCTCTGATTTTGATGTCCTGTATGCGGCGAGCGGCGAGGAGGCCATGCAGGTTCTGAAGGAGAACGCGCGGCATATTTCACTGGTTCTTCTGGATCTGATGATGCCGGGGATGGACGGATTTGATGTTATGCGGATCATGCGGAATGATCCGGCATACGAGGGAATCCCGATTCTGGTGCTCACCAATGAGGAGAAGGCAGAGGTCGAAAGCCTGCGCCTGGGCGCGTCGGATTTTATTATCAAACCGTTCCGCAATCCGGAAGTGATTATTGCGCGGATGCAGAAGGCGATCGAGCTGTTCGAGGACCGGCATATCATCGAGTCGACAGAGCGCGAGCCGCTGACGGGACTTTTTATTAAGAACTTTTTCTATCGGTACGCGGAGCAGTATGACCAGTACCACACGGATACGCAGATGGATGCCATTGCACTGGATATCAGCCATTTTCATCTGATCAATGAGATGTACGGCAGGGATGCGGGCGACGGCGTGCTGAAGCATCTGGGCGCATTTCTGAAAAGCGTCATCGAGCGGGTGAATGGAATGGCCTGCCGTCTGGAGGCGGACAAATTCCTGATGTACCTGCCCGCGGATTCAGAGAGCTATGAAGATATGTTCGTGAAGATCAACGAGCATTTTAACTCCTACAGCGACATCAACGTCCGGGTGCGCGGCGGTATTTACAAAAATGTGGACAAGTCGCTTGGTATAGAGCGGCGGTTTGACCGCGCGACGCAGGCGGCGAACCAGATCAAGAATGATTTTACCAAGAGCTTTTCCTACTATGACATCACGAAGCATGAGCGGGAGATTTACGCGGAGCGTCTGATCAATGAGTTCGATGCTGCGATCGAGAATCATCAGTTCCAGATTTATTATCAGCCGAAATACAATGTGCAGGGGGAGGAACCTGTGCTGGCCAGTGCCGAGGCACTGGTGCGCTGGAAGCATCCGGATCTGGGCATGGTGAGCCCGGGGATGTTTATTCCGCTGTTTGAGAAAAACGGTCTGATTCAGAAGCTGGATTACTATATCTGGGCGCGGGCAGCGGAGAATGTCAGAGTCTGGAAGGAAACAATTGGACGGAGCGTGCCGGTCTCTGTCAATGTTTCACGTGTGGATCTGTACCACCATGATCTGGTGACATATCTCCAGAAAATATTGGCGGAAAATTCGCTTTCGACGCAGGAAATGTATCTGGAAATTACGGAATCTGCCTATACGGAGAATGCGGATCAGATTGTATATGTCATCGATCTTCTGCGCAAGAAGGGCTTTCAGATTGAGATGGATGATTTCGGAACCGGGTATTCTTCGCTGAATATGCTTGCCGATATTCCGGTCGATATTCTGAAGCTGGATATGAAGTTTGTTCAGAATCTGCGCACGAACCAGAAACAGGAAACACTGGTCCGTCTGATTATGGACATTGCACGGTATCTCAATATGCGCGTTGTCGCAGAAGGGGTTGAAGAAAAGAGCCAGGTGGATTTCCTGCGGAGCGTCGGATGCCACGTCATCCAGGGATATTATTTCTCAAAGCCGCTGCCGGAGGAGGAATTTGCGCAGCTGCTGAAGGAGCTGTGAAGTGCACTCTCTGAATGTGGCGCGGGCTGCGTGGTATTTGACCCGCTGATGCCAGATGATTGAGAAAACTGTCGGCGGAAGAAACAGCGAAGATTCAAACCGCGGATGGAAGGATCGGAAAAGAGAAACCTGCAGAAAATGAAAAAAGGAGGAGAAACAGAAAATGCTCACAATCGACGCGCTGAAGCAGCTGGGTGCGGATACGGAAGAGGGTCTCACCAGATGTATGAATAACGAGGCGTTTTATCTGCGGCTTGTCGGAATTGCACTGAAGGATGCAAATTTTGCAAAGCTCCGGACGGAGATCGAGGCCGGCAATCTGGAAGAGGCATTTGAAAGTGCACATGCACTGAAGGGAATGCTCGGGAATGTGTCGCTGACGAATGTAGCGGATCCGGTAATCAAAATCACCGAGGCGCTGCGTGCGAAGGATGCCGGTGCCGATTACGGGACATGGCTGGATCAGATGGAATCAGAACTTGAAAAACTGCGGGCGCTGTAAGCCCGCAGTTTTTTTATATGCAGCAGGGAATAGCCTTTCGATAGCCTGCCGCCGGATTTTATATCGTCAGTTTTTTTACGGTTTCGCCGGTGACGACTTCCGGCCGGAATGTATAGTTTGCATCAAATGAAGGATCCTGAATCAGGCGCAGCAGATTTTCTGCCGCCTTGATGCCGAGCTGCTTTTTAGGATGATTGATAGTGGTCAGTTTCCGGTGCAGATCCGGAAAGGATGCATTGTCGTAGCCGGTGACAGAAATATCTTCAGGAATTCGCAATCCCTGCTTTTCCAGCAGATAGATCATATCGTAGGCGACCTGATCGTTGTAGCAGACAATAGCCGTACAGCCGGACAGGGTGTCTGCGCAGGGGGCCGGGAGGGTGTTTTTGAACAGCAGCGGATAGGTGTCCAGTGTATACCAGAACATGCGTCCGGGCTCAACTTCCAGACCCGATTCCAGCAGCGCCTTGGCGTAGCCCTGACCGCGCTTGATGCCCTGCCGGTAGTCCGAACGTCCGATATAGGCGATCTCGCGGTGTCCTTTTTCGATCAGGTGGCGCGTGATGAGATAACCGCCGAGGATGTCATCCAGTGCCACGCAGGGCAGATGATATCCCTGATAGCGGGATTCCATCATGACGGTCGGATATTTGTGGATGACCTGCCGGAAGAGTGTCTCATCCAGCCGCGGAAACGCACTCTGTGTGCCGTCCAGCAGAATACCTGCGTAGTCCCCTTCGAGCAGCTGACGGAAGATCTGAATTTCCTTTTCGCTCCGGTTGTCGGTGAAAAACAAATTGATAAAATAACCGGCATTCTCCAGAGCCTCATAGATTCCGCTGATTCTGGCGGGGAAAATATATTCTGCAGGTTCCATGTGAACCAGTGCAATCTGCCGGGAGTCTGTCCTGACCGGCCGCAGAATTTCACGCTGAAGTTCAGCGTCCGGCACGGCAGGTTTCAGGAGTTCATTCACGTATATGCCGCTGCCCTGGATGCTGTAGAGGAGCCCTTCCTCTTCCAGAATCTGGATCGCGCGCCGCACGGACTGCCGGCTGACAGAGAACTGCTGCATCAGGGACATTTCCGTCGGAAGCTTGCTGCCGGACGAATAATTGCCGCGTGTGATCTGTTCACGTATCCAACTCGTTATTTTTTCGTACTTATACATATATCCTATCCGATGATTTTGCGAATGAATGCAATTACTTCAGGGAACAGCGCTGATGAACTTCAGCAGTAACATAAATATAACTGAAATGGTACTTTTTTGCAAGGGAAAATGACAAATTTGTACTGAAACGTTGGGGAATGCGGCATAATTTGTTTTATCCGGATGTGCATAGACTGTTTTTCACAGACGGTTTATAAGGCGGATGGCGGCTCTTTTTTGCTTGTTTGAATCGTGCTATAATTATTGAAATGTATATCTCATTGGAAGATGCCCCCGTCTCTATAGGCGGCGGGCAACAAACCAGTCTCAGTGGCGGGACTTGAATTGCTTCGTGCGGCAGCACCGGCAGAGAAAGAATGAATGCGCGTAAAAAACAGGGAGGAGTACAGCATGGCGAATCAGCCTCTTGGAAGAAAGAAGAATACAGGAACAGGCGGAAGTGGTGTCAATCGACGGGGCGAGGGACTCGGCGGCGGTCCGGGCGGTGTTAAGCGGCCGGGTATGGGCGCTTCCGGGCGCGGTGCAGCTCCGGGCGGTTCCGGCGCATCGGGCGGCAGCGGCGCA
>JAFRGW010000010.1 GCA_017433615.1 Eubacterium sp.
ACTGAGTAATGAGTAGATTATATGTTTCAGATATTTGGAATTTGGGAAAAAAGGGACATCACATTATCGAATTCGTCGATATTGCCGTCAATGATGATACAAAACTGTTTATCGATCCATGCCTTCTTAGAAAGTCACGGTCGAAGTTCTGTGTACGGGCAAATGAAGAGATCGAATCCTTTTTTGATAGATTTTATAAAGCATACAAAACACAGGATATCCTAGAAAAACAAAGACTATTATCACATGCAGGTGAGCAAAACGCCACAAAGCTTGGATATGGTAATGGGTTTAATGGAAAAGGCAATACAAGAGACGGGATTCTTCTAGACTTCAAGCCATTGGATGATTTGATAAAAAGAATAGGTGACCTCCTTTTGTATGCGGTAATCCCTGTTACCATTGATCTTGACAATCATCAGTATACAGGTAAATCCACGTTGCTACAAATGTGAGGTCACTTCATATTATCTCATAAATGTTACTGTGAAGGAGGATGATGGGAGCGGCAGAGGCCATATTCCAACAATGATTTCTGGCTTTTTCAGGTGTGCTATGATATAATTTACTTAATACAAACGCGCAGCGGAGAATTCAGCCGTAGAATAATGTGACAGCAGTCTGCCATATTATTTCTATGGCCTTTTTCTTTTTTATGCCGCGAGAACGAAAGAAAGGAGCGCATTATGAAGCAAAATGTATTACGCAGGCTATGTTTGCTGCTGACAGTCATTATGATTGTATGCCCGGCAATGATCTGGATCAGCGGAACGGATGTTTCGGCAGCCTATTCGATGTGTCCGATGTGCGGTGGTACGGGACATAGAAGCATTACGATTATGCAGACACAAACGATTGGTTACAATTCGGTTACGGGCATGCCGCAGACCATTATGGTTCCTTATACATCTTCTTATCCCTGCTCATCCTGCGGTGGTTCCGGACGAATCTATTCTTATTCCGGAAGCTCCTCGTCGTCATCGTCATCTTAGTCGTCCTACACATCCTCATCCACTGCTGATGACTCCGTCAAGTACGGCACCGTGATTGACGCGACACAAGGCGTTGTCAGCAGCGAGTGCGGCCCGAACCTGCTTGACGGCAAGACGGAAACAAAGTTCAACGTATTGGCAACAAGCGCCTATATCATCTGGAAGGCGCCGAAAATGCTCCGTGTCACTTCTTACAGCGTCACGACAGCCAATGATACTTCCATCTATACAGGCAGAAATCCAAAAACGTGGGAGCTTTACGGAAGCAATAAGAAACTGTCAAGAAATGACAAGGGGTGGAAGAAAATTCACTCCGTCAAAAATGATAAAAAGCTGAAACCCGTTGATTTCAAGAAATATACCTATAAACTGAAAAAGATCGCAAAGCCTTACCAGTATTATAAGCTTGAAATCAAGTCAAACAAAGGAGCCGACTGTACACAGCTCTCCGAATTCAGGCTAAAAGGAAAGACTGTGACCGTCAATAAAACAACGCTTTCTGTCGCAAAAAAGAAAGGCGCAAAGCTGACGCTCAAATGGAAAAAGGTTAAGGGCGCAACAGGATATCAGGTCCAATACAGCACGTCTTCAAAGTTCAAGAACAGTAAGAAAGAGGATTTAAAGGGCGCATCAAAGATTTCTAAGACAATCAAAAATATAAACGCCGGCAAGACTTATTATGTAAGGGTGCGTGCCTACAAAAAAGTAAACGGCGGAACTGTTTACTCCGGGTGGAGCGCAAAACGTAAACTTACATGAAATACAGTGGCAGGAGAACATCTATGAAGACAAGGAAAACAGCAAAGTTCAGCTGAAGAAAATGGATGGAGACAATACACCCGAAACATCCTTCAAATATAACAGGAAAGGCCTGTTGAAGCAGCAAAGCAAGCTCTATAATTATATGGGTGCAAAGCCCGAAATGCTGCAGCCGCACAGGCAGCAGCAGCCCAAAAAGCCGCAGCGCAGAAGGCCGCAGCAGAGAAAGCTGCAGCCGCACAGAAACTTCAGGTCTACAACAGTGCAAAAGTCGCAGCGCAGGTAGGAAAGGTCACAAAGCCCAAAACCAAAGCAAAAGCGAAGAAAAAAAGCACAGGTCACCTGGAGGCAGGCTGCCGGCGCATCCGGTTACGAAATCCAGTATGGCTTGAAGAAAAACTTCAAAAAAGCGAAGACGCACACTGTGAGCGGCGGCAGCAAGAAAAAAGCTACGTTGAAAAAACTCAAAGCCGGCAAGAAATACTTCGTCCGGATCCGGCCGTACACGAATATAACAAACACCAGTGGAGGTACTGAGAAAGTATACGGTAAGTGGTCTAAGACCATGAAAATCAAAGCGAAGAAATAAGTTAAAAATGTAACCTAAATGAAACGGTCTTCCTCGCGGAAGGCCGTTTTTATGCAAAAAAACTAATTTCATAGCATATATCTTAACATTTTGAGAGAAAGATATAGCTGTTGTCCGGAACAGAGGGGGAAGGGAAACGGAGTAATCCTTCTGATACGTTGATTATCAGAAAAGATTCAGATCTTGGTCGCCTTGTGGTGGATTATCTGGCAATGAATCAGACGATGCAGGGCCGGCTTCAGGGATACATGCAGGCTTTGAAAGAGATCAACGAGGACAGTGTTGGCGTAAAAGATTATATTTGAAACAGTAGTTTGATTCGGCACCGATGTGAAATGTGAAAGCACAAGTGCCGAGTATTTAGAAAGTGTGATACGTATAAACGATAATATTCGATAAAAAGATGCGGGACGGTATTGTGCAACGCCGGGTGAAGGATATTTTTAAAACCCGTTTAATTCATAAAAAAGAAGGTGGAAGAAAAAGTATGGACACGAAAAGAATTGACGTACAGAATCCTGTACAGTATAATCGAGGGCAAGAAAGGAGTGCTTGTCCAATGATTGCAATCAATTACACCAATTTCAGAAATGAAATGAAGAGACATTTGGATCGTGTGACTGAGGATTTCGAGACGGTTATCGTTACCAGAAAAGAAAACAAAAATGTGGTAATCATTTCGGAAGATAGTTATAACAACCTGCTGGAAAACATTTATGTTTTAGGAAATAAAGCAAACTATGACTGGCTGATGGAATCGAAAAGACAGCTCATGGCCGGAGCAATACAGCGTCATGAATTAATCGAGGATTCGAATGAATAAACTGTTTACAGATAATGCCTGGAAAGATTATATATACTGGGAAACAGAAGATCGGAAGACGCTTCGCAGAATTAATAAGCTAATTGAAGATATCAGCAGAAACGGAAACGAGGGGATCGGAAAACCGGAAGCACTGGCTGGAGATTTGGCGGGGTTCTGGAGTCGAAGAATCAATGATAAGGATAGATTAATATATCAGATTATCGGGAACGATATATGCATACTATCCAGTCGCTATCACTATGATGATCATTGAATCCAGAACCGGATGGCAGACAGGAATGATCTCGGATGGAAGTAAAAACATGTAAAACGTGTGAGAAACAATTCTTAAACAACGGAGCCAAATCCTATTGCCGTATCTGCAGCAAGAAATGGCATGCAGAGAAGGAAAGACGGCAGAAAGAAGCAGATGACCAAAAATGGCAGGAAGAGAATAAAAGGAACCAAGCCTTATTTGAGAAGAAAATATCAGGATATTCCTTGATTAACATGAAGGATATCGTTCCCCATGCAAATACGCTATACATCATTGGAAATGGTTTTGATCTGATGCACAGGGTTCCATCGAGCTATTATAGCTTTCGTGACAGTCTTGGAAAACGAAATAGTCTGCGAGAAACACTTGAAATTGCATTGACGGCAGAGGATATCTGGGCAGATTTTGAGAACTCGCTCGGCAGCTTGAATCTCGATTTAATGGGAAGACGCCACAATATTGACATGTGGTTGAATGATTTTGGCTTTTATGATGATGAAGATGCCGGCGCTGCAGAATTCTATATGGCTGTGGAAGCCGCTGCAAATCCGATTATCAATCTGGTCAACGAATTACAGCCAGCCTTTCGCAGATGGGTCAACAGCCTTGAAATCGGAACCGATGACAGACCATTGTCTGACTTAATCAGTTCTGACGGTAAGGTGCTTGATTTCAATTACACAGAGTTCGTTGAAACACTATATTGTGTCCATGATGTCTGCTATATACATGGGAACAGAAAGAAAAAGGGAAAGCTGATTCTTGGTCACAGACCAGGTGTCGAAAGCGTATTCCATGAAAGAGAGAGGAAGCCACAGAGCTACTGTCAGGCCGTGATTGATGTGGCACAAGACAATGTATTTGACCTCATTGGGCAGTATGATGAAGAACTGACGAAGGACAGTCAAGAGATCATTAACAATCATCAGGCGTTCTTTAACGGACTGGCAGATATTGATCAGATCATTGTAATAGGGCATTCAATTTCACGGGTCGATTGGGACTATTTTATTGAGATCAAGAAAAGAACGGAGAATGCGAATTGGTATTTCGGCATCTTTGGATTAAATGATTTGAAGAATATGGAGGAACTGATACATACTCTTGGCATAAAGGAATATAGTATATTCCGAACAGATGAGATTTGGACAAGGGCAAACAGAGTTGATAGTGCAAAGCCACGAACACCAAGTAAATCAAAGTCAAGAGTTTTTAAATGTAACGATACCGTAGTTACCGTCAATGAGGTGTATGATCTCTTGATCGATGGGAAATATGAACTGGTTCTTCCGAATAGTGTCAAGAAGGTTGTATTCATCGGTGATTATATCCTGATAACGATAGATGATCTCGATGGCAGTATTTTGCTTTTCAAACGGCTAGAAAAGAGCTGGACGTTTGTTGACCGGCTGGAAAGCTTTGAGCATCAAAGCCTGATCAATCGGAGGCTTAATCATGTCTACTATGAGGGAAATGCTATAACTTTCGTGTTCAACAACCGTGTGCGAAAGTATGATCTGAACTCTGGCAAGATGGTTGTTAATCAACAATTACGCGATGCAAAGAGCAAAGAATATACGGGTATCGATATAATGATGCGACTTGTTGGAAGATAGCCTGAAAAAATCCTTAATTATGAACATGAACACATTGGTGCCTGACCCCATAAAAGGCGGTACAAATTTTATAAACAGGAGATCCAACATGATTTATATCGGCTGTCATTTATCTGTTTCGGACGGTTTTGAGGCCATGGGAAAGAAGATGTGCAGCTTCGGCGGCAATACATTAGCCTTTTTTACGCGGAATCCGCGCGGCGGCAAGACAAAACCTATCGTGCCAGAAGACGCGATGGCACTACAGCAGCTCATGGCGAGGGAGTACTTTGGACCGTTGGTCGCACATGGAAGTTATACGATGAATCTGTGCTCGGCGAATGAATTGACACGCGCAAATGGTCTGGATATGCTGCAGAAAGATCTTGCACGAATGGAAATGCTTCCGGGAAATTATTACAACTTCCATCCTGGTTCGCATACAGGACAGGGCAGCGAGGCTGGCGTTGAGCAGATTGCGTCGGCATTGAATCAGGTTCTGCATCCGGAACTACAGACAACTGTATTACTTGAGACTATGGCAGGAAAAGGAACCGAGATCGGCGGTACATTTGAAGAACTGCAGGCAATCATCGAAAAAATACATTGTTCCGAAAAAGTGGGCATTTGCTTTGATACCTGCCACACATGGGATGCGGGTTACGATCTGGTAAATGATCTTGATGGAGTACTACAGCACTTTGACGATGTAATCGGCCTGAACCGGTTAAAGGCAATACATCTGAATGATTCGAAGAATGTGTGCGGCTCTCATAAGGATCGACATGAAAAGCTGGGAAAGACTGACTATTAAAAGTCAAGTCGAAAACAAATTAAATCGGTAAGAACTCGCTAGCGAGTTCTTCGTAAGTCAGCACCTTGAAAACTGCATGACAAACAGAGCATCCGAAAAGATGCTCTGGGAACGAGACATCGGACTACCATTAATAGGCTCTTGAAACGTATGTTTCCCCGGTCGTCTCCAGATGATAGATCAGGCGAACGAGTTTCTTCGCTGCATGCGAAACTGCAACGTTATAATGCTTTCCTTCTGTTCTCTTTTTCTCCAGATAGGCACGAAATGTTGGATCCCAGACACAGACATACTTTGTTGCATTAAACAAGGCATAACGAAGGTATCGGGAACCGCGTTTTTCCATTTTTGCGTGCGAAGATATCAACTGCCCTGATTGATAAGTCGTCGGGGAAAGTCCTGCATATGCCAAAAGCTTATCCGGAGAGGCAAACCTGTGGAAATCGCCAACTTCTGCAACAATGACAGCAGCCATGCGGGGTCCTATACCAGGGATACCCAGCATCTTCGGCGGATTTTTATCCAAGAGATAAAAGATCTGTGTTTCAATCTCGTCGATCTCTTCATCCAGAAAACGGATGTGAGCAATCGTATGTTGAAGTTCGAGAGACTTGGAAGGGAAGACAGTACCGATGGAACAGCGTGCAGCATCTCTGATCTTGATAGCCTCTTTTTTTCCATATCGGCCTTTAGATGCGTCCGAAAAGAGATGAGACAGTCGGGTCAGATGCGCAGAAGCGATGTGCGAAGCGCCAGGAAACTCGTGGAGAAGGTCATAAACAGTTGCCATATGGAGTGTTGGTACCAGCTTCTCGAGTTCTGGGAACAGGATCACGACAAGCCTGGAAAGAGAAGATTTCAGCTTCGCACGTTCGCGGACCTTATCGGCACGGTAGCGGGTTAGTGACTTTAGTTCCTCATTCTGGTATGATGTGAGCGAGTAGGGCTGTAAAGTCCGATCGCTCAAGAGCAGTCTCGAGATTGCTTTGGCATCTACCGTATCCGTTTTTGTCTTTCTAAAGCTTAGACTTTTTCTGAAAAGACTGGTTTGTAACGGGTTGATAAGACAGGTGGGAAGACCTTTATCAAGGAGATAGCCAAGCAGGTTGAGATGGTAGTGACCGGTCGCTTCCAGTCCTACTTTTACGTTCTGCAGGGAATCTGTCGAAGATTTGATCTTCTCGAACAGCTCGTCAAACCCGTCCTGATCGTTCCGGATAACGAAAGAATCGAAGAGGACTTCGCCATCCGCGTTCGTGATAAAGCAGTCGTGCTTATCCTTAGCGACATCAACAGCAACAATGATCATAGGGATCACCTCCATAGAATTATTCGATGCTGTTAGATCCACAGGGACTCGCTGCTTTCGTATCCTCGTTCCATATAAACCGTCATGCGGTATCTGACTGATCAACAAAGTAGCAGGAGGCTGTGGTCAGACCCTTTCGTAAACCATCTGGTGGTAGAGGGATGAAACTGATCCACAGCATCCATAACAGCATAGCCTTTTACCAAGAACAGGTAAAGATTGGCTACACACTATAATACGAGGGAGATGATTATACACCGGTCTGTGAACATCTTGCGCAGTCGATTCTGGAAATGGTTCTGCTCCGTCTGCGCAAACGCAACCAGGTCAATGAGGAGACCAGGCAGAAGAACAATGTGCTGGTCCGGTCTGTATCCGATTATCTGGATGATCATTTTATGGAAAATCTGACGCTGGAGGATCTGGAGGAGACGTTTCATGTGAGCCGCTTCGCCATCAGTCATATTTTTAAAGAAGAGACTGGTTTTTCTCCCATGAAATATGTGATGATGCGCCGCATCGGCGAATCGCAGAATCTTCTGATGAATTCAAAGATGTCAATCGGGGATATCGGAGAACAGCTCGGATTCACGGATAACAGTCATTTCAGCAATACATTTAAGAAATACATCGGGACGACGCCGGGTGCTTACCGGAAGCATTTCCGGGAAGAATCGTGATATGATCCTTGCAAGAATTTACAATTTTTTTGGAAAGAAGCCTTCAAAAAGCCGTTATTGAGACAATTTTCTCATAACGGTTTTTTTGATTTTCCCGTATAATGAAATCATCAAAACAAAACAACAGCGCGACACAAAGAAACACGAAAATAGCAGAAAATGTAAGAAAAACGGAGTAAACACGAGATTAAGGAAGCGGAAGAACCGTTTGGAAAACAGCATTTTGACCAGAGACCTTATTATTTTTTGAAGAAATTAAATATTATGTACACCAAACAAATGAAAGGAGTTTATCAATGAGACTGGAAAACAAAATTGCAATCGTAACAGGCGCAGCACAGGGTATCGGACGCGGCATCGCAATCGAGTTCGCAAAAGAGGGTGCAGATCTGATGCTCATGGATCTGAACGGTGACAGACTTGCCCAGACTGCAAAAGAGATCGAAGCACTCGGCCGCAAGGTTGAGACCTGCGTCGGCAACGTGGCAGATGAAGAGACTGTCGTTGCATGTGTCAACAAGACTGTTGAGGTCTTCGGAAGAATCGACATCATGATGCATGCTGCAGGCATTCTGTTCTCCGGTTCCATCATCGACCTGGATATCAAGAACTGGCAGAGAGTTGTCGATGTTAACCTCCTGAGCTCCTTCCTGTTCTGCAAATACGTCGGTAAGCAGATGGTTGAACAGAAGAGCGGTGCGATGATCCTGATCGACTCCTGCGCATCCAAGACCGGAGAGGCATTCAACGCAGTTTACTGCGCATCCAAAGCAGGCGTCCGCCTTCTGGGACAGTCCTTCGCACTGGAAGTTGCAGCAAGCGGCGTCCGTGTAAACACTATCGCACCGGGAACCATCAACACGGAAATGATCGATAAGTGCCTGCACGAAAGAGCACCGATGTTCGGTCTTACCTATGAAGAGTACCTGGATCAGTTCAATGCAGAGACACCGCTCAAGAGAATGGGTGAGCCGGAAGAGATCGGAAAACTCTGTGTATTCCTGGCAAGCGACGATGCTTCCTTCATCACCGGATCTTCCTACAACATTTCCGGCGGACGTGAGAATCACTGATCGCAAATAAAGAAAATAAGCAGGATGAGCCGTCCGGCGCGGCAGGCGCCGGCGGGTCATGCGATACAGATAAGAACTTACAGATATACAGGTCATAAACGACTGAAAACATAAACGGCTGAAAAGAACAACAGAAAGAAAAGAGGATACACCATGAATTTAAAAGATAAAGTACTTTTCATCACAGGCGCAGCAAGAGGACTCGGCGGCACATCCGCAAAGGTTTGTGCAGGATACGGCGCAAAGATCGTAGCAGTGGATCTGCTTGAAGATCAGGTGAAGAAGACTGTCGAAGAGATCAAGGCAGCCGGCGGCGAAGCGATCTACGCGACAGCGGATGTCCGCGACAGAGAGCAGGTCAGAGCAGCTGTCCAGAAGGCAGTTGACACCTACGGCCGCATCGACGGACTGTTCAACGCAGCAGGCGTTGACCGTATCGGCAGCGTTCTTGAGATGGATGATGAGACCTATGATTTCGTTATGGATATCAACGTAAAGGGAAGCTTCATCTGCGCATCTGAGGTCGGAAAAGTGATGAAGGCACAGAACAGCGGAAGAATCATCAACACTTCTTCGATTGCAGCTGTCCGCGAAGAAGCGAACAATGCACCGTACTGCATGTCCAAGGCAGCAGTCGCAATGCTGACCCGTGTCCTGGCGCTGGAGCTTGCTCCGAATATCACTTCTGTTGCAATCCAGCCGGGCAACATCGAGACCGATATGCTGCGCGGATCCTTCAAGAACCGCGGCGCTGCAGAAGGCAAGGATGTCAGCGAATTCTACGCTGAGATGGAAGCTACCATCCCGATGGGACGCATCGGACAGCCGGAAGACATCGCAGAAGTCGTCGCATGGCTCTTCGATGACCGATCCGGTTACATCGACGGCAACGCAATCCTCATCGCAGGCGGCAAAATTATGGCTTAACAGCCTGGCTGGGCATCACAGCGGACATGCAGCGTATGTCCTGCTGTGATGATCTGACAGGCGCCCCTCCATGAGGACGGAGTTCTGCGAAACAGAAAGAGAGTCCGAATGGAGGGAGTGATGCGGGAGCACGAGAGTGCGGAGCAGCACGTGTTAAGCCATATAAATATACATTCTTTCAATCATCAAGAAAGGAACCACCATGGAAAAAATGAAAGCAGCCATCTTCAAGGGCAATGGCATCTTAAAAGTTGAGGAAGTCCCGGTTCCGAAGATTGAGCGGGATGACCAGATCCTGATCAAGGTCCGCGCGGCAAGCATCTGCGGAAGTGATCTGCATGCGCTGCATGTGCCGCCGGGACAGGTTTATGATACAGACATCGTTATGGGCCATGAGTATTTCGGTGAGATCATCGAGAAAGGCGCAGGCGTAACGAATTTTGAGATTGGTGAAAATATTGCAGTCAATCCGTGCATGCCATGTGGAGAGTGCTGGGAGTGCAAGCATAACATGCGCAACCTGTGTGTAAAACCGCGGCACTACGGACAGACCTGCGACGGCGGATTTGCACAGTATGCAATCGTGGAATCCAGCCAGGTATATCACCTCTCTGCTAATATCAATCCGGATATCGCGGCACAGACAGAGCCGCTTGCATGTGTGATGTATTCACTGGGCATGGTAAAGCCGTCACCGGCAGATTATGTTCTGCTTTATGGTGCGGGACCGATCGGCCTGACCTACATCAAGGCGCTGCAGGCATACGGTGTAAAGCATTATGCAGTCGTCGCAAAAGGCGCAGAACGCATTCAGGAAGCGAAGAACTGCGGCGCACCATTTGTAATTGACAGTCAGAATGAGTCTGTTGCAGTACGTCTTCAGGAGGAATGGGGCCAGCTGGCAGATATCGTTCTGGATGCAGTCGGCAGAGGTCCCGTCCTGTCTGAAGCAGTGAAGCTGGTGAACAGCCGCGGCAGAATCATGTTGTTCGGATTAAATCACAATGCCGTTTCGGAGATTCCGCCGGCGACCTACACACAGAAGGAACTGACAATGATGGGATCACTCGGAAAGGATTTTCCGGCATCGATCAGCCTGATTGAGTCCGGCATTGATCTGACATCCTTCGTGACACACCGGATCGAACTGGATGAGATTAATGACGCAATTGATCTTCTGAATAACAAGAAGGCATGCCGTGTCATTGTATATCCGAACGGAATCGAATAACTGCGTTGATTTTTTGAATACCCCGGGAAGAGAGAAGCCCCGGCGGGAGCGTGCAATCTAATAGAAACCACCGGAGGAAAGGTATCAGTTATGAGTGATTTTAAATTAGGCGTTGTTGAATGGGCGTGCCCGCTTCCGGGACCGGGCGGACTGAAGATTCTGTCAGAACTGGGACTTCAGGGCATGGAACTGGACTTTGGTGAATACGAGGCCGGCTATCCGCTCTATAATGAGCGTGTCCAGGATCTCTATCTGGAAAACGGTGTAAAGTACGGCATTGAATTTCCGGCGATCGGTCTGAATGCACTGAATACACATGGTATGTGCCATGACCGTGACAGCGTCGATGGCATGATCGCAATCCAGACAATTGAAAAGGGAATCGAGACTGCAATCAAGATGAACATTCCGGTTGCACAGCTGCCGAGCTTTGACAATGGGTTTATCCGGACAGAAAAGCATTTCTACAATGTCTGCGAGAAACTGAAGCTGGCGTGTGAGCTTTCAGAAGGAACGGATCTGATCATCGCATTCGAGAATGTGCTGGATGCAGAACAGACAAAAGAAATGATCCGGGAAGTCAATTGTCCGCGCGTGAAGGTATTCTATGATACCCAGAACTATCATCTGTTCAGCGGCCTGAATGAAGCAGAAACACTCCGTTCCATCCATGAAGACGTCGCGATGATTCACATCAAAGACGGCTACAACAATGCGATCAGTTCTGCTCTGCTTGGACACGGGGATGCAAAATTCTTTGATACGGCAAAGGTAATCAGAGACACAAAGTGTACTGACTGGCTGTTTCTTGAGAACTTCTATGCAACACTTCCGATCCGCAACATTCATAAGGATTTTTATGAAATTATGCGGAAGGATATTGAGATCGCCCGCAATACATTTGATATTGCAGCATAATATAAAAGCTGCCGCGTTATGCGGCAGCCCTGTATTATTAGCGGTATGATATTCCGACGCCCATTGCATCGACACTGACGTGGCAGGCGATACTGCAGGAGAGGTCGTTGTAGTAGGTGTTGCAGTCCGGGAAGTGTGTGCGGAGGGTCTCCAGCCACTGGTCGGCATCTTCTTTTTTGGCGAAGGTGCCGGCTGCACCGATCCAGATGCGGGAGGGATCGATCCCGGAGAAGCGGGTTTCCAGATCTTTTTTGACTGCTTCGCAGGTTCTGGTCTGACACTGGTGGGCGCCGCGGACCTTTGCGAACGCATCCAGCTTGCCGCCCTGAATCGTCAGGATCGGTTTGATGTGGAAAACGGATGCGATCTTTGCAGCGGCTGGCGTGATCCGGCCGCTTTTTTTGAGCAGATCCAGTGTGTTGACCGCGATGTAGATGCTGGACTCCGGCCCTGTTTTTTCCAGGTGTTCACGGATCTCTTCTGCGGATTTGCCGGCATCAGCCAGCGCTTTGGCTTCGATGACAGAATCCCGCAGCGTGACAGAGATGCGGTGACTGTCCGCAACCTGGACATTTCCGTGGAATTCCTGTGCAAATGCCTGTGCGGTCTCACAGGAATTTGAGAGCCCGCTGGACATCGGGATGTGGACGATCGAATCATATCCGCCCGCGAGCAGATCTGTCCAGAGTGTGATCAGTGATTCGGGAGAGGGCTGAGATGTGCTGACATCACGGCCGTCCAGAATTGCCTGATATAATTCGGCGTGTGTAATGTTGACGTGTTCCAGATAATCCTGATTATCGATGATGACCGGCATCGGGATTACATGGACACCGAGTACTTTTCCTTCTTCCGGCGAAATGCCGCTGTTTGTATCTGTTACAATTGCCACATTTGACATATTTGAATTCTCCGTTTAATATATACATAAACAATCGCATTAACTATATCACAGCATTGTTGACTGGTCAACAAAAACCAATTGAAAAAATGTTCACGTAAAGAACACACACTTTCCGGGAAATCGTGGTAGTATTTGCTTATACGATGAGCCGGTTTTTTTATGCCTTTTTATTCAGCAGAGAAAAACGGGGCATTTGTATACAGGGAAAAAGCGCTGTACGCAGACGCGCGGAGCGACAGGTTTCGCGTGTGATACTTACAGCATTGAACAGACAGCAGGAATATATTTTATGAAAAAAGGACTTGTTCTGGAAGGCGGCGCAATGCGCGGCATGTTTACGGCAGGTGTGACAGATGTCATGATGGAGCATGGCGTCACATTTGACGGAATGATCGGTGTATCAGCCGGCGCAGCCTTCGGATGCAACTATAAATCGCATCAGATCGGGCGTGTCATCCGCTATAATAAGCGGTTCTGCAGGGAGCCGAAGTTCTGCAGCTTCCGTTCGCTCCTGAAGACAGGAGATCTTTATGGAAATGAATTCTGCTGGCATACGCTGCCGGATGAGCTGGATGTTTTCGACAGAGATGCATACCGGGCAGATCCGATGGCATTTTACGCAGTATGCACAGACATCGAGACCGGAAAGGCCGTGTATCACAGGTGTGATGCGGGTGATGATATTGATCTGGAATGGATGCGGGCATCTTCTTCCATGCCGCTGGTCTCCAGACCAGTTGTGATCGGTGATAAAAAGCTGCTGGACGGGGGCGTCTCTGACTCGGTTCCGCTCCGGTTCTTCGAGCACATCGGCTATGAGAAGAATGTTGTGATTCTGACACAGCCGGAAGATTATGAGAAGAAGCCGCAGAAATATTTCGGCCTGATCAGGCTGGCACTGCGCAGATATCCGAATCTGGTCAAGGCCATAGCGGGGCGCTATATCCGCTATAACCGCACACTGGATTACATCCGGGAGGCTGAAGCAGAAGGGCGCGCGTTTGTCGTGCGGCCGCCGGAGAAGCTGCAGATCGGATCTGTGGAGCATGATCCGGAAAAGCTGGAGGCAGTCTATCAGATCGGAAGAAAGACAGGGGAACAGTGCATTGGGGAGATGCAGCGGTTCCTGGCTGAATAACAAAAGATAAGCAGTATTTACAGGAATGATAAGGGGAGAAAATGGATCGTTTGTTTATTATCATGCCTGCTTATAACGAGGAGGCAGTTATCAGAGAAGTTGTTGAAGCATGGTATGCAATTGTCGAAGAACACCACGGGGACGGTGATTCCAGACTGGTTGTGATCAATGACGGCAGCACAGACCGGACACAGGAGATCCTGGACGGCATGCAGGAGGACCGGCCGCTCCTTCACGTGATTAACAAGGCGAACGGCGGTCACGGTGATGCACTGCTGACCGGTTACCGTTGTGCTGTGGAGAATCACGCGGATTACGTATTTCAGACGGACAGTGACGGACAGACCCTTCCGGAGGAATTCGAAGCATTCTGGAGAAGAAGAGAGCGGTTTGATCTGATTATCGGAAACAGGAAGCAGCGGAAAGACGGAAAAGGCCGTGTCCTGGTGGCGCACACAGAGCGGCTGATGATTATGTATCTGTTTCACGTCAATCTGGCGGATGCCAATACCCCCTTCCGGCTGATGAACGGGGCGTGGCTCGCGAAAAGTCTGCCGCTTGTGCCGCAGGGATTCTTCCTTGTCAATATTCTGCTCAGCGTAATTGCAGCCAAGCAGAAACGCAGAATCCTGTATCTGCCGATTACATTCGGCCAGCGTGCAGGCGGGGAAAACAGCATGAATATGAAACGAATCTTCCGGGCGGGTGCCAGCGCACTCAGAAGCTTTCCGCGCATGAACCGGAAGATCGAGAGAGAACTTAAGGTTAAAAAGAAATGAAGCAGATTGATCAGGCGATCAAAGACAATCAGTTTGCGGGCGTCTATCTCCTGTATGGAGAGGAAGAGTTTCTGAAGACGCGGTACCGGCAGAGGCTTGTGCGCGCACTTGTTGCGCCGGATGATACGATGAATCTGACGCGTTTTCTGGAGAAGGATGCGACAGAAGATGCAATCATCTCACAGGGGGAAACGATGCCGTTCTTCGCGCCGCGCCGCGTCATCGTTGCCGAGAATACGGGCCTCTTTAAGCGCAGTGCGGATGCACTTGCCGATTATCTCGGAAGACTGCCGGAATACCTGGTGCTGATCTTCCAGGAGACAGAGATTGACAAGCGGGGACGGCTCTACAAAGCAGTTAAGAAATATGGCCATGCGGCAGAGTTTCCGGTGCAGAAAGAGGAGATCCTGATGCGCTGGGTGCTGGGAGAGCTGAAGAAAGAGCAGAAGAAAATCACCCGGCCGGACATGGAGTATTTTCTCTCTATGAGCGGTACAGACATGGGAAATATCACCCAGGAACTGGAAAAGCTGTTTTCCTATACGCTCGGCCGCGATGTAATTACACGCGCGGATATCGATGCAGTATGTACGCGGCAGATCACCAACCGGATTTTCGACATGGTTCGTGCCGTGGGTGCCCACAATCAGCGCAGAGCGCTGGAACTATATGAGGATCTGCTCTCGCTGAAAGAGCAGCCGATGCGGATTCTTTATCTGCTCGCACGTGAATTTAACGTAATCTACCAGGTGAAATGCCTGAGTGAAGCGGGACAGAATCAGAAGGAGATTGCTGCAAAAGCCGGTGTTCCGCCGTTTGCGGTCCGCAATTATATGCCGTTGGCAAAACAGTATGAAAAGAAGTATCTGGAATCGGTACTGGAAGCATTTACGGAGGCGGAGACAGATGTCAAGACCGGCAGGCTGAATGACCGCCTGGCGGTTGAGTTGATGCTGATCCGCTACAGCACCTGATTTATGACAGGATGCTCTAGAACAGGGAAAATACATTGGTGTATTGCGCAGCCAGCCCGCACGCGACATGAAAGAGCACAATTCAAACAGTTGTTTCAGGGAGGTATGATATTATGAAAGGGACAAGAATCAGATGTTTTCTGACAGTGATGGCACTTACAGGCGTTCTGACCCTGACGGCGGGCTGCGGCAGCAGTGCCGGAACGACAGAGGCATCTTCAGCGGACAGTGCCCAGGTACAGGAAACATCTTCGGCAGGCAGCGCGCAGATACAGGGAACCTCTTCTGCTGCGGCTGCATCTGAGGAGGCAGGGGCGGCATCATCCACATCTGTGACGGAAGCTGCTGAGAGCACAACGGAACAGGAATCTTCCGTCGGAATGGCGAACCCGTGGTCAGAGACGGAGGATCTCGAGGAGGCTGCAGCGGGGTCCGGCATCCGCCTGGAGGCGCCGATGGAAGGCCTTCCGGAACACGACGGGTCACCGATGAATTTCTGGAAATATCTGTGGATGGATGATGTCATCGAAGCACGTTATGAAAATATTAACGACGAGATGATCATCCGCGCTTCTTCCGGCAGAGAAAAACAGGATCTCTCCGGCGACTATACTGAATACAGCAAGACCTGGACGGAGTATTTCAAAGGTGTGGAAGTAGAATGTATGGGTGACGGGGAAACGGTCAATCTGGCATACTTCGACTCCAATGATATTCATTTTTCAATTGGCTATCAGATGGGGGATGAAGGCAGAGGCCTGACGGTTGATGAACTGTCGTCCCTGATCATGGGAATGTATGCGGAAAAAGCCGGTACGACGGAGTAAATGCCCACAGGAAGCGGCAGAATTTATATAGTATGCAGTATGCCTGTGTTCGATCTGTTTCTGTGTGAGCAGCCTCATAAAGGGTGCGTGACAAAAAGAAAACCCGCCGCGGGAATGAAACCGCGGCGGGTTATTTGGGTCATAAATAAAGGAATGCTTATGCCATCTTGTTGACGGCTTTGCTCAGGCGGGAAACCTTTCTGGAAGCGTTGTTCTTGTGATAAACGCCCTTGGTACATGCCTTGTCAATTGCAGAGATTGACTTCTTAAGAGCTTCCTCAGCTGCAGCCTTATCGCCTGCAGTGATGGCAGCCTCAACACCCTTGATGGATGTCTTGACAGCAGAGCGGATCGATTTGTTGCGCTCAGCGCGCTTTCTGCTTACCAGGATACGCTTCTTCGCAGATTTAATGTTAGCCAATGTAACACCTCCGATAATCAATGATAAATAATGTGATAGACTTCTGCTTCCGTCCGGAATGACACCGGCGGCTGCATTTTACGAATCCTGCCCGGTATTGACGGTTTCCCGGCAGTTTTTCTCATGTTGCTGTGCATTTTTGTTTCAGAGGGGAGACACGAGTCCCTCGGAAACATGCTTTTTTATTCTAGGACATGCGCATGTTGTTGTCAAGCGCTTTTACGCGAAATCGGTGCGAAAAATGGGAGGGAATTCGTTTCATCTGATTGAATCCGGCGGGAGTTTTTAGTATACTGTACGTGCTTTGCATCCGGCTGCAGACAGACCATTGTCAGCAGTCGTCGAACAAGATCTGAATGGAAGACAGAAACGTCTAATAATAGTAAATGGAGTAAGTGAAACGTGAGTACAATTGACCAGAGCAGAATCCGTAATTTCTGTATTATCGCACACATTGACCATGGCAAATCCACACTGGCGGACCGGATTATTGAGAAGACCGGTCTCCTGACCAGCCGTGAGATGCAGAGTCAGGTGCTTGACAACATGGAACTGGAGCGGGAGCGCGGCATTACGATCAAGGCACAGGCTGTCCGGACGGTCTATCAGGCACAGGACGGGAAGGAGTATATTCTGAATCTGATTGACACCCCCGGACATGTTGACTTTAATTATGAAGTGTCCCGCAGCCTTGCTGCATGTGACGGTGCGATTCTCGTAGTAGATGCCACACAGGGTGTCGAGGCGCAGACACTTGGAAATGTCTATCTCGCCCTGGATCATGATCTGGAAGTTTATCCGGTGATCAATAAGATTGATCTGCCCAGCGCGGATCCGGAGCGCGTCAAGAATGAGGTCGAGGAGATCATTGGCATTGAGGCTGAGGATGCGCCGGAGATCTCGGCCAAGACCGGCGAGAATGTAGAGGCGGTACTCGAAGAAATCGTAAATAAAATTCCGGCGCCTACAGGCGATGCGAAAGCCCCGCTGAAGGCACTGATTTTTGATTCAGTTTATGATGCTTATAAGGGTGTCATTATATCCGTCCGCGTGATGGAGGGAACGGTGCGCCGCGGCACGCGGATCCGTATGATGGCAACCGGCGCGGTTGAAGAAGTTGTAGAGGTCGGATATTTCGGCGCAGGACAGTTTATTCCGTGTGACGAACTGGAAGCGGGTATGGTCGGCTACATTACGGCGAGCATCAAGGAGGTCGCTGCGACACGCGTCGGTGATACGGTTACCGACGATGAGCGGCCCTGTGAGGAGGCGCTGCCGGGTTATAAAAAGGTGACGCCGATGGTTTACTGCGGTCTTTATCCGGAGGACAGTGCCAAATATCCGGAACTGCGCGATGCGCTGGAGAAACTGCAGCTTAATGACGCCTCACTGTTTTTTGAACCGGAGACATCAGCTGCGCTCGGATTCGGATTCCGGTGCGGCTGCCTGGGCCTGCTGCATCTGGACATTATCCAGCAGCGGCTGGAGCGGGAATATGCGCTGGATCTTGTCACAACATCTCCGAGCGTTATTTACAAGGTTTATCGGACAAACGGAACGGTCGAAGAACTGACCAATCCGTCGAATCTGCCGGATCCTTCGGAAATTGAATACATGGAGGAGCCGATTGTCAAGGCAGATCTGATGGTGACCACGGAGTTTGTCGGTTCCGTCATGCAGCTGTGTGAGGAGCGGCGCGGCGAGTATCTGGGGATGGACTATCTGGACCAGACAAGAGCAGAACTGCACTATCATCTGCCGCTCAACGAGATTATTTATGACTTTTTTGATGCACTGAAATCGCGTTCCCGCGGTTATGCATCGCTTGATTACGAGGTCGTGGGCTATCAGAGGAGCGATCTGGTCAAACTGGATATCCTGGTTAACAAAGAAACCGTAGATGCGCTTTCGTTTATCGTATTCGCCGACTCGGCTTATGCCCGCGGCAGAAAGATGTGTGAAAAACTCAAGGAAGAGATTCCGCGGCAGCTGTTTGATGTGCCGATTCAGGCGGCAGTCGGATCCAAGATTATTGCGCGGGAGACGGTCAAGGCACTGCGCAAGGATGTCCTTGCCAAATGCTACGGCGGTGACATTACCCGTAAGAAAAAACTGCTCGAGAAGCAGAAAGAGGGTAAGAAGCGAATGCGTCAGGTCGGCAGCGTAGAAATCCCGAAAGATGCATTTATGAATGTGCTTAAGTTAGATGAGAACTGACACGTTTGAATTATACATACATATCCCGTTCTGTGTCCGAAAGTGCGGTTACTGTGATTTTCTGAGCTTTCCGGCAGGAAAAGATGTACAGCTGCGCTATCTGGAAGCGCTGAAGACAGAGATCCGGGATACAGGGGAACGACTTCGCAGGACAGATCTGCGTTCAGACAGGAGCCGGTCTGTGAAGGAACGCCGGGGAGAATGGAACCCTGAGAGAATTACATCCATTTTCATCGGCGGCGGGACGCCTTCTGTGCTGACGGGAGACCAGATCGCTGCGGTGATGGATGCCGTCCGGGAATCCTTTTTGGTACAGAGCGACGCTGAAATCACGATTGAGGCAAATCCCGGCACACTGGACCCGGAGAAACTGCGCAGGTTCCGCGCGGCAGGGATCAACCGGATTTCAATCGGCTGCCAGTCTATGCATGACCGGGAGCTGGTCCGCATGGGAAGAATTCACAGTCATGCAGAGTTTCTGCAGAGCTATCAGTGGGCGCGGCAGGCGGGATTTGACAACATTAATGTTGATCTGATCGCGGCACTGCCGGGGCAGACTCTGGCGGACTGGCGGGATACCCTTCATACCGCCGCGGCACTCGGGCCGGAGCATATTTCCGCATACAACCTGATTCTGGAGGAAGGTACACCTTTTTATGAACAGCGGGATACCCTGGATCTTCCGGATGAGGATACAGAGCGTGCAATGTATGAGGAAACCGCTTCGATTCTTGCAGCGTATGGATACCGGCAATATGAATTATCCAATTATGCAAAACCGGGGATGACATGCCGACACAATCAGGGATACTGGACTGGCATTCCGTATCTGGGAATGGGACTCGGCGCCGCATCTTACTGGCCGGCAGATGCCGGGGGATGGCTGCCGGATGGCAGTGTAAGGTCGGCCGGTTACAGTGTACGGCCGTCAGATGAAAGCGCACAGCCAACAGAAGATACTTTGCGGACTGCGGAAGATACTGTGCGGCCTGCGGAAGACAGCGTTCTGCTGAAAACCGGGACAGAGCCGCAGATGGTCCGGTACAACAATACATCAGAACTTCAGCAGTATCTCGCTGCTGCCAGAACGAAGGAAAGCAGAATTGACAGCAGCACCATCGAACGGCTCAGTCAGCCGGACTGTATGGCAGAGTTTATGATTCTGGGACTGCGCATGACGGACGGAATTTCAAAAGCAGAATTCCGCAGGCGGTTTGACCGGGAGCCGGACCAGGTCTATGGGGAGATTATCCGCAAGTATCAGAATGCGGGCCTGCTGCAGTGTGAGGAAGACAGAATATTTCTGACCGGGCGGGGGCGGTCCCTCGCCAATGTGGTTATGATGGAGTTTTTATGAGCGAAAAGACAACAAAGCCCTTCATTAAAATCCGGGGGGCTGCAGAGAACAATTTAAAACACATCGATGTGGATATTCCGCGCAATGAACTGGTGGTGCTCACCGGACTTTCCGGGTCCGGCAAGAGCTCTCTGGCATTTGATACTATTTATGCGGAAGGGCAGCGGCGCTATATTGAGAGCCTTTCTTCCTATGCGCGGCAGTTTCTCGGGCAGATGGAAAAGCCGGACGTCGAGATGATCGAAGGACTTCCGCCGGCAATCTCAATTGATCAGAAGGCGACGAACCGCAATCCGCGCTCGACAGTCGGAACCGTGACGGAAATCTATGATTATTTCCGTCTTCTTTATGCGCGCATCGGGACACCGCACTGCCCGAACTGCGGCAGGGAAATCAGCCGCCAGACAGTCGATCAGATGGTTGACAGGATCATGGAACTGCCGGAGCGGACAAAGATTCAGCTTCTGGCACCGGTGGTGCGCGGCCGTAAGGGAAGACATGAGAAGGTACTGGCCAGTGCGCAAAAAGCGGGCTATGTGCGCGCAATGATCGATGGAAACCAGTATGAGCTGACAGAAGAGATCCGGCTGGATAAAAATATCAAACATAATATCGAGATTATCGTGGACCGCCTGGTCGTAAAAGAGGGAATCGAGAAGCGTCTGACCGATTCGATCGAGACCGTACTCAAGCTCTCTGACGGTCTTTTGATTGTTGATAAAATGGATGATGACCCGATGCGTTTCAGCCAGAGCTTTTCCTGCCCGGACTGCGGGATCAGCATGGAGGAAATCGAGCCGAGAAGCTTTTCTTTCAACAACCCGTTCGGCGCATGCCCGGTCTGCGCGGGACTTGGCTATAAGATGGAATTTGATGCGGAACTGCTGATTCCGGATCCATCCGTCTCGATCAATGACGGCGCAATTGTTGTGCCGGGATGGCAGTCTGCGACGAAAAAAGGCAGTTTTACGAATGCAATACTGGAAGCCCTCGCGAAGGAATATGATTTTTCGCTGGACACGCCGTTTCAGGATTATCCGAAAAAGATTAAGGATATTTTACTGCATGGAACAAACGGGCATGAAGTGAAAGTGCATTACCGCGGACAGATGGGTGTCGGCGTTTATGACATTGCATTTGAGGGACTGATCCGCAATGTGGAGCGCAGATACCGGGAAACTGCTTCTGAGAGCAGCAAGCAGGAATATGAGACATACATGCGGATTACAGACTGTACGGAGTGTCATGGGCAGCGACTGAAAGCCACATCGCTGGCGGTCACCGTTGCGGATAAAAATATTTACGAGATTACACAGCTTTCGGTTGAGAAACTCAGTACATTCATGGAAAAAATGGAGCTGACGGAACAGCAGCATCTGATCGGCGACCAGATCATCAAGGAGATCTGTGCGCGCGTGGGATTTCTGAATGCAGTCGGACTGGATTATCTGACACTTGCCCGCGCCACGGGCACACTTTCCGGCGGCGAGGCACAGCGGATCCGTCTCGCAACACAGATCGGATCCGGCCTGGTGGGGGTTGCCTATATACTGGATGAACCGAGTATCGGCCTGCATCAGCGGGACAATGACAAACTGCTGGCTACCCTGAAGCAGCTGCGGGATCTTGGTAATTCAGTGATCGTTGTTGAACATGATGAAGATACCATGCGTGCGGCAGACTGCATTATTGACATCGGTCCCGGCGCCGGAGAACACGGCGGAGAACTGGTCTGCCAGGGAACTGCGCAGGAACTGATGCAGTGTGAGCGTTCGGTCACAGGTGCCTATCTCTCCGGGAGAAAATCCATCGCAGTGCCGGAAGTGCGGAAGAAGCCGACAGGCTGGCTGACGGTAAAAGGCGCTGCTGAAAACAATCTGAAACGGATCAATGTTAAATTTCCGGTCGGTGTATTTACCTGTGTCACAGGCGTTTCCGGGTCAGGCAAAAGCTCACTGGTAAATGAAATACTCTATAAACGGCTGCAGCGTGATCTGAACCGGGCGCATACCATTCCGGGTAAACACAAAGAACTGCTCGGTGAAGAACAGCTGGATAAGGTTATCAATATTGACCAGTCGCCGATCGGGCGCACGCCGCGTTCCAATCCGGCAACGTATACCGGCGTATTTGATATGATTCGTGATTTATTTGCAGCCACGAGCGAGGCAAAAGCCCGCGGCTACAAAAAAGGAAGGTTCAGCTTCAATGTCAAGGGCGGCAGATGTGAAGCCTGTGCCGGAGACGGTCTGTTAAAGATTGAGATGCATTTCCTGCCGGATGTCTATGTTCCGTGCGAAGTGTGTCACGGAAAACGCTACAACCGCGAGACGCTGGAAGTAAAATATAAGGGAAAAAGTATTTACGATGTCCTGAACATGACAGTCGAAGAGGCGGTCACATTTTTTGAAAATGTACCGTCGATCAGGAGAAAGATTGAGACGCTGAATGATGTCGGCCTTTCCTATATCCGGCTTGGACAGCCCTCCACGACGCTGTCCGGCGGCGAGGCGCAGCGCGTCAAACTGGCGACGGAACTCTCGAAGAGAAGCACAGGCAATACCATCTATATTCTGGATGAACCGACAACCGGTCTGCATTTTGCCGACGTCGACAAGCTGGTAGGCATTTTGCGGCGTCTGGCAGAAGGCGGAAACACTGTGGTCGTCATTGAACACAACCTCGATGTTATCAAGACGGCAGATTATATTATTGATCTCGGACCGGAGGGCGGAGACCGCGGCGGAACGCTGCTGGCGGAAGGTACGCCGGAAGAAATCGCGAAGAATCCGGCGAGCTACACGGGGCAGTACCTCGCGAAATATCTGGATCCCGAAATTCAGAAGAGAGCCCGAAAGGTTTGACATAATACTTATCCACGGATATAATAAGCATTATATTGTATAAAGGAGACAGGATGGCAGCAGTTACAGATATAGGAATTGACCTGGGGACTTCTACAATTGCCGTATATGTGCGCGGCAAGGGAATTACAATCCGGGAACCCGCACTGGTTGCGTATGACGCAGATGCGGGAAAAGTACGTGCGATCGGGGATGAGGCGCGGCAGCTTGTCGGTCATACGACCGGCAATCATGTGGCGATCAAACCGCTGGCACAAGGAAAGATTTCTGATTTCATGGTGATCGAGCGGATGCTTCGTTATTTTGTCGACAAAGCGATCGGAAGAAGAGGCATCCTGAAGCCGCGTGTATCGATCTGTGTTCCCAGTGGCGTGACCGAGATTGAGAAGCGTGCGGTCATCGAGGCAACCTATCAGGCCGGCGCCCGCGATGTGACGCTGGTCAAGGAGCCGATTGCCGCTGCGATCGGTGCAGATCTTGATATTACCAGACCGAACGGGAATATGGTCGTGGACATCGGCGGCGGCCTCACAGATATTGCAGTGATGTCGCTGTGCGGAATTGTCGTTTCGGCATCGATTCCGGTAGCAGGTGATAATATGACACGCGCGATCATTTCATTTCTGCGCAGTAATTACGGACTGTTTATCGGAGAGCAGACGGCAGAATCTGTCAAGCTGAAGCTTGGCTCATCTGTCGGAAGTGAGGAAAAAGAGAAGCTGACGATCAATGGCAGAAATGTCGCGACGGGACTTCCGAAAACGGTTACACTTACCAGAAGTGATGTGCAGGAGGCGTTTCGTGATCCGATCCGTCAGATTGTGGAAGCTGTGCGCAATGTTCTGGAACGGACACCGCCGGATCTTGCCGGAGACCTGCAGAACAGGGGAATTGTGCTTGCCGGCGGCGGATGCCGCATTGAAGGACTGGAGCATATCCTCGAAAAGCAGACAGGGCTGCATGTTATGACAGCGCAGAATCCGGAATCGGTCGTGGCACATGGCACATGGAAATTTGCTTCTGTACTGGATGCATTTGAGAACGGGAATGTCCGCTGACGGGCTGTATCGCATTGGAAAATGACCCGCCGCTGCAGGCGGCGGGCAGCAAAGCAGTCTCAGCGGCGGGACCGGAACGCAGCTGCAGATGCCCCGCTGCTGCAGGCAGCAGGTATGCGGAGAACGATTATGGAACAGGAAACAATCAGCGGATACATAGAACATATTATTTTCCGCAATGAAGAAAACGGATACACCGTTATGAGTGTGGCACAGGGCGGCGATGAATTGACTTGTGTCGGCAGTTTTCCCATACTGCACGAAGGGGAATATATAGAGGCGGAAGGCGTGTTTACAGAGCATGCCGTTTATGGACCGCAGTTTCAGGTAAAGACATATCAGATCCGGGTGCCGGATGATATGCAGGCGTTCGAGCGCTATATCGGAAGCGGGGCAATCAAGGGAATCGGCGAGAAGCTGGCGCGCAGGATTATAAGCTGCTTCGGCAGTGATACCATGCGGATCATGGAGGAAGAACCTGAGCGGCTCGCAGAGGTCAAGGGGATCAGCCCGAGAAAGGCCATGCTGATCGGGGAACAGATTCTGGAAAAATCGCAGATGCAGAATGCCATGATTTTTCTCGCACAGTATGATATCCCGCTTTCGCTTGGTGTGAAGATTTACCAGCAGTACGGGGACGATCTTTATCGTGTACTGCGGGAAAACCCATACCAGCTGACAGAAGATCTTGACGGCGTCGGATTCCGGACTGCAGACAGGATCGCGTCACGCGTCGGAATCCGGCCGGATTCTGAATACCGGATCCGCAGCGGCCTCTTGTATGTAATGAGCCTGGCAGGACGGGAAGGGCATACTTATCTGCCACAGGAAATTCTCCTGCGGGAGACGGAAAAACTGCTTGAGACGGACACAGATCCAGAGCGGATCCGGAATTGTATGATGGATCTCTGCATCGGGAAAAAACTGATTACCAGGGAAGAAATGCTGCAGGACGGCGCATCAGAGCGGCGCGTGTATGCGGCATCTGTTTATTTTATGGAACTGAATACGGCAAGAATGCTGAAGGAATTAAACGTCGTCTGTGAGAGTGACAGCGGACGTGTTTCAGCAGGAATTGCCAGGATGGAAGAGCAGGAAGAGATCCGGCTGGATGAAATTCAGAAACAGGCAGTGTATTCTGCGGCCAGAAACGGCCTGATGATTCTCACCGGAGGACCGGGAACAGGCAAAACAACGACGATCAATGCGATGATCCGTTTTTTTCTGGCCGAAAACATGACGATTTCGCTTGCCGCACCGACCGGGCGTGCAGCGAAGCGCATGACGGAGACGACAGGATACGAGGCTTCAACAATCCACCGGCTGCTCGAAATAGAAGGAGGACCGGAAGGACAGCTGCAGGATATGCCGCGCTTCGTGCGCAATGCGGACAATCCGCTGGAGTCGGACGTTATTATTATCGATGAAATGTCCATGGTGGATATCTATCTGATGCATGCTCTGCTCTCGGCGATCGTACCGGGAACCCGCGTCATCCTTGTCGGAGATGTCAACCAGCTGCCGAGTGTAGGGCCGGGAAGTGTTCTGAAAGATATGATCGCGGGCGGCGCCTGTGAAGTTGTCCGGCTCAGTCATATTTTCCGGCAGGCGGCCCGGAGCGATATTGTTGTCAATGCGCACCGGATTCATGAAGGAAAGCCGGTGCGTCTGGATAATCAGAGCAAAGATTTTTTCTTCCTGGAACGGCAGGACGTGCGGGTGATTCAGCGTGCGGTCCTGCGGCTGGTACAGGAAAAACTGCCGGGCTACGTTCACGCACAGGCGGCAGATATTCAGGTGCTGACACCGATGCGCAAAGGTCCGCTCGGCGTGGAGCAGATGAACCTGATTCTGCAGCGCTATCTGAATCCCCCGTCTCCGGATAAAGAAGAGTGTGAGAGCGGCGGGATTCTCTACCGGACCGGCGACAAGGTAATGCAGATCCGGAATAATTATCAGATGGAGTGGGAGATCAGAGGTCTGCACGGGATTGCCGGAGACCGGGGCCTCGGTGTATTTAACGGTGATATCGGAACGATCGCCGGCATCGATCCGGTGGATGAAACGGTCGAAGTTTTATTTGATGAAAACAAAGTGGTCACGTATACGTACGGCCAGCTTAATGAGCTGGAACTGGCCTATGCCGTGACCATTCATAAATCGCAGGGGAGTGAATATCCGGCGGTTGTGATTCCACTGCTGACCGGGCCGCCGATGCTTATGACGCGCAATCTGCTGTATACGGCCGTTACCAGGGCGAAGAGCTGTGTCGTGACGGTCGGATCCGGAAAAATGTTTATGGATATGATTGCTAATCAGATGGAGGAAAACAGATACACTTCACTGGATGACAGGATCCGTGAGATGCGGGAAATGTAAATCGCGGTTTTTTGCTGCACACAGACTGCCGGGAGATGTGGTCAGAAAAGGGGGGAATGTTATGCGGCGGGAAATTCCGGCTTCTGACAAAAACAGATTCCTGCAGCGGATCTCCGGGATTCTGTATCCGGGCAGATGCGTCCTGTGCGACAGGATTCTGGAGAAGTCCGCACAGATGGTGTGCAGAGACTGCAGACCGCTGGTCCGGTTCATAGAGGAACCGAGATGCTGCAGGTGCGGGCGGCCGCTTGAATCTGACACGGAGGCGTACTGCGAGAACTGTAAAATACATCCCCGGCTGTTTGAAAGGGGCTTCGCGCCTTTTGTATACGACGGAGCGGTCAAAGAAGCGATCATGCGTCTGAAGTATGGTCACCGGGCGGAAAACGCCCGCTTTTTTGCAAAATCCATGTACGTCTGCGGAAAACCGTTTCTGACGGAGACAGCGCCACAGGCACTCGTGCCGGTTCCGATCCACAGAGAACGGAGAATGCGGCGCGGCTACAATCAGGCAGAACTGCTGGCAGAAGCATTGTCAGATCTGACGGGAATTCCGGTCGTGAAGAACAGAATTCTGCGTGTACGGGGGACTGCACCGCAGAAGGAACTCGGTATGCAGCAACGGAAAAAGAATCTCGCAGGAGCCTTTCGAATAACCGGAGAGACCGGCAGAGACAGGATGATCCCCGCGCGGGTTCTGATCGTAGATGATATTTTTACGACAGGAAGCACGATCGATACCCTCGCGGCACTTCTTCTGCGCGCAGGCGCAGAGAAGGTTTACTTTTCCTGCGCGGCGATTGCTGCCGGATTTTCGGTGTAAACGCCGGATATGCAGATACGTGAAAAACGGTGTCCGTGTGATTTGCCGAGACATAAAAGAGGCACTTTCCACAGGAATAGAATTATGATAAAATGGTGAGATGATGTTAAAACCGGAGGTTATAAGATGCTCACGAAAAGACGCCTTCACCTGATGATCAAGCTTGCGGAATTCCGGCAGGATCATCAGGATGATTCCATGAGAGTGGTGCGGCATTACCGAAGCGACTATATCGCACTCTCAATGATAAAAAATCTGTTCATAACAACGTTTGCCTGGCTGATTCTGATCGGACTCTTTGCGCTGTATCACATGGATTTTCTGCTCACCAATCTCAACCAGCTGAAGGTAGGGCCGCTGGCCGCCGTGCTGGTCATTACATATCTGATGATGCTCGGTGTTTACAGCGTCATAACATACATGACAGCAAGAATCCGCTATATCCGCTCGTTTGCAGATGTGCGGGAATATGATCAGAAGCTGCGGCTTCTTGCAAGAATCTACGACGAAGAAGCCGAATCATGAATCCGTTTATGGATACGGGAACATTCTGGAGGAACAAAAAATGAACACACTGATCACAGTGCGTGATAAGATGAGAGCGCTGTACGCAGATTACAGCATGTATATTGTGCCGGTATTTAAATTTGCACTGGCAATGGTACTCTTTTTGATCATCAATAACAGGATGGGATATATGCAGGTGCTGAGCAACCTGTTTGTTCTGATCATCCTTGCAGCAGTCTCTGCAATTCTGCCGCTCAATGCAACGGTATTAATCGGTTCATTTCTGATTGTGCTGCACTGTTTCGGCCTCGGGCTGGAGGTCGGTGGCTTTGCGCTGATTCTCTATATCGTTCTGGTAATGCTGTACTTCCGCTTCGTACCGCGGGATGCACTGGTCATTCTGATGGGACCGCTTGCATGTTCCCTGAATATACCGGCAGCAGTTCCGCTTTGTCTCGGACTGATGCGCGGACCGGAGTCGGCTCTTTCAGCAATCTGCAGTGTGATCTCGTGGCGATTCTTCCAGCTTACCTATGAAGAGATTGCGCCGATGAAGCAGACGGCTGATGCCGGCGCGCTCGAAATTCTGCAGCAGATTCCGCGCTCTATGTTTAACAGTTCTCTGGTTCTTTATCTGATCGCATTTGCAGCGACGGCAATCGTCGTCTCGCTGATCTGCAGATATCTGACAACATTCACACGCCTGACTGCAATTGTGATCGGCGCAATTGTATTTATCGTAATTATGATTGCCGGCGGAAGAGCACTGAATGCAGATATTAATATCGGTATTGTAGTCGGCGGAACAGCTGTTTCTGCATTGATCGCGCTGGTGCTGAATACCTTCTTCTATACAGTTGATTATTCCAGAAGTAAATTCATCCAGTTTGAAGATGATGATTATTTCTACTATGTAAAGGCAATTCCGAAGCTGAAGGCTGAGGGTACGCGTCAGGAAGAATTCTTCGATGATGATGCGATTGACAATGAACCTCCGCTGACGATCCGCCCGGATGGAAACGGGGAAGTGGATTTTGAGACGAAGCTTGAGGATTCACTCAAAGACTTATAAATGGTTTACAGAATTTGAAAGGAGTGCGCGGTTTGACTGGTTTCATCAGCTGGCTGCAGGTTCATATACTGCCATGGGTAACGCCCCCGAAGCAAATTGAAATCATTGACATTATTCAGGTGATTCTGATTGCATTTTTCGTTTACAATCTGATCATCTGGGTAAAGGACACGCGTGCTTATACACTTCTTCGCGGCATTCTCTTTATCATTGCATTTATGGTGGTTGCCAATGTTCTGGGTATGGAAGTAATCGTATGGCTGGTCAGCCGCGTTGGTATCGCGGCATTTACGGCACTTGTGATTATTTTCCAGCCGGAGCTCCGGAAAGCACTCGAACAGGTCGGCCACAGAAATTTCCTGACCAGATTTATTCCCACACGCAATGTGGAAGAAAACAAACGATTCAGCGATCAGACGTTAAATGAAATCGTACATGCATGTTATGAGATGGCTGAAGTACGCACCGGTGCGCTGATCGTTGTCGAAAACAATATCAGGCTGGATGACTACGAACAGACGGGAATCCCGGTGGATGCAATTATCAGCAGTCAGCTTCTGATTAATATTTTTGAGCACAACACACCGCTGCATGACGGCGCAATCATCGTGCGCGGGGACAGAATTACAGCGGCAACCTGCTATCTGCCGCTTTCGGATAATACTTCACTTTCCAAACGCCTGGGAACACGGCACCGTGCAGGGGTCGGCATCAGCGAAGTCAGTGACTGCTTCGTCGTGATTGTGTCAGAGGAAACAGGACAGGTATCTTATGCACAGGAGGGGAAACTTCGTACAGCCGCATCACCCGCGCAGCTGCGGGAAGCGCTGCATGAGGTTCAGAAACTTGTGCAGACGCCGAAAAGACGGCGGGGTAAGGAGGCAGTGAATGTTTAAAAAAGTCTCCGAAATGCTTCGCAATAATATTGGACTGAAACTGCTTTCGCTTGCGATCGCTGTGATCATCTGGTATGCAGTGGTCAGCGTGAATGATCCGGTTATCGTACGCAGCTTCAGCGTTAAAATCACAACGCAGAATGAAACATATATCCAAAACGGAAAACAGCTGTTCCGGATTGAGGATGATTACAAGACAACGCTCGTATATGTGCGGGCGAACCGCTCAACGCTTCGGGATATCAACGCGGATGATATCGTAGTAACGGCCGATCTGACACAGATCGTGGATCTGGATGCGACGCCGGTCATGGTGCCGCTGCAGGTCAGCTGTCCCGGTGTAGACCGTACCAATCTCACACTTTCCAGAACTGCAATTCCGATTACGATTGAGGAGATTGCGACGAAGGAAATCGCAATCGCAGTTGATACCGGCGATACCAGACCGGGAAGCAGCTATGAAGTCGGAAGACTCACGGCAAATCCGGAGAAGGTTTCGGTCAGCGGTCCGAAATCCGTCGTAGAAGATATTGAGACAATCGTTGCCCGGATCGATGTGACGGGTATGACGTACAGTGCACGGCGCAATGCAGATCTGATCCTGTATGACAGAAATCAGAATGAACTGCCGGCGGCTACTATTGAAGATGATATCACGTTCAGTACGGAGAGTTCGGGCGTGTCGGTTGAAGTAGAACTCTGGAAACGACAGTCGGATGTTATTATTCAGGCTGCGTATACAGGTGAGCCGCAGGCCGGTTATCAGGTGGGCGCAATTACCACAAATCCGCAGACGGTTTCTGTAGTGGGAAGTGACGATGCGCTTGCAGAACTGAAAGAAGCGGGCAATATCATCAGTATTCCGGCGGAATTAATTGATATCAGCGGATCAGATCAGGATTATACGACAGAACTGGATCTTTCTGAACTGATGCCGGAAGATATGCGGATTGCAGCAAATACATCTTCCACAGCTGAGGTTACTGTGACCATTCTTCCGGAAGGAAGCAAAGAATTCGTGATTGATGTTGATGATATTACACCGCAGTCTCTGAACGAAGAACTCACAATTTCCTATGATCAGACCGAGGTGACGGTAGTTCTTCGTGGAAATGATGAGATTCTCACGAGACTGAAATCTTCAGATCTCAAACCTGCAATCGACTGCAGCAGTATGGAAGAAGGCGACTATAACACTGCATTAAAGGTGACCCTTCCTGCAGATGTGGAAATCCTTGATGAGGTGAAGATTACAGTGCACATTAAGAAAGCAGCAAGGACGGATTAAATATGCAGCACAGGATGATCAGACTGGACAATGAAATGGGAATACATCTTCGGCCCGCGGGACATCTGTGTGAGCTGACCAGTAAATACCGCGCGCGGGTGACATTTGATCACATGGGACAGATTTCCGATGCAAAGAGTGTACTCAGTGTCCTGGCAGCAGGTGTCAAGGGCGGCGATACAATTACGCTCTACTGTGAGGGACCGGATGAGGAAGATGCTATGGAAGCTGTTACGGCAATGTTTCTGGAGCGTCTTTCCGGCGTGGTGATTGAGAGTACAGAAGAATAACTGTTGCTTTTTGCGTTAATTAATAGTATGATGTTGGAGCAATTCAGAACCTTACGGTTCTGAATTGTTGCATGATTACGCGCAGGAAATATTTCCGGTAAGAGGTCTATGAGCAAAAAATCACTGAATAGAAAAAAGCGCATCAGAAAAAAACGTATCATGTTGATTGTCGAAGTGGTAATTCTGCTGCTGCTGGCTGTATTTGCACTCGGAAGCGGCTGGCTTCGCAACAAGATGAACCTGATCCACTTCTCTTCGACAGATGATGACAGACTGATCACAGCCACGGAGGCGAACGGCGGAGCCGTTGTCGATGAGGCTGCGCTTGAAGGGAAAGACATGATTGCGCTGGTCGGTATTGACAGCCGTGAAGATGCCGGCGGCAATAACAGCGATACGATGATTATCGCTGCGATTGATCATGATAAGAAGACAATTCGTCTGGTTTCTCTTTACCGCGACACCTATCTGAACATCGGTGAAGATACCTATACGAAATGCAATGCTGCCTATGCCAGTGGCGGAGCGACACAGATGCTCTCCATGATGAATACCAACATGGATCTTGATCTGACAGAGTATATGTCAGTTCATTTTGATGCAGTTGTCGATGTGATCGATGTCCTCGGCGGTCTCAATATACCGCTCTCGAAAGAAGAGATGGATCTCGTGAATGGATATAACGCGGAGACATCACGCGTGACCGGTCATGAGTTCAGGGAAATCACCATTCCGACCGATATGCCTGACGACGAATACTGGACCCGCCATCTTGACGGATCACAGGCGCTTTCCTATGCCCGGATCCGCTATACGGCCGGCAATGATTTCAGACGTACGGCCCGTCAGAGGCTTCTGCTGTCATTGATGCTGCAGAAAGCCAAGGAAGCCGATCTTGCAACGCAGAATGAGATTCTCAACAAGGTGCTTCCGAAAGTTGAGACAAATATTGAACCGTCAAAGCTGCTTTCCATGGTGAAGCCGCTGATTACATATACCATTGAAGATTCTGTCGGATTTCCGTTTGATCATTTCGAGGACAGAGGTGAGCTGACCGGACTGGACTGTGTTCTTCCGGCAACTCTGGAGTCTAACGTACGCCAGCTGCATCAGTTCCTGTTTGAGAATGAGAATTACCAGCCGTCTCAGGTGCTGATGTCCTACAGCAATGCAATCATTGAAGAAACCGGCATTACAGAAGAAGATGCACCGGAGAAGTCAGAGGACGGACAGATCCCGTGGCTGAATGACGGCGGGGTGGATGTTCCGAAATTCAACGAAGGTGAATCTGTCAGGGCAAAGAGCAGCGAAGAATCCGAAAGCACATCTGATGCGGCCGGGCAGTCAGAAGCATCTGCAGCCGCTTACACAGAAGAAACGGTCAATTATAATGCTTCCTACAGTGATTACAACGAAGAGGAAGAATATACTGCCTCATATGATGAAGATGAATACTATGATTCGGATGCATATGAAGAAGAGCAGGACAATGAGGACTATGACACTTACGATGACGATGATGAATAGTCCGGCGGCTGTCCTGCAAGGTGCCTGATCAAACAGAAAGACATGTTTTTCACAGACCGCACGAGATGTGAAAAATGTGTCTTTTTTTTTGCATAAATAAACCAATTCAGGAAAAATGTGTCCTTTTTTTGAATTTCCCGGAAAGTTTAAATACGGACACATTCTCATCACATTTGCTGATTAAGATTGGATTTATCAAATAAATCAGTCGGCGGAACAGCAGAATATAATTGATTCTGAATCCGCATTAAAAAGCGGGATCCGGTTTTTCAAAGATGATCTGAACCGTCCCGGTTTTGCAGCAGAAAGGTGGTAGCTTATGAATTACGATGAGTGGAAAGAAGAAATGAACCGTACATTTTCGGAGCCGGAAAATAGTGTATCTTCAGAGGCGGCTGAACAGCCGGAACAGGTCAGTACACCAGATGCAGACCATCCGGCAGAGGGCGCAGCGGAAGCAGGACAGGCAGCGGCTGAGGAAACTCCGGCAGAATACATTGCAGAAGATGCAGCGCAGGCAGGACAGGCAGCAGATGCAGCGCAGGCAGGACAGGCAGCAGATGCGAATCCGGCCGGTGCAGATACAACAGCTGCTGAACAGCCGGAACAGTCAGTTTCAGAACAGATGTCAGCGGAACAGAATGACCGTGTTGAGCCGGTGACCTACAGCTGGGTCAATCCGAAACTGCAGACAGGAAGAAACCGGGAAAACATGCATGCCGGTCACAGCGATTATCAGTGGCGGGCTTCTGATTCACAGGGTACAAATACATACACATCGGGCTCGCAGAGTGTAAATGCATCCGGCAGCGGAAGCACCGGAACACAGGGCGGCTCTTACAGCGACAGAAATTCATCAGCGCAGTACACCGGTTCTGTTAATGGAACAGCAAAATCTGCTGACCGCCGTGTGAAGCGAACAAAAAGCAGAAAGCCGGCAGGCGCAGGCAGCAGATGGATGCGCACGATAGCGATGGCACTTGTTTTCGGCCTGGTTGCCGGAGTTGTCATGTTCGGCGTCAACCGTGCCGGAAACGCACTGTTCGGAAGCAATGCACAGAAGGCAGATACGGCAGCGGCAAAATCCTATACAAAGGTAGAAACAACAAAAACTTCTGAAAGCAGCAATCTCGATGATGCGCTGGACGCATCTACCAAAACAGAAGGTGAACAGGCATATGCCGGAACGGTTGCAGAAGTGGCTTCCAATGCGATGCCTTCACTGGTAACGATTTCTACGATGTCCGTCCAGGAGATGCAGAGTTTCTTCGGCGGAACACAGCAGTACGAGGTAGAGGGAGCAGGAACCGGTGTTATCGTCGGACAGAATGACACGGAACTTCTGATTGCAACAAATGATCATGTTGTAGACGGTGCGACAGAGGTGACCGTTGGATTTATTGATGAACAGGCTGTTGAGGCATATATTAAGGGAACAGATCCTTCCAATGACCTTGCAGTTGTCGGTGTCAAACTGGAAGATATTCCGCAGGAGACACTGGATCAGATTAAGGTTGTCGCAATCGGTAATTCCGATGACCTGGTTCTGGGTGAACAGGTTGTTGTAATCGGTAACGCACTCGGAATCGGACAGTCTGTGACCAGCGGCTATATCAGCGGATTTGACCGTGAACTGGAACTTGCCGACGAGACAGGTATGAATACACTGGTTTCCAGCGGACTGATTCAGACGGATGCAGCAATCAATGCCGGCAACAGCGGCGGCGCACTTCTGAACATGCGCGGTGAGCTTGTCGGAATCAATGAGGCTAAGTCCTCCAGTGCCGGCGGCGCCACAGTTGATAATGTCGGTTATTCAATCCCGATTTCCAAGGCAGAGCCGATTCTGCAGGAACTGATGACGCTTGAGACGAAAGATAAAGTTTCAGAAGAAGAGAAGGGATATCTTGGCATCCGCTGCGCAGATGTCAATCAGGAAACTTCCCAGCGCTACAACATTCCTGTCGGTGTCTATGTAAGAGAAATCGGAAAAGACAGTCCGGCCGCAGAAGCAGGACTGATCGAAGGGGATGTTATCACAAAGATTGACGGAAAGATTGTCAGCCAGTATGCTGACCTGGAAGCTGCACTTGATTACTGTAAGGCAGGGGAGACAATTGAAGTAATTGTTCAGCGGCAGACAAACGGTTCTTATGAAGAACAGACACTTTCCGTAACACTTGGTAAACAGGCAGTTCTGGATAATCTCAGCTCAGATGAGGAGATGCAGCGGAACATGCAGACAGGTCCGAACGGGGACTGAAGAAGCACGCCAGGTATTATCACAGAAACACGATTAAGGGTGAGTATAAGTTAATAGTATCATGTTTTACCTCAGGAACGGAGTTGTGCGGGAGCGCAGCTCCGTTTCATGCTGTAAATCGGGGTTTGTGAGAACCGTCCCCTGTCTCCTTGGTGGAAATGATCCCGGCAAACTCCGATTTGTAAATGTAAAAACATTGATGCACTGAAAAAAGTAGAATATAATAACATGATATAATCTGTTAAGGAGAACTATATGTCTGACGAGAACAAATTTACGATAGAGGAAAAAAGTGACGCGTCGGAAACTGCAGAAGGGAAAATACCTGAAACGGAAGAAAGACAGGATTCACATTATGATCCGAAAAAAGATTCACATGACCGCAGAAAAGAACCTCCGCGGATCTGCTACATGTGCCGCCGCAGTGAGAACAGAGCCGGGCGGCTGATCGAGATACCCGGCGGTATCTGCGTCTGTGCGGACTGTATGCAGAAGAGCTTTGACAGCATGCAGAACGGCGCAATTGATTATAGTGAGATTATGCGCAATCTGCCGCCTGGCATGGGGATGTTTGATCTCTCAAATCTGAATTTTTTTGATGGAATGTTTGGCGGAAACAGCCAGGACGACCGTTCCCGGAATCAGAAAAAAAAGCATGCGGGACATGCATCCGGGGCAGATGCAGACGGCAGCTTCCGTGCGGGTGCAGATGTAGATCCGGATGCAGACGGGCAGAATGTGCGTCCGATGACGATACAGGATGTCATGCCGCCGCACAAGATCAAAGAGGCACTGGATGAATATGTGATCGGGCAGGAACAGGCAAAGAAAATCATGTCTGTCGGCGTATATAATCACTATAAACGGATTCTTTCGGAACCGAAAGACGGCGTAGAGATTGCAAAATCAAACATGCTGATGATCGGACCGACCGGATCAGGTAAAACATATCTGGTACAGACGCTTGCGAGGCTGTTAAATGTTCCCCTGGCCATGACAGATGCGACTTCGCTCACAGAGGCCGGGTATATTGGCGATGATATCGAGAGCGTTGTCTCCAAACTTCTGATGGCTGCCGACAATGATGTGGAACGCGCGGAGCATGGTATTATTTTTATTGATGAGATTGACAAAATCGCAAAGAAGAAAAATGTCAGCCAGCGCGATGTCAGCGGAGAAGCAGTACAGCAGGGTCTTTTGAAACTTCTGGAAGGCAGTGATGTCGAGGTTCCGGTGGGCGCAACCAACAAAAATGCAATGGTTCCGCTGGAAACGGTCAATACGAGCAATATCCTGTTTATCTGCGGCGGGGCATTTCCGGATCTGGAGCTGATTATCAAACAGCGCCTGAACAAAACGGCTTCGATCGGTTTTCAGGCGGATCTGCATGATAAATACGACAACGATCCGAATCTGCTGCAGAAGGTAATGCTGGAGGATCTCCGGAAATTCGGCATGATACCGGAATTTCTGGGCCGTATGCCGGTTGTATTTGCACTGCACAGCCTTACGGAAGATATGCTGGTAGAAGTACTGAAAGAACCGCGCAATGCAATTCTGAAGCAGTATGAACGTCTGCTGGAACTGGACGAGGTGAAATTATCCTTTGAGGATGCAGCACTGCACGCCATCGCGAAGAAGGCAATGGAGCGGGATACCGGTGCACGCGCGCTGCGGGCTGTGATCGAGGAATTCATGCTGGATATTATGTATGAGATCCCGAAGGATAAAAATATCGGAGAAGTCGTTATTACGAAGGAATATATCGAACACACCGGCGGTCCGCGCATCGTGCTGCGCAGTGCGTCCGTTCCGCGGATTACGGGCGCGTGAGAGGAAAACAGGGATGTGCCGGAGCCGTACAGAAGCACGGCAAGGGATTTGAATTCATTGGATCAGTCCACCGCCTCAGGCGCGTGGAACGCCCACTGAGTTCAACGCTCCGCTTGAGATGCATAGGAACCCGGAAAGGAAGATGTCGGCAGATCAGAAGGGAGAAGTTATTTCATGGTATATATCGCGATTGTTCTGGCAGTTTTTTCGGCTGACATGATGCTGAAGCGCTATGTTGAGGAAAACCTGGGAGCGCAGGAGGAACGGCAGTATTTTGGCGGGAACGTGCGTGTGCGCAAAGTACATAATCATGGCATGCTCCTCGGTGCATTCAAAGATAAACCGAAGATGGTCCGCCGTGTGACTGGCGCTGTGCTGCTGGCGGCAGCAGTCCGGCTGCTTACGGTTATATTCAGCAGAAAAAAGGAGCGGCGCGCGGGGAAACTTGCACTGGCATTGATTGTCGGCGGCGCCTTGTCCAACTGGTTTGACCATTTTCACCAGGGCTATGTGGTAGATTATGTAAACGTGAAAACACCGGTGCGTTTTCTGAAGAAAATATACTTCAATCTGGCGGATTTCTTTATCGTTGCCGGCGCCCTGATCGCAGCGCTGTTTGACCGCTAATGGTGAGATTTTGTCAATTTTTACCAAAGATAGGCAAAAACAAATTGTATTTTTTTATAAACAATATCGGCACCCTTTGCTTGTAAATGTACTGGGAAACAGGTATAATGGCAAAAGGACTGATTTGGCAACAATTTAACAAATTAAAGTAATAGAGAAAGGTTCACAAGTTATGGCAAAAATTGATCTGACAAAGTATGGCATTACTGATGTAAAAGAAATCATCCACAATCCTTCTTATGATTTCTTCTATGAAGAAGAGATTAAGCCGGATCTGGAAGGATTTGATAAGGGACAGGTTTCCGAACTTGGTGCTGTCAATGTCATGACCGGTATTTACACCGGACGTTCTCCTAAAGATAAATACATCGTTATGGATGAAGGTTCCAAGGATACTGTCTGGTGGACATCTGAAGAATATCCGAACGACAACAAGCCGATGAGTGAAGAGACCTGGGCTGACATGAAGAAAATCGCAATCAACCAGCTCTCCGGCAAGCGCCTGTTTGTACAGGACTGCTTCTGCGGCGCAAACAAAGACACCCGCATGGCAATCCGTTTCATCATGGAAGTTGCATGGCAGGCACACTTCATCAAGAACATGTTCATCAACCCGACAGATGAAGAGCTTGAGAACTTTGAGCCGGACTTTGTCTGCTACAATGCTTCCAAGGCAAAGGTTGAGAACTATAAGGATTACGGCCTGAATTCCGAGACAGTTGCGGCATTCAATGTTACCAGCCGTGAGCAGGTTATCATCAACACATGGTACGGCGGTGAGATGAAGAAGGGTATGTTCTCCATGATGAACTACTATCTGCCGCTGAAGGGCATCGCTTCCATGCACTGCTCTGCAAACACAGATATGGAAGGCAAGAACACAGCAATCTTCTTCGGCCTTTCCGGAACCGGCAAGACCACACTCTCCACAGATCCGAAGCGTCTTCTGATCGGTGATGACGAGCACGGCTGGGATGACAACGGCGTATTCAACTTCGAGGGCGGATGCTATGCAAAGGTTATCAACCTCGACAAGGAATCCGAGCCGGACATCTACAATGCAATCAAGCGCAATGCGCTCCTTGAGAACGTCACACTGGATGAGAACGGCAAGATTGATTTTGCTGACAAGAGTGTCACAGAGAACACACGTGTATCTTATCCGATCGACCACATCGAGAAGATCGTTCTGAATGTTAATCCGATCTCTGCAGGTCCGGCAGCTGAGAATGTAATCTTCCTGTCAGCTGACGCATTTGGTGTACTGCCGCCGGTTTCCATCCTGACAGAGGAACAGACCCAGTATTACTTCCTGTCCGGCTTCACAGCAAAGCTGGCAGGTACCGAGCGCGGCATCACAGAGCCGACACCGACCTTCTCCGCATGCTTCGGCCAGGCATTCCTGGAGCTGCATCCGACAAAGTACGGTGAGGAGCTCGTTAAGAGAATGGAGAAGAGCGGCGCGAAAGCTTATCTGGTTAACACCGGATGGAACGGCACCGGCAAGCGTATCTCCATCAAGGATACCCGCGGTATTATCGATGCAATCCTGAACGGCGATGTACTGAAGGCTCCGACAAAGAAGATTCCGATCTTTGATCTTGAGGTTCCGACAGAGCTTCCGGGTGTTGATCCGGCAATTCTGGATCCGCGTGACACCTACGCAGATGCTGCTGAGTGGGATGCAAAGGCAAAGGATCTGGCAGGACGCTTCATCAAGAACTTTGAGAAGTACACTTACAATGAGCATGGCAAGGCACTTGTTCCGGCAGGCCCGCAGCTTTGATCACGCGTACCGGTCAGGCACCTGCTTAACTGAACAGACATGAAATCTATAAGAACGGAGGCTGCCGCATACGCGGCGGCCTTCTTTTTATCTGACAGGATTTCTTTTTTGTTTTTTAGATAATCTGAATCGGGACGGCAGATGCAGAACACAACTTATGCTAGACTTGCAGATGTTTTCGGGCTATAATTACACATAGTGTTAAGATAATATCAGTATGATCCGGCGTTTCATACAGTGAGATGATGCCGGATGATTCAGGGGAGAATGTAAAGTATGAAAGCGACAAAGGTTTTACCGTTTATTCTTACGGCAGCAGTGCTTGCGGGACTGGCAGGCGGATGCGGCAGCAGCAATTCGGACGCGCAGGAGACAGCAGAGGCAGTCGTAACGGAGACACCAACGCCGACCCCGACGCCGACTCCGACGCCAACGCCGACCCCGACGCCGACACCAACCCCGACCCCGACACCTGAGGCGGGTTCTCTGAAGCCGGAGGCAATTGAGGCAGTTCCGGTAGACGGCGCGGAAGAAAACGGGGAAGAAGCGAAAGACCCTGCCGGTGAAACGACAGATCCGGCTGACAGCGGGAGCGGATATGTCACAGTCAGCAGTGCAAATGTGCGTGAAAATCCGGATCTTGATTCAGAAATCTATACTTCGCTGGATCCTGGAACTGCAGTTACCGTTGTCGGAGAAGAAGACGGCTGGTATATCGTCTCTATAGACGGCGGCACTTATTATATTTCACAGGAACTTCTCGGAAAAGCGGGAACGCAGACAGATACAGAAGTAACCGAAGATACAGATGATACAGATGACGGTTACGACGACAGTGAAGAATACAGTGAAGAGGATTACGAAGAAGAGGACTACGATGACGGTGGTTCCCGTGCAGAGTAAGACCGGCGCTGACTGAACTGCGTGCAGTCCTCACAGAAAGGCGCGCAGGAAGGTGTGCAAGTACGTGCGCAGCGCATGCGCGGCCGGCGATGGTGATAAATAATGAACATGAAAAACGCAGCGGCAATTATATGTTTGCCGCTGCGTTTTTTGCTCTGCGTATTCAATCGCGATCTCTGATCGCGTGCGTGCTGTGCACCTGTGCATCTGCCGGTTAATTACTTCAGTTCAGATGTGCAGTGCGGGCATCTGGTTGCATCGATGCTGACGTCATCGGACTTGCAGAACGGGCAGATCTTGGTGGTCGGTGCTGCTTCCGGCTCAGGTTTCTTGACGATGCTCTGTGCTTTGTTCAGCGCCTTGACCATGCAGAAGATTACAAATGCAATGATGATAAAGTTAATGATCGCGCCGACAAAATTACCGATGGCGATTACGCCGCCGCCTGCAAGGTGGATGCCCATCTGGCTGACATCGATACCACCGCTGATCAGAGAAATGATCGGCATAATGATGTCATCAACCAGAGAGGTAACGATAGCAGTGAAGGCAGCACCAATGATCATACCTACAGCAAGATCCATAACACTGCCGCGTGAGATGAATTCCTTGAATTCAGATATAAATTTTTTCACAACAACTCCTCCTCATCTATCTGTATAATATTAAATAGTCATTTTTATTATAGCAGTTTACCGAAATAAAACAATAAAGAGTTTTGGAAATCCTCCATCGTGCAGACAACCGGCCTGTTTGTGAATCTTTCCTATAGACAGATGTCGTGGTTCAAATTACAATAGACACTGTATCTTGTATATCTCAGTGGAAGATGAATCCCGCCTTTGCAGGCGACGGGACTTGAACGCAGTCGATCAGTCCCCTGCCTCAGGCGCGTAGAGCGCCAGACGGCGGGTTTGAATGACGGAGAAATAGAATTATGAGTTACGCAGATCAGCTGTTTATCAGTATGTGCAGGGATATTATTGACAACGGATGTGATACAAAAGGAGAGCTGGTGCGGCCGCACTGGCCGGACGGAACACCTGCATATACGATTAAGAAGTTCGGTGTCGTCAGCCGCTATGATCTCACCAGAGAATTTCCGGCACTTACCCTCAGGAAGACTTATCTGAAAAGTGCGTTTGATGAGATCCTCTGGATCTGGCAGAAAAAATCGAATAACATTCACGATCTTCATAGTCATATCTGGGATGAGTGGGCAGATGAAAACGGCTCGATCGGAAAAGCCTACGGTTACCAGCTTGGCGTGAAACACCAGTATCGCGAAGGAGAAATGGATCAGGTAGACAGGGTGCTGTACGACCTGAAGCACAATCCCTACAGCCGGCGGATTATGACCAACATGTATGTGCATCAGGATCTTCATGAGATGGCGCTGTATCCCTGTGCCTATTCGATGACATTCAACGTCACGAAGAAGGCGGGCAGCGACAGACTAACGCTGAATGCCGTGCTGCACCAGCGCTCACAGGACGTACTTGCCGCCAATAACTGGAATGTATGTCAGTATGCACTGCTGCTGATGATGTTTGCGCAGGTCTGTGACATGGAGGCGGGGGAACTGCTGCATGTGATTGCAGATGCACATATTTATGACAGACACATTCCGCTGATTGAGGAACTGATCACCCGGGAGACCTATCCGGCACCGGCAGTGCGGCTCAATCCGGAGATCAGGGATTTCTATGAATTTACGCGCGATGATCTGATCGTAGAAAATTATCAGGCCGGTCCGCAGATTAAGGATATTCCGATCGCTATCTGACACACAGAAAATAAGAATACGAGGAGATCAGAAGATGAAAGCAATTGCAGCCGCTGACAGAAACTGGGGAATCGGACAGGGGAATAAACTGCTGATCAGCATTCCGGCAGACATGCGCTTTTTCCGTGAGAAGACAACGGGGCATGTTGTCGTTATGGGGCGGAAAACACTGGAGAGTTTTCCGAACGGGAAACCCTTGAAGGACCGCGTTAATATTGTTCTGACAAGAGACCGCAGCTACAGCGTGAAGGGTGCTGAAATTGTCCACAGTGTGGAAGAACTGACAGAACTGCTCGAACAGTATCCCTCAGATGAGGTCTATGTGATCGGCGGCGAACAGATCTACCGGCAGCTGCTCCCGCTCTGTGATACAGCTTATATCACAAAGATCGATTATGCTTATCAGGCAGATGCGTTTTTTCCGGATCTGGATGCGGATCCTGCATGGGAGATTGCGGAAGAAAGCGAAGAACAGACATGCTTTGATATTGAATACACGTTCCGGACCTATGTACGGCGTTAACATGTTCTAACATAATCAGGCGGGAAATCACCCCGTTCTGAGCAGCGGGACTTAAGCATGAGAAACAGTGCCGCCTCTGCAGGCGGCCGGAGGATAGAATATGATCAGAAGAGCATCCCATACGGTCCGGATCGGAAACTGTGAGATCGGCGGAAACAACCCGATCCGGATTCAGTCGATGACAAACACAAAAACGGAAGATATCCAGGCGACTGTCTCGCAGATTCTCGCACTTGAAGATGCGGGCTGTGAGATTATCCGGTGTGCAGTGCCGACAATGGAAGCGGCGGAGGCACTGTCCGGAATTCGTGAAAAGATTCATATTCCGCTGGTTGCAGATATTCATTTTGATTATCGTCTTGCGATCGCCGCAATGCAGAACGGTGCGGATAAGATCCGCATCAATCCGGGGAATATCGGCGCAGAAGAACGCGTCGCTGCGGTTGTGCAGGAGGCGAAGGCCCGGGGAATTCCGATTCGGGTAGGTGTGAACAGCGGATCGCTCGAGAAGGATATTCTGGAAAAAAACGGCGGTGTCACAGCTGAGGGACTGGTTGAGAGTGCGCTCAGACAGGCCGCGGTCATTGAAGATATGGGCTATGAGAATCTGGTGCTCAGCATCAAGGCGTCAGATGTTATGATGTGTGCAGAAGCACACCGCCTGATTGCGGACCGGACAACCCATCCGCTCCATGTGGGCATTACGGAAGCGGGAACCCTTTATGCCGGCAATATTAAATCGGCAGTCGGGCTGGGCATTATTCTGTCGCAGGGCATCGGCGATACAATCCGCGTCTCGCTGACGGGAGATCCGCTGGAGGAGATCAAATCTGCAAAGATGATTCTCCGCACGCTGGGGCTGCGAAACGGCGGCGTGGAAGTTGTATCCTGTCCGACGTGCGGCAGGACGAAGATCGACCTGATCTCACTCGCAGAACAGGTACAGGAGATGGTCGCAGAAATGCCGCTGGACAATCTGAAGGTGGCTGTGATGGGGTGTGTCGTCAACGGACCGGGAGAAGCCAGAGAGGCAGATCTCGGGATTGCAGGCGGCGACGGCGTCGGTATTTTAATCAAAAAAGGCGAGATTATCAGAAAAATGCCGGAACAGGAACTGCTCGGGGCATTGAAAGCGGAGTTGGAAAAACTAATCAACTCAGCGGGGAATTAAATAAGTAAAAGGGAAGTGAATTACGTGGCGGAACAGATATCCAGACGGATCGAGGAAGTATTTCCGGGAATCAAACTGAATGACGGACTGCAGCAGGTTCTGAAGCATGCGGTCGTGACGCGTGTCACGATGAACCGCAGCAGGAGCCTGCTTCGTGTGTATCTGGAGTGTTCTGCGTGTCTGCCAAAGGAAAAAATATATGAACTGGAGCGCGCACTGACACGGAGTCTTCAGGCGGGGTCAGACCTGCAGGTGCGGGTCATCGAGCGGTTCAGGCTCTCGCGTCTCTATACAGCCAAGACGCTTCTGGAACAATATGGTGAGAGTATTGAACTGGAGCTGCGACAGTATAATCATATGCTGGCGTGGCTCTTTCATACTGCGGTGTTTGCGTTTCCGGCAAAAGATCAGATGAGCGTGACGATCGCGGATACCGTTGTCTCACGGGATCTGGAAGAAGAATTTTACAGAATTCTCGATAAGATTCTGAATGAACGCTGCGGGCTCGGCGTACAGCTGGAGATTACAAGGCAGGTGCGGCCGGAAACACAGGCGATTCAGGAAAATGAGCTTCTGATGCGTGCTGCGGCCAGAAATATTGTAGCGCAGACATCGCTGGCATCCCGGCAGCGTACAGACGGCAGCGACGCACAGGCAACCGGTGAGATGGCTGATGCAGACAGCACGTCCGGAACAGCTGCAGACGGGAAAGCACAGGCACAGGGCGGACTGTCGGGTGTGCAGCAGAATACTTCCTCCGGCAGTGCCGCTGTACAGCCGGCTGATGCAGCTGCTTCGTGCAGCGTCCAATCAGAGCGGGCGGGCGGACGCGGCAGAGAGGATGGCAGTAAATGGCGTTCCGGCCGCGGTAAAGGCAGCCGGGGACTGCATCTGGGTGAACCGGGTGCGGAAGTCATGTACGGAAGAGATTTTGACGACGACAGCATCCCACTTTCTGAAGTGGATGAGCTCTCCGGTACCGTGGTGATCTATGGAGAGATTATTGATATAGAGATGCGCACGCTTCGAAGCGAGCGTGTCCTGCTGATCCTTACGGTTACCGATGATACGGACACGATCCGGGTAAAGATCTTTCTGGATGGTGAAGAACAGGATGCAGCAGGTGCCATGTTTAAAAAGGGCACGTTTGTACGGATCAAGGGCCGCGCGCAGGAAGACAGTTTTGATCATGAGCTGACCATCATGTCGGTTTCAGGCATCAGGCGTTCGGTCAGTTTCCGGAAGGTGCGGCAGGACAACAGTCCGGTAAAGCGCGTGGAACTGCATTGTCATTCCAAAATGAGCGATATGGACGGCGTCACCGATGCGGCGGCGCTGGTGAAGCGCGCCTGGAAATGGGGGCATTCCGCAATTGCCCTTACGGACCACGGCGGTGTGCAGGCATTCCCGGAGGCGAATCATGCCATGGAGGACATTGACCGCGCCTACCGGGCTGAATGGCAGAAGGAACATCCGGAGGCGACGAAGGATGAGCTGAAGAAGATATCTGCGCCGTTTAAGGTGATTTACGGCATGGAGGCGTATCTGATTGATGATCTGAAGGGGATTGCAGTCAACAGCCGGGGACAGGATCTGCAGGATGCGTATGTTGTATTTGATATCGAGACGACAGGACTCTCCAATCAGACCTGCAAGATTATAGAAATCGGTGCGGTCCGCGTGGAAGGCGGAAAGATTACCGACCGCTTCTCGACGTTTGTCAATCCGGGTGTCCCGATCCCGATGCGGATTGAGGAACTGACCAGTATTTCGGACAACATGGTTTTGGATGCGCCGCCGATTGAGCAGGTGCTGCCGGAATTCCTGGAATTCTGCAGCGGTGCCGTGATGGTGGCACACAATGCGGACTTTGATATGGGCTTCATTATCAAAGCCTGTGAAGAACAGGGATTCCCGGATCATTTTACCTATGTGGATACTGTGGCAATGGCGCGCGTGCTGCTGCCGGGCCTGGGCAGTTTCAAGCTCGATAAGGTGGCAAAGGCAGTCGGTGTTCTGCTGGATCACCACCACAGAGCTGTGGATGATGCGGCGTGCACGGCGGAAATATTAGTAAAATTCATTCAGATGCTTGCAGACCGCGGGGTCACGGATCTCGACGGCCTGAATGAGATGGCATCGGTAAGTGATGAGGCGAAGCGCAAGATGCCGTCGCATCATGTGATTCTGCTGGCGACATGTGAGACGGGGCGGCAGAATCTTTACCGGCTGGTATCCGCTTCGCATTTGCATTATGTGTATAAGATGCAGGCGCGTCTGCCCAAGAGTCTGGTGCAGAAGTACCGCGAAGGAATTCTGGTCGGTTCGGCCTGTGTCAAAGGGGAACTGTATGACGCCATGCTGCGCGGCGCGCAGGAAGAGGAGATCATCCGGCTGATTGATTTCTATGATTATCTGGAAATTCAGCCGGTCGGAAACAATGCATTTCTGATTGAAAGTGACCGGAATGAGGCGATCACCTCCGTGGAGGATCTGCAGGAAATGAACCGGCGGATTGTAAGTTACGGAGAACAGAGCGGAAAACCGGTCGTCGCAACCTGCGATGTGCATTTTATGGATCCGGAGGATGCGATCTATCGGACGATCATCATGGCAGGCAAGAAGTTTAAGGACGCTGAGGACCAGGCGCCGCTGTATCTGCATACGACAGAGGAAATGCTGGAGGAGTTCGCCTATCTGGGCAGCGAAAAAGCGCGGGAAGTGGTGATCGAAAACCCGAACAGAATTGCTGATCAGGTTGAAAAGATTTCTCCGATCCGGGCAGGCAAATTCCCGCCGGTTATCGAGGATTCTGATAAAACACTGCGTGAGATCTGTTACAGGCGGGCATACGAGATTTACGGTGATCCGCTTCCGGAGCTGGTAGAGGCAAGACTGGAGCGGGAACTGAATTCCATTATTTCCAACGGCTATGCCGTGATGTATATTATCGCACAGAAACTCGTGTGGAAATCCAATGAGGACGGCTATCTTGTCGGATCGCGCGGTTCCGTCGGCTCTTCTTTCGCGGCGACCATGTCCGGTATTACGGAGGTGAATCCGCTGCCGCCGCATTATCTCTGTGATGCCTGCAAGTACGTGGATTTTGACTCAGAAGAAGTCACAAAATATAAGAATCTGGGCATGGCCGGCTGTGACATGCCGGATGCGGTATGTCCGAAATGCGGAAAGCCGCTGACCAAAATGGGGTTTAATATCCCGTTTGAGACGTTCCTCGGTTTCAAGGGCAACAAAGAGCCTGACATTGACCTGAATTTCTCAGGAGAATACCAGAGTAAAGCACATAAATACACAGAGGTGATTTTCGGCGCGGGACAGACGTTCCGTGCGGGTACAATCGGAACGCTCGCCGATAAGACGGCTTTTGGGTACGTCAAGAATTATTACGCAGACAAGGGAATTACCAAGCGGACATGCGACATTGACCGGATCGTCAAAGGATGTGTCGGCATCCGCCGGACAACAGGTCAGCATCCCGGCGGTATCATCGTGCTCCCGATGGGAGAAGATATCAATGCATTTACGCCGGTCCAGCATCCTGCGGACGATATGACGACCGATATCGTCACGACGCATTTTGATTATCACTCCATCGATGAGAATCTGCTGAAGCTGGATATCCTCGGCCATGATGATCCGACCATGATCCGGATGCTGGAGGACCTGACAGGTACAGATGCAACAAAGGTTCCGCTGGATGAGCCGAAGGTCATGAGCCTCTTTAAGAGTACGGAAGCCCTGGGGATTACACCGGATGACATCGGCGGCTGTCCGCTGGGATGCCTGGGCGTTCCGGAGTTCGGGACGGACTTTGTTATCCAGATGCTTCTGGATACGAAGCCGCAGCGGTTCTCGGATCTGATCCGTATCTCGGGTCTGTCACACGGTACAGACGTGTGGCTGGGAAATGCGCAGACACTGATTGAAGAAAACAAGGCGACGATCTCCACGGCAATCTGCACACGTGATGATATTATGACCTATCTGATTGCAAAGGGGCTGGAGAGTGAGGAATCCTTTACCATCATGGAGGCAGTCCGGAAAGGAAAGGGACTGAAACCACAATGGGAAGAAGAGATGCGGGCACATGATGTGCCGGACTGGTATATCTGGTCCTGCAATAAGATCAAATACATGTTCCCGAAAGCACATGCAGTGGCTTATGTTATGATGGCCTACCGCATTGCGTGGTATAAGATTTATTACCCGCTGGCGTATTATGCGGCATACTTTTCCATCCGCGCCTCTGCGTTCAGCCTGGAAAAAATGTGTCTCGGGAAAGAGCGGCTTGAAGAGCACATGCGTGCCTATGAATCGCATAAAGATACCGCTACAAATCAGGAGGCGGAGCAGTATAAAGATATGAAGATCGTGCAGGAAATGTATGCGCGCGGCTTTGATTTTGTCCCGCTGGATCTGTATCAGGCACAGGCGCACAGGTTCCGGATTGTCGGAGAGAAATCGCTGATGCCTTCACTGGATTCTCTTGAGGGTCTGGGTGACAAGGCTGCAGACAGCGTCGTGCTTGCGGCCCGGGACGGAAAATTCCTCTCAAAAGATGATTTCCGTAAGAGGGCAAAGGTCGGCAGAACGGTCTCGGATACGCTGGACCGCATCGGTGTGCTGAGTGACCTGCC
>JAFRGW010000128.1 GCA_017433615.1 Eubacterium sp.
GCGGAAACCGGAATCGGCGGCCGCGAAGCGGCTGCCACAACTGCGCATATCAACCGGGATATCGGGGATGCACTCTGATTTAAAGAGAGCTTTAAAACAGGATATTAGGTGGATTAAAACAGGATCTTATACGAATCGTCCATCAGGTGCGAGTGATATCAAAGCTGTGTGATCATTGTGAAGCACAAATTGGTGGATGAAAAGGCAAAACTGGTAAGATTAGTCCACTTCTTTTGCGGATCACCAGACATATTCATATGTAAAAAACAAAAAACTGGTGGACGAAATCAGTAGTAAAGATGTAATCGTCCACCAGTTTGATAAGAAAAAATAGATTTTCTGATTTGTAATAAGCACAATTAGTGGATGAAAGTGGAAAAATGATACAGTAAGTCCACCAAAATAATCGAAAGGCCACTTCCATCCGAATCTGTATCGTAAGAAGTGATGGATCAAAACCGCCAGAGTAATTGATTAGTCCACTAAATGTCAGATAATGACCGAAGTGAATCATTAATCAATTTCCATCTGCGCGGAGCAGGGGACAAATATATGTTCAATGGCGAATTCCACCTGAGCCAGGGAACATATATTTGTCCCCTGCTCCTCACAAAACTAACTTAAAGTCCCCTTAAACTCTGATCTCCGTAAAAATATGACCCATCTTCGTCTTCTTGGTCTTCATATAGTACTCGTCATACTCCTGCGGCGGTACTTCAATCGGCACGCGTTCTTTGATTTCAAGGCCGAAATCACCAATGCCGTATACCTTTTCCGGATTGTTGGTAAGAAGCCGCAGGCTCTTTGCGCCGAGATCCCGGAGAATCTGTGCACCGACCCAGTATTCACGCAGATCTGCCGCAAATCCGAGTTTCTCGTTTGCCTCGACGGTATCGTATCCTTTTTCCTGCAGTGCATACGCCTTGATCTTGTTGATCAGGCCGATGCCGCGTCCTTCCTGGCGCATGTACAGGATAATGCCGCGTCCTTCTTTTTCTACCATTTCCATGGAAATCTGCAGCTGCGCACCGCAGTCGCAACGGAGTGAGCCGAAGGTATCTCCGGTCAGGCACTCGGAATGTACGCGGCAGAGAACATCCTCACCGTCACCGATCTCTCCCTTGACCAGCGCAACATGATGCTCACCTGTAATATCGTTGATGTAGCCGTACATTTTGAAGTTGCCGTATTTTGTCGGCAGTTTTGCCTCTGCCTCACGGACAACATGGCTTTCGTGGACACGCAGATAATCCTGCAGTGCCTTTATGGTGATAAATGTCAGGTTGTATTTATTTGCAAGTTCCCAGAGCTGCGGGGTGCGCATCATGGTTCCGTCTTCCGCCATGATTTCGCAGCAGACGCCGCACTCTGTCATGCCGGCGAGGCGCAGCAGATCAACAGTCGCCTCGGTGTGACCATTGCGCACCAGAACACCGCCGTAACGGGAAATCAGCGGAAATACGTGTCCCGGCCGGCGCAGATCCGTCGGCCGCGTCTCCGGATCCGCACATTTCATCATTGTATAAGACCGCTCTTTTGCAGAGATACCGGTCGTCGTATCAATGTGGTCGACTGAAACCGTAAACGCCGTCTCATGATTGTCCGTATTCTCTGAGACCATCGGCGGCAGACCGAGCCGGGCAGCTACCTCGGCGCTCATCGGCGTGCAGATCAGTCCCTTCGCATGCGTCGCCATGAAATTGATATTTGCCTGTGTTGCAAACTCCGCTGCACAGATCATATCACCCTCATTTTCGCGATCCGGATCATCCGTCACAAGAATAATCTTACCGGCACGCAGATCTTCAATCGCCTGCTCCACAGTACTGTAGTGGTTTTCTTTTCCTTCCATTTTCCTCTTCCTCCTGTTTTTATATATCTGATTCAATAATTCAATCGCGATCTCTGATCGCGCGCGAGCTGCGCGACGCACTTGTGCGTCTTCCGATGCGCAGCTCTGCGATCCGCCGGAGGCTCAACTCAGATGGGGGATTGAAACCCTCCACTGAGTCAAGTTTGATACAATACCCAC
>JAFRGW010000129.1 GCA_017433615.1 Eubacterium sp.
ACAGAGAACCGTCCCCTGTCTCCTTCTAAACCGGATGCAATTCCCAATGCATCGAATTCCATCTGAGATGCGTAGGAATTGCATCCGATCAAATCTATCTTGTTCAACACTACCAGATATGGCAGCTTCCGCTCCTGAAACAGTCTGATCAGCTCCCGGTCTGCCTCCTGCAGGCCGGTTTCTGCGGACACTACCAGAACGGCTATTTCCGCGCGGCGCAGTACATTGCGTGTGCGCTCCACGCGCTGCTCTCCAAGCGCCCCGACATCATCGATCCCAGGCGTATCAATGATGACAACCGGACCGAGCGGCAGCAGCTCCATCGCCTTCTGTACCGGATCTGTCGTCGTCCCGGCAACATCCGAAACCAGTGACAGATCCTGGCCCGTCACAGCATTTACAATGCTTGATTTTCCTGCGTTCCGCACGCCGAAGAAGGCGATGTGAATACGCTCTGATGATGGCTGTGCCTGCAGACTCATGTACTCTTTCCTCCTGATGCCTCAGCAAACCGAGACTTGTCGTTACGATCTACGATTGTAAATTCACTCGCCCGGCCATTGTTTTGTTTCGAAATTTTTAAGAGGGACTACTGTATTACAGCTGGCGCTTTTCTCAACCCAGACATTTTCGCCTGCCTCTGCGCTGTTTATTGGCAGGCGGTTTTCATGCTTCTTTCCATTCCGCCTGCCTGCACGCTTCTGCCCGGCTGGTGTTTTTCTCAATTCAGGCATTTTCGCCTGCCTCTACGCTGTTTATTGGCAGGCGGTTTTCATGCTTCTTTCCATTCCGCCTGCCTGCACGCTTCTGCCCGGCTGGCACTTTTCTCAATTCAGGCATTTCCGCCTGTCTCTGCGCTTCTGCCCGGCTGGCGTTTTTCTCAACTCAGGCAATTCCGCCTGCCTCTGCGCTGTTTATTGGCAGGCGGTTTTCATGCTTCTTTCCATTCCGCCTGCCTGCACGCTTCTGCCCGGCTGGTGTTTTTCTCAATTCAGGCAATTCCGCCTGCCTGCACAGTTCTTCTTAGCTGGTATTTCTCTCATTCTAAATAATCCCGCCTGCATGTATACACTCTCATGACTGACTTTTTCCCCGATACTGATAAATCCGCCTGTTCAAAAACTATTCAGCCCTGTTTTCTGAAGTAGGCATTGGCTCGTACCGTTTCTCCTTCAGATGACATCCTCTCGACAAAAGCGATAATGACTTCATTGACTTGTCCTCTCCGCTTCAGATGACACGCTTTCGGCAAAGGAGACGCAGAATCGTCCTCTGCCTCCTTTTGAGTGCAAACCCGGAAGATCAGATTTAGAAATAAAAATCTCTCTTGTCGGAATGTGTGATATCAAAAATATGTTCCCGCGCTACTTTTCTGACATTCTCCTGCGGGATGGTCTCGAGTTCTTTCTCGATGAGCTTCATGCCGACTTCACGGGTTTCTTCGGAAGCATAGTCTGACAGGAACTCACTCAGTGTCATCAGTGCGTTCGGATGGCAGCAGTTCTGGATCTGGCCAGTCTTGCAGAGGCTCATGAACCGGTCGCCTGTGCGGCCTTCGCGGTAGCATGCCGTGCAGAAGGACGGAATGTAGCCCATATCCATCAGCCAGTGAATAACTTCATCCAGAGAGCGCTGGTCTGATACATCAAACTGCTCTGTGTCATGCGGACGATCTGTCTCGGTGTAGCCGCCGACAGATGTGCGGGATGCGCCGCTGATCTGCGAAATACCGATAGACAGCGCCTTCTTACGCACTTCCTCGCTCTCACGTGTGGAAATAATCATGCCGGTGTACGGAACTGCAATTCTGATACAGGCAATGATCTTTTCAAACAGTTCATCGGTAATGCTGTTGTCGAAGTCATCCGGATCGATGTCATCCGCCGGTTTGACACGCGGTACGCTGATGGTGTGCGGACCGACACCGAAGACTGCCTCCAGATGCTCTGCGTGCATCAGCTGGCCGACGTATTCATACATGTAATTGTCCAGACCGTACAGAACGCCAAGGCCAACATCATCGATACCGCCTGTCATGGCGCGGTCCATTGCCTCTGTGTGATATGCGTAATCACTCTTCGGACCTGTCGGATGCAGATGCTCGTAGTTCTCTCTGTGATACGTTTCCTGGAAGAGAATATAGGTACCGATTCCCGCCTCTTTCAGCTTCCGGTAATTTTCCACTGTCGTAGCGGCAATATTGACATTGACACGGCGGATCGCACCGTTTTTATGTTTGATGCTGTAAATGGTATTGATGCATTCCAGAATATATTCGATCGGATTTTCTGTCGGATGCTCGCCCGCCTCGATAGCCAGTCGCTTGTGTCCCATATCCTGCAGTGCAATGACTTCCTGCTTCACCTCTTCCTGCGTCAGTTTCTTCCGCGGAATGTTTTTATTCTTCATATGGTACGGACAGTACAGACATCCGTTTACACAGTAGTTGGAAAGATACAGCGGCGCAAACAGGACAATCCGGTTGCCGTAGAATGCCAGCTTAATCTCCTCTGCCAGGCGGAAGATCTCCTCATTTTTCTCCGGAATATCACAAGCCAGAAGAACTGCCCCTTCCCGGTGCGTAAGTCCCGCACAGGTCGTCTCCGATCCTTTCCGGACCGGTTTTGCCTTCGCCAGAATCTCATCAATCAGTTCGACATTGTGCTTATTTGCTTCCGCATATGCCAACGTCTCCAGAATCTCCTCATGTGAGATAAATTCATCCGCCTTCATTGATTTTACGTTGTAAGCTGCCATGATTTTTTACTTCCTTTCTACTACTGTTTTCCTGTTTCTATGGTGTTTCCGGCTTTCGAATGTCACACCGGTGCATATGCCGCCTTTACACTGATGCCGGGCAGTTTTCCAATCTTTCCGGTCAGCGCCGAGATGACATCGTTCGGTGCATCCATTGCAATCGATACGATATTGATGCCGCGCTTTTCGTAGGGGATTCCCATACGGCCAATGATATACGCGCCATATTCATGAAGCAGTGCATTCAGTCTTCCGGCTGATTCTTTTTCCTTTACGATAATCCCAACTACCGCAACACGCGTTTCCATGTATGATCTCCTTCCATCAGTTTCCGGCTGACATGTCCACATTCCATCCGTCTCCCGTAAACATGTCCACATTCCTGCTGCTCCTACAAATCCGCAGATGCCGTACAGCAAAAAACCCCCTCTGCCTTCCGGCAGAGAGGGTAAGAATACAACACATATACCGGTTCACAGATCACTGTGCCGGTTTCGCCTGTCTTACATCTTCTGCTCGGAAACTCCTTGCATTCAGAATGTCAGATTCTGTTTGATCCGGATGGTCAGATTATCTTCCCATTCAGATATATAAAGCATAAAATACAAATTGTATGGTAGTCAAGTATAACCCTTTATACAGCGTCCCACATTCTCGTGCCATCGCAGACATGTGAGATGCAGCAACGTGCCATCTCAGTCACACGTGAGATGCAGCAACGCGCCATCTCAGTCACAAGCCACCATTGGCCAGTATAATCAGAACACATCTCACCCACGCCCCGGCGCGTCTCCCCGATCCGTCACAACCTCGCACCCGATGCTCTTCATACGCGTCTCCAGACAATCTCTGCACTGGGCGGATTCATCACCGGTACAGATCTTATTGTCATAGAGTTCATATTGCTTGCGCACATCTGTCGGCGACAAATTCGGCATGACAACATTTGCTCCCGCGAGAATTCCCATCTCACGGCCGCGCGGATGAATGGTTCCGAGCGCTGTGGTTGACGGCAGCAGCAGATCCGGTTTGATCAGGCGCAGCAACGAGAGCAGGAACAGGGTCAGTTCATAACTGCCCGCCGGTTCCGCTGCAAATGGTGTCTGATGATGCGGAATGAACGGACCGATGCCGCACATCTCCGGCCGGAATTCCTGAATAAAGCAGAGATCCTTTGCCAGATGCTCCGGTTTCTGATACGGGGATCCCACCATAAAACCGCAGCCGACCTGATACCCGGTTTCGCGAAGATCCCGCAGACACTGCATGCGGTGCTCCCAGGATAGTTCAGCCGGATGAAGCTTCCCGTAGTGTTCTGCGTCAGCCGTCTCATGACGCAGCAGATAGCGGTCCGCACCGGCTTCATAGAGGCGCTGATAGCTCTCCCTGCTCCGCTCGCCTAGCGAAAGCGTAATCGCGCAGTCCGGAAACTGCCGCCGGATCTCCGAGACAATCCCGCACATCCTGTCATCGGTAAAATACGCGTCCTCGCCGCCCTGCAGCACAAATGTACGGAAGCCCAGTTCATATCCTTCCCCGCAGCAGGACAGGATCTGCTCCTCTGTCAGCCTGTAGCGCTCCACTGCGTGGTTGCCCCTGCGGATTCCGCAATAGTAGCAGTCATTTCTGCAGATATTTGTAAACTCAATCAAACCGCGCACGTATATTTTGTTAGAAAAATAATGCTGG
>JAFRGW010000130.1 GCA_017433615.1 Eubacterium sp.
ACAGACGAATGTATCGGTTGCGGTAGCTGCACAGATGTCTGCCCGCAGAACTGTATACTTGCAGACAGCATCCCGCATGTGATCCGGCAGGAGCACTGCCTGCACTGCGGAAACTGCGCATCCGTATGTCCGGCAAGTGCAGTGGAAAGAAGGTAACGGCATGAATGAGAAAATGACACAGAATGGGCGGTTGGATTATCTTGTTGAAGAATTCAAAGCAGATTCTGTTCAGTATAAAGATTTGCAGACACCAGACGATACCGAAGGGAAACGTCGTATCCTGCGGTCACTTATGAACATCCGAATGCCTCGAAAGATGGGTGAGGCGATTCTTGCTGTGCAGGACGAGTATCTACAAGAGCGCGTCCGTGAAAACGGAATTGTAGAGCTTGCCGCTATTCCTGTAATCCGGGACAGAATGTCCATCTGGCAGGGTGACATTACAAGGCTGGCTGTAGATGCCATTGTGAATGCTGCCAACTCGCAGATGTTGGGTTGCTTTGTTCCGATGCACACCTGTATTGACAACTGCATCCATACCTTTGCAGGAATCCAGCTTCGAGAGGAATGCAATCGGCAGATGAACGCGCTCCGCATCCGGTATGGCAGGGATTATGAGCAGCCAACGGCGGTCCCCATGCTGACGGAGGCCTATAACTTACCGGCGAAAAAGGTGATTCATATCGTCGGGCCGATCGTGCAGGGCAGCCTGAATGCCTCTCTGGAAAACGATCTGGCAGCCTGCTATCGGAATACTCTTGATATGTGTTTGGAGAACGGATTGAAATCGGTGGCTTTCTGCTGCATCTCTACCGGCGTTTTTCATTTTCCCAACAAGAGGGCAGCAGAGATTGCTGTGCAGACTGTAACAGACTGGCTGGACGAACATCCGGAGGCGATGGAAAGAGTGATCTTCAATGTTTTCAAAGATGAGGACAAAGCATACTATGAACAGCTATTACAATAATGGTTATCAGGAAACCATACAGAAGGGATTGGCCGCTGTCCGCTCCTTCCACTTAGGCCTTTCTGCCGGTACCGGCAGCAGGGATGAGCAGATCGAATGGCTGAAGAAGGAAATCGAGAGCGCGGATGCTATCGTGATCGGAGCGGGTGCCGGACTGTCCACAGCGGCAGGGCTGACGTATTCTGGAGAACGTTTTGAGAAATACTTCGGAGACTTTGCTGCACGATTCGGTATTCAGGATATGTATTCCGGCGGATTCTATCCGTTCCCGGATGCGGAAACACGCTGGGCATGGTGGGCAAGGCATATCTACTATAACCGCTATATAAATCCGCCTAAGGATGTTTATGGAAAGCTGCTGGAACTGATGCAAGGGAAAGATTATTTCGTTATCACGACGAATGTCGATCATCAATTCCAGCGGGCCGGTTTTGATAAGAAACGCTTGTTCTACACGCAAGGGGACTATGGACTCTTCCAAAGTGTGAATCCGGCGAATCAGAAGACCTATGACAACGAGGAATGGGTGATGCAGGCATTGGAGGCGCAGGGCTTCGAAAAGGATACAGATGGTGTATACCAAATTTCTCCGAGCGGTATTTCTATGCGGATACCGACATCACTGATTCCAAAGAGCCCGGATGACGGATCGGATGTTACGATGAATCTTCGCGCCGACGATTCCTTTGTAGAGGATGAAGGCTGGCATAAGGCATCAGCCGCTTATGCCGATTTCATCCACAGGCATGAAAACCTGCACACACTCTATTTGGAGATCGGCGTCGGAGCCAATACACCTGTCATCATAAAGTATCCCTTCTGGGCAATGACAGCAACAAATCCGAAAGCAGTTTATGCCTGCCTTAACTATAACGAGTCTTTCTGCCCAAAGCAGATAGAGGGCCAGTCCATTTGCATTGATGGTGATGCAGATACGATTTTGACCTCCTTGAAATAAAACCAGCTCC
>JAFRGW010000131.1 GCA_017433615.1 Eubacterium sp.
AGAATCTGGAACTCGAAAAGGCCAGAGATAACGCGGGAAGAATCCGGTATGAGAAGGAGCAGGAAGAGAAGCGTCTGAAAGCGGAGCAGGAAGCTGCGGAACAGCTTGCTGAGCAGGGGAATGACAGTGAAATGTTATATAATTAAGGAGTGAAAAATCATGTCAATCTTTAACAAGAAGAAGGATAAGCCGACGCAGGAAGAGCGGATACTGGATACGAGGATACAGCTGGACAAACTGCGGAATAAATACAAGAACATGATGGAAATCCAGCGCCGTATTCTGAAGAAAAATCCGACGCCGCATGAGAAGGAAATGGCGGAGGCGAAGATCCGCTCTGGGATCTGTGCGTACACAATCTGCTGCCGCACGGCAGAGGATCTGGATGAGATCACTTCCGAGATGGAACTTAATCAATCGCTCAGAGAACTCAACCAGTCCCTGAAATATGTGAATAAACTTGCCCGTAAAGCAAAGGGCGGTATCTCAAAGGGTTCGCTGGATAAGAATATCAGCATGCTGAAAAAGTATGAAGACGGACTGCAGCCCAAAGCGCAGTTCGGCGATGCCGCACAGGGGGCTGTTGATGAATGGCTCGGCTCCAAGTGGGATGATGTGGCAAACAAATTCATCGGCGGGGCAAGTCTGCAGAGCTGTATGGATGAATCACGTGTGACACTGGAGTCGGATCCGCTTCCGTATCTGAACGGTGATGTTTTTGGAGAAGGCGGCAAGGGCGGCAGTGTGAATGCGGAAGATGAGCTCCGGGATCTGCTGAACAGTGACATTTTCTGAATCCGGAAACATACAGAGAATACAATGTGTTTTATTTTGAGGGATAATGAACGATGAGCAGAGATTACATTGAGACTATGCAGCGCAAGGAAAACCTCTGCCGCGCCTATTTGCAGAAGGCAGAAAATGCATTTGTGGAAAAGGGTGCGCACAATGCGGAAGAGGGCAGATACCTGCAGGAAGCAGTGAAGCTGCAGTATGAAATGGCAGGGATCAGTGACGGGGAAGAGCGCCTGTTTCACCAGCGCCGCCAGAAGGAAATCGAGCAGCGGCTGAAAGAGGTGATCAAGGCTGTCAGTCCGGAGACCTACGCACGTATGGAGAAGAAGGAACTGCAGAAGAACAATGCAGAGACAGATAAGACAAAATCCGGAAGCGGAAGCACGGCCGGCACGGACAGCGATGCGGCAGTCAGCGACGCCGCGATCCGCAACTGGTTCAAGGAGAGCCCGACGCATTCCTTTGAGGATGTCGCCGGGATGGCGGACCTGAAGGCACAGCTGAAAGAGTGCATTCATGACACGCGCCTGACGCAGATCCGCGAATACATGAAGATGCGGCAGCTGCACTCCTTCCTGTTTATTGGACCGCCAGGATGCGGCAAAACCTATATTATTGAGGCATTTGCACATGAGCTGATGGAAAAGGACTATAAGTATCTTTCCGTCGACGGATCCGATATTCTCAGCAGATACGTAGGCGATGCAGAGAAGATCATCGCGCGCCTGTTTGAGGAAGCAGAGAAAAATGCACCCTGTATTGTCTTTGTAGATGAGATTGACGGTGTCTGCAAGAACCGCTCGATCAGAGATCTGCCGGTCTGGGCATCGAATATGACCACGGCATTTCTGACCGCTTATAACCGGATCAATTCTTCGGATAAACCGGTCATCTTTATCGGTGCAACGAATTATCCGACCCAGGTAGATTCGGCGATGATGGACCGTGTGCAGGTGATCCGCGTGCCGTTTCCGGACACAGAGGCCCGCATGCATGCATTCCGCCTGAAATTCGAGCCGGTGCTGCAGCTTGAGCAGGGCTATACCTTCGAAGATATGGCGGCCTGTACCGATACGTATAATTATCGTGATATTGAGCGGCTTTGTGACAAGATTAAGAATCTGGCACTGAATGATGTGCTGGATCTGTACCATAACGATGAAGCCGCTGCAATTGCAGCAATGCAGAGCGGAGAATATGTTCTGACGCGTGAATTGTTTGATGCAGCCCAGTCAGACTATACGCCTTCGCCGAAAGAGGCAATTATCCGTGAACTGGATGCATTTGAACAGGCGCAGAAAAAACAGCAGGAAGCAATGGGGTAAGATAACAAATGGAAGTGAATGCATTTATTGCTGCGGCACTGCAGGCGCCTCCACAGGAAACACTGCAGACACTGTCAGGGCACGAAAAACTGAAACAGATTCTGGAAGGACTTTTGCCGGATAAGGAAATGGACCGGATCTTTCTGCTCCCCCGGCGCTGCTGCATCTGCCTGACGGGTGACGCCGGCAGCGGCAAGAGAACACTTGCGGAAGCATTTGCCGGAACGGCGGTACAGCAGGGATACACATATTACAGGGTTGACAGCGGCCTTATGCAGGAAGTGAAAGCAGAGCAGCGGAAACAATGTATCAGCGCACTGCTGCAGAAGAGTCGGAAGGAGCGCTGCATCTTTCTTATGGAGCCGGCGGGCAGTCAGGAGATGATCCGGGCAGTCGCGGGGGCATACCGCATGCTCCCGGAACAGGCGGACGGGATTGTCGTGCTGATAGAAGAAAATCTGGAAGAAGCCGGTGCAGGACAGATTCCGGATCTTATGCAGTTTGTCATCGAACTGCCGGATCAGGAAGAGCGGGAGGCATTTTTTGAGAATGACCGGAACCGGCTGCCGCGCAAAACGAATGCAATGGGTGAAAAAGTCCCTTCTTACCGTGCCCTTGCAGAAGACAGTGAAGGACTGACATACCGTGAACTGACACAGGTTATCAGAGTAATCCGGCTGCAGCTCAAGGCACGGGCACAAGCAGAGTACGGGACTGATACGGCGGCGCTGCTTGCGTCACTGAGGGACGGCAGGTTTTATTACACTGAGATGCAGTTTGCAGAGGCAGTTGCACAGATTCGGAAGTTACGCCGTTCTGCTGCGCCGCAAAGTCAGGCAGATGGGCGGAGTAGGCAGACAACGCAGCCACCGGTTTCAGTAACGCAGCCACTGATTGAAAATAAGAATTGGTTGGTTCAGGAACTGAAAGGGGTTTATCCCGGGATTCTCCAGGGAGAGACGCCGGGAACCGCTTCGAACCGCGGGCTGACAGAAGATGAAATTGCATTGAACGAACTGCTCGGGGAACTGGATATACCCAATGACCCGCGCTGAAGAATGAGCCTCCGGCAGCCCGCGCGCGATCGGAGATCACGGTTTACAATGCGGACCGCAGTCTGTGGTTTCAAAGAAAATACGGTTGTACAGGAGAACATGAGATGAACTTAACAGCAGCATGGCAGATCATACAGGAAAACCAGAAATTGTTCGGAGTCTGGATTCGAAGCCGCGGCAGCGGAAAAGACATGGACCGGCTGGAAATCGCATATATGGAAACCTGCAGCAATGAGGCGGAGAAGCATGATCTGGCAGGCGGAACGCTGTTTGCTGTCAGAAATCCGGCGCGCATTGCCGGCGTGGAAGAATCTCTGCGCGGCAGCCAGGCGTTTCAGCAGCTGAGTGAGAGGAAAAACGGCAGGCCGCTGATTGCCCTTGGACGCTATCAGCAGTTCTGTACAGAAAACAGCGGGTGGGAAGTTCTGCCGGAACCGGAGGAAATTTGGAAGGCACTGCCGGGTGCAGAGCCGGCGGAGGATGCCGCCGATGCGCTGGCATCAGAACCGGCTGAGGATGCCGGAGACGCCATGATCTCAGAGCCGGAAGAAGAAACCGCAGACACAATGGTTTCAGAACCGGAAGAAGAAACCGCGGACGCCGTGGTTTCAGAGCCGGAAGAGGATGGCGTAGACGTGCTGGCTTCAGAACCGGAAGAAGAAACCGCGGACGCAGTGGTTTTCGACCTGACAGAGGATGCGGAAGATCCGGAAGATGAGCCGGCGGGGGAACAGCCGGATGAGGAGGCGCTGCTTCCCGCTGCAGATCCGGTCAGTATGGAGATCCTGTTCGGAACAGCTGAAGAGGACGAGATGCCGGTGTACTGGTACCCCAATGATACCAGCCGCCTGTTCCATACGAATACCGGTATTATCGGCACAATGGGTACCGGAAAAACGCAGTTTGCGAAATCGCTCATTACACAGCTGTATCGTGAACGGAAGAATAATTTTGACGGCAGCCCGCTGGGGATTCTGATTTTCGATTATAAGGGTGACTACAATGAGAGCAAGTGGGATTTCCGTCAGGCGACGCAGGCGAAGGTTCTGAAACCTTATCATCTGCCGTTTAACCCGCTGGCAATTTCAAGATCCCGTACATTCCGGCCGCTGCTTCCGTCGCATACCGGAAATGCCTTCAAGGACACCATCGCGCGGACCTATCATCTCGGGCCGAAGCAGCAGAGTGCGCTGTTCAAGAGCATTATGTATGCGTACCGGCAGGCGGGAATTATACCGGATCAGGCGGCAACCTGGAGCAGAACGGCGCCTACATTTGCAGACGTTTATACGAGTTACCTCGCGCTTGAGGACGGCGGCAGAGGCGATTCTCTGATGGCAGCTATGGAAAAACTCGCAGGTTTTGAAATCTTTGAGCCGGATCCAAAGCGGACACGGTCCCTGTATGATCTGTTGGACGGTGTTGTCGTAATTGATCTTTCCGGCTATGATCCGGATATTCAGTCGCTGGTTGTAGAGATGACGCTGAATCTGTTTTACGCGCAGATGCATGCACAGGGATCCAGCAGGCTGCAGGATCATTACCGCGAACTCCGGAAGATGATTCTGGTTGATGAAGCCGACCACTTTATGAGTGAGGGATATCCTTCTCTGAAGAAGATCCTCAAAGAGGGGCGGGAATTCGGCGTCGGCACTATTCTGTCAACACAGTTCCTGAAGCATTTCAACAGCGGCGATGATGATTATGCGAAGTATATTCTGACCTGGGTCGTTCACAACGTGGCAGATTTAAAACCATCCGATGTGGATTTTGTGTTCCGCACACAGCAGAACAGTGCGCGGGAGAAAGAACTGTACAATGAGATCCGGCAGTTGAAGGAACATCACAGCATTATCAAAATCAGTACGGAAGATCCGATTGCAGTCGAAAACATGCCGTTTTACAAATTGATCCAGACCGGAGAATTGCAATGAACCACCAGGAGATTGTTAATTCAAAACGAACAATGCATATCCGGCCGACTTTTGAAGAGTACGGGATTGTACCTGCAAAGAAGGGTAAACAGGAGAATCTGCACGAAGACGGCCGGGAGCAGACAAACGGTAAAGGCGGTAATAAGGCCGCTTCGACGGAGGAAATTCCGCGGACTTCCGTAAATAAGGAGCAAACAAAAAAGCGTTTTCTTACAGAAGCAGAGCAGAAAGCGCTGGATACCGCGCCAAATGATAAAGAGCGGGCGAAACAGACAGCGCTCATTGTTATCCGCGGACTTGGGACAAATAATATTGATGAAGGCAGGCGGAAGGGCAATCTGATCCGGCTGAAATTAAAGGATCCTAAAAAACGGAAGGCGGATTCCACAGATCTGACATTCGGCATGATCCGGTTCTGTGAAAGAAGTAAAAATACAGGCAGGGAAGAGGTGTTGCTCCGGACGGATACTGTAAAGGAAGCATATGACCTTTTTGATGCATTATGCAGGCAGGCATCCATCATAACAACTTCCATGTGGATATGGGGGCTGATTCTGGGTGTTCTGACAGGTGTATCTGCATATTTTCTGGCAGGCATCGGTACAGCAGCTGTTGCGGGAATTGCAGTGTTCTTTTTCGGTACAGTCATCCTCTCAATTGTACACAGGATTGCGCCGGTGTATGCTGCAATGCTTGGGATTATGATCATGATTGCCGGAGGCGGGATCGGGTTTGCTGTGGGAGAGTTTTTCGCATACTGGATAGTTTTGGGGCTGATCGAACTGTGTGTTCGGGCAGGCATTCGAAATTCAAAGAAAACTGCAGCGGGTAAGTTATGAGAGAAAATATAGCCAGATGGAACGTGCAGGATGGCCTGTTCCATTTCCTGTTTGCAAATGAAGACCGCTATATTCTGGACAGCATGGTATGCGTGAATCTGACGGATTATCTGCGGCATATGCTGTCGGAAAAGCATATGGAGAAAATCCTGTTCGTCGAGGGCGCACAGGGCTCTTTTGCTGTACGGGTTTTTAATCAGACACTCTGGCAGTGGTGTGCGGATCAGTTTCGGGGCCCGCTCGGCCTTGGGCTGAAAGGCGGTCAGACGTTTCAGCCGGCGCCGGAGGGATGTCGGATTCCCTGTACAGCGGAGCAGATTCGAAAACTGCCGGTACAGGCAGAACATACAGTATTTGTGTTTGCACTGGAGACGTTTGCGGAACTATATCGCGCAAGAGAGGGAGAACTGCGTCAGCTGGTACAGAACAACGGCAGCAGGAAAAACCTGATAATACTTCGGACCGGCGTGACGGCTGAAGCGAGCCAGAAAATTCTGTCGGATCCCGGCGGAATATTTCAGAGTACTTCCGGTGAAAATGCGCTTTTTCCGGCAGTGGTCAATGCATTTCAAAATGCGGATCTGGCAGACGAAGGCTGTTACGAACTGCTGCGGAGAAGCCTGGCAGGCAGATATGTTTTCCTGAATCGCTTCAGCAAAGAGGCAGTCGCGCGGATTGTGCGTTATACGGCATGGTTTGAACGGAAAGACGAGGATGGACTGACAGACGCGGAGATTGACAGAATTTCTGAATTTGTATGGCGGTGGTTTCACGATGCTGACATGCAGGCGGAAAAAAGCGGCATGTTCTCGGAAAATGATCTCTGCAGTTATCAGCTGCTGGCCGGAGACCTTTCACGCTTCTGGACGACAATTGCCGATACTGCAGCAGAGACAGATTTACAAAAGCCGGTTATCCGGCCGATCAAGGATACGGGCGTGGTCTCAGACGGCATGTTGGTACGTTGTCTGCCGGACACCCGTTATACCTGGCCGAATGATCCGAAACGACAGCTTGCATACAGAACTGTGACGGCCCGGCTGCGGCGCACACTCAGAAAGCCGCGCGCAGTGCGCCCGGATAAAAATGCGGAAGAGCATCTTCGCAGATTTATCGATCAGATGAAAATCGCGATGAAAAAGGGCGATACTGCCACTGTCAGCCGGATTGAAACCTGTATGAATGATGTGATCCGCCGAAAATTTGCCTGCGGCGGTCAGTCAAAAATATACTGGGAATATCATGACATCCTGATTGCAGAATCCGAGAGGGTTTTTGAGATGGAGCAGAGCATTCGGATAGATGAACAGCGGCGAAGGCAGATGCAGTCGCAGCGTGATGCCTGTATTTCCAGAGTAAAAGAACTTCCTGCAGGATCATCAGAGTGCCTGCATCTGCAGGAAAGCGCGGTCAGTCTGCATAAGGAGATTGAGACCTATACACTGTTGATCAACCGGAAACGGCAGGACAGTCTGGCTGCCCGTGACAGGATTGTGAAGCTGGAACAGCAGGAAGAACTGCTGCGGCATCAGAGCTCCGCCGAGACGGCCCGGCAGGCGGAGAAGATTCTGGCGGCACTGACAGAGCAGATTCGTGAGGAGAGGGCCAAACAGGAACTGCTGCCGCCGGAAATTGAGGCAGAAACTTCTGCCGGAGAGACGGAACAGCCTTTGCAGATGCCGGATCTGGAGGAAGATACAGATCATTCCAGAGAGGTTATGAAGAATCTGATGGAGCAGATGATTTAGGTGTCATCTGAAGAATTTCAAAAGAAACAAATCGTGTAAGCAGGAGCAGACGACTATGAATCTGGGAATGGATTTTGGCAGCACGTATACGACGATGTCACAGTATGAGTATGGGACAAAACAATTAAGGGATATTTCACTGCAGGAAGGTGCGCCGTTTATCCCGACGGTTGTCGCGGAAGGAAAAGGAAAGCTGCAATACGGAGCTGAGGCAAAAAACAAGGCAGGAAAACGTGGGTTTGCCACTTATAAGGCTTTCAAAATGCTGCTGCCCGAAGATGATCAGGAAAGGCTGACTGCGCGCGGATATGATGAAGATCATACACCGGAGGAGATGACGCGGCGCTTTATTTCATTTTGTCTGCAGGAGGGACTTCACCGGTGCGGGGAGAAAATGATTGACCGTCTTGTGATCGGGGTCCCTGAAGTGTGGAATGACAGACTTGAGACGCTCGACGGAAGAAATATGCTGCGGAATATCTGTGTCGGTTTTCCTTTCGTCGATAAGGTGCAGGTTGTCAGTGAGCCGGCAGCTGCCAGTGCATTTTTCGCGTATAATTTCCGGAATAATACAGGCCGTGATTTTGCAGGTCATATTCTGCTGATTGATTATGGCGGGGGCACGCTGGATATTACGCTGACCAATGTTGCGGCGCAGGATTCCGGGAATGTGGAAATCCGGATTGAAGCCCGGACCGGTGCCGGCGAGAATGAAGAAGGCCGGATCGGCAGCGCGGGAATCCAGTATATGGAACAGACCATGATGCGGGCCATCGAAGAGAGCGGATATTTTCCGGAGGGCATTGCGCAGGACGGACGTTTCTACAAAGCAGTGGACGATCTGGAGGAAGAACTGAAATCTTCCCGCAAGACCATCGGAGACATTTTTGATGAAATCGGCATTGATGATCCCGAGGAGCTGGAAGCGGAAGAGTTTACAACAATTGATTACTATGGAGAAGAGATTTCTGTGACTTATGGTCTTCTTCTGCGTGTCTATAATGATGAGATTGCGCCTGTCCTGCGGGAGCAGCTGCAGAAGATGATCAGTTACATGGAGCAGGCGGGCATCCGGTATGATGACGCAGATCAGGAGGTATTTAAGATTGCGCTCGTCGGCGGATTCGGTAATTTTTATCTTGTAGACCAGCAGGTCCGGGACACCTTCCGCTTCTCATCCATGGATAAGCGGACAGAGGATATTATTAATTTTGCCTCAGACAGAGAAAAGGCTGTATCGCTAGGTGCTGCACTGGTGGCATCCGATATTATCCGGATCCGCAATACTGCGCCATATTCGATCGGATTTCTGGGCGGCGATCAGGATCCTGCCAATGCGGACTACGCATTCTGTTACAAGGATGATATTGTGTTTGACCATCCATACTATCCGCATTACAAGCTCGATCCGGAAAAACCGATTGCTTATTATATCGGCTCAACGCCGAACAGCTTTGTCGTCAATCACGGAACCGACAGTTCGACGGCCATGGTCGTATATCTGAAAGAAAAATACGCAAAGCAGCTTGAGGATATGATTGGATATGCTGATGAGAAGTATCAGACGGCCGTGCTTGGTTTTTCGCTGGACTCATCAGGGGTTCTGAGTGTGCATATCCGTCCGTTTAATCTGTTTACGAAAAAGCCGGAGGGAGAAGATAACCGGATTGTGCTGGATTCATTCAAAAATATGTTTGTGTTCAGTAAAATAAAATACTAAGAACCGTGGAACGTTAACAGGACAGCTGACACGAGAGGGAATCACCGGGAGAACCCGGATTGGTAAGATAAGGAGTCCGGAATGGAACTGGAACTTACAAAACGTAATCTGCGGCGAATCGCGGAGCTGGATAATCCGGCAATCGAAGATGTTTTGGGATTTATTTATGATTTTTGTCAGGATATCAAGACGGATACAGGAACGCCTGTTGAAAAACTTGCCTGCCGCGAGGAGGATGCGATGTATAAGCGGCTTCCGTGGCTGGGGCGTACCGTGACAAAAATCAGTAAGGAGAATGCCCCGCTGCTGACTTCTGAAAGCAGGCGGGACAGAATCAGTGAGATCGAGGCAAAACTTGCCGGACTTGATCAGGAGATGGAAGAAGCCGGCAGGCTGCAGGCGGAACTGCAGAACCGGATTATTCTTATAAAACAGCGACGGGAAGAAGTGGCTGCCCAAAAGCATGCTGAACTGGAAATGCAGGAGCAGATTCGTCATTTGCAGGAGCAGGTTCAGGGACTGGAAGCGCTGGATCTGGAAGAACTGCGCAGAAGACGGGACATGCTGCAGGATCAGATCCGGAATCAGGAAGAGAAGCGTCAGGAACAGGAGCAGCAGATCGAAGGACTGCGGACGGAGCTGGATGCAGCGGAGCAAACGCTTCAGGATATATTACAGAGATCAGAATCACTCCGGCAGCAGGTGCGTGATCTGGAAAATCAGCGGCAGATGCAGCAGGCTGAGCAGGATGCACTCCGCTATGAGCTGCAGGAGACGGAGGAGCAGACAGCTGCACTGGAGCAGGAGATCGCATCACTGAAACGGCAGAAAGAAAAGCAGGAAACCTCCACGGAATCTCTGATGCGTGAACGGAATCAGCTTCAGATGGAGCTGGAGTCTGAAGAAGCGAAGATGCGTTTCCGGATGCTGGAAAGCAGACAGAAAGAAATCACGCTGTTGAAGGACAGGCTGCAGCGTATCCGTTTTCTGCGGGAACAGCTTCTGCAGGACTGGAACAGCCCGTGGGGAGAGGAAACCCGTGCGCTTGTCGGAAGCGGCAGTGCGGCAGAGGTCCCGGCAGAGATTCTGCATGCCGATCTGGATGAGATGAGAAAGAAACTGACACAGTACGGAGAAGATCTGCGGGAACTGGCTGTGCAGATGAACAGCCTCGAATTTCGAAATTGACCGCGTTAAATTTCAGAATGATAAATTGTTCCGAAACAACCCAAGCGAAACAAAAGGAGAATGACTATGAAATGTGAAGTATGCGGCGCGGAACTCACACACGGCAGCAGTGCCTGTGGTTTTTGTGGTTACCCGGTTCTGGTGGAGATTGGAAATACGCCGGAGAGCCGGCAGAAAAAAGAGGAAGCAGCAGCGGCTTACCGCGCACAGATCTGTAAAGATATCGAAGTGGGATTTTATGCATATACCCATAAGATTGTCGAAGATGCAGATGGAAATGAAAAGCTGAAGCGCGACCGGACCGATAAGGTGAAAATAGCACTGTGCGGAGACGTTTCAGTGGGCGGGATCGTCTGGTGTCAGGAAGGTTTTCTTCGTCCGCAGACGGATGTCATGGACTGCAGGATCTACATCAAGCGCGGTTCGCAGATAAGGGGACCGAAGCTTCTGAACGTGCCGGTACCGGATGGTACAGGAGATATCCGGATCGGCATGGAAAAAGTATCCGACTGTCTGATCCGAATCTGTATCGGAGAGGAGAAAACACAGTCCTATACCAGTTCCGAACCCATTAATGTTCTGACAGAATAAAAAATTTCCAGCAGATCAGTTCTGCTGGAAATTTTTCATACTGTACGGATTACTGTCGCCGTGGAATGTGATGGTTCCGTCCGGATATAACCAGAAGGTTTCATCCGCCTCCGGCGAGAGATGCGCCCGCAGCTTCGAGGGAAGACCATTCACGCCGGTTTCGATTTCAAATCCGATATATGTGTGGTCTATTTTTTTCTGATTTTCATCATAGAGTGTCATGTTCAAAGCACCGGCAGACATCATCAGGGTCATATCGATCGCATTGTCATCCATGCAGACCCAGGAGCCGAGGTAGGCATCTACACCGGTGCCGCCGCGCAGAGGCGTCTCGGAATTAAGATAAACACCGCCGACGGTGACTTTCTTCTCCGTATCGAACCAGCTTGTCTCATTGACAGATACGGTGTAGTCATTTGACCAGCGGAGGGTGGCTGCAGTTCCGGCATCGGTGCCTGAGTCAACGATCAGCTGGGTGCTGTCTGTTCTGGCCTGGTAAGTCTCGCTGAAGTCTTTGCCTTTGGAATCTTTTGCGTGGAAGGTTATTTCATAGCCGTCGCCTTCCTTCGCCTTTGCAATTTCCATCCAGTTTTGGTGCGCTTTTTCCGTATAGATGCCGATGATCCGCTCTTCGATCGGGAGATCCGTTGTCTCTGTGATATCATAGCCACTTGCGGGAGCGGTTCCTGCGGCCGGATCTGCACCTGTGCCGGCAGCTGCCGTACCGGATGCCGCGGATCCATCTGCATTCTGTGCGTCTGTACCGGAGGTGTCTGTACCGGCAGAAGCTTCTGCGGCAGCCTCAGCGGCGGCTGCAGCCTTTCGCGCGGCGCGCTGTTCCCGGGAGTGCATGACAAGGAAGACCAGGCCGGTCACCAGTGCCGCCAGCAGAAGCAGGGCAAATGCCACGCCGACACGTGTGCGGCGTTTTCTGGCTCTGCGGCGTTTATCAATCCGCGCCTGCTTCTCCTGCTCTTTGCGTGCTTCTTCTTCCGGATCGGGCATCGGCTCGATGACGGGACGCTGCTGCAGATCCTGCAGAATCATCTGAAGCAGACCTTTCGGCGGCTCTTGCGCGGCAGTCAGTTCTTCATGTTTGTGGAACAGGAACACCATAAAGGAGACGGCATTGCGCGTCTTAAATCCATAGAGATTGACGTCATTCTGTTCCAGCACGCGCACGCTCGCCTTAATTTTCCATTTACTGTAATTCAGACGGCTCCGGACAGTATCCTCGGAAATACCGAGCTCCCGTGCGATCTCATTAATAGACTTGCGCTCGTAGTAATAGAGAACCGTGCAGAGGCGCTGATCATCCGGAAGTTCCCGCATCAGGTCAAGCAGGAGCGCGGCGGCAACCCGCTCTTCCATTTCGATCTCCGGTATCTTTGCCGGGTACTCGTCATCGAATTCCTGCGGTTCGGTGTGATCGATTGTCAGACGTGAGAAGAGTGACTGGGACCGGTTCCGGAGCCAGAGCGTTGCGCGGGTGTAAGCTGTGAGATACATCCACTGCGTCAGTTCTGCAGGATCGCGCAGCATGCGCAGGCCCTCAATTCCCGAGACGTAAGTCTCCCGCAGAAGGTCGCGGGTGACATTTCCGTCCTGGACGAGCGCCCGTATGATACAGTAGACCCTGGTATAAGTCTGTGCGAAGATTGCAGAAACTGCCTCCGGCTCGTGCATCGCCGCCTGATTGATCAGTTTCTGTGTGATTTCAGTCTGTTTCTGCTGCATAAGATATTTCCCCGTTTATAATCCCCTTACCATATGTTGAATAGTATAGTAGAGAACACGCAAAATGTCGAATTATTTTTCTCAGTTCTGCACACCGTGGTGGCACTCAAAGCAGCCAAATGTGATGGGCAGGAATGTGTAGCCGTTCTCCAGTGCCCAGCGGATGGCATCCTCAATGCCGTCCTTGGTATATTCCTTCGTGTCGTGACAGAGCACGACAGAGATAGACTGCTGCTGGATGCCGTCGATGATATTCTGGGAAATCTGCTTCGGATCGGTGGTCTCATAGACATCGCCGTCGTATGCATTCCAGTCGTAGTAGTCGTATCCCTTTTTCTGCGCCTGCACTGTCAGACGTGTCATCAGACCTTCATTGCCGGCACTGACGGTATTGGAACTGCCGCCCGGGAAGCGCATGATGTTGGTGCGGCTGCCGGTCTGCTGTTCAATGATATCATTCATGGCATCGAAATCTTCCCAGAACGCGTCTTCGTCGGCGTAGATTTTGTCGTAGTCGTGCGTCAGTGAGTGTACACCGACTGTGTGCCCCTCTGCAGCTTCACGACCGATCAGCTCCTGATGATTGCCAAGCCCCGTGACGAAAAAGGTGGCCTTGACATTGTATTTTGCGAGGATGTCCAGAAGTTCTGCCGTATATTCACCGGGTCCGTCGTCAAATGTGAGGAAGACGATCTTGTCGCCGTTGACGGCAAGAGACGGATCATTTTTCGGCAGCGGTTTTACCGTGACGGTGCGCTCCGCTGTCGAAGCATTCCCGTGCGCATCTTCGCTTGTATATTTTAAAGTGTAGGTGCCTTCTTTATAATTGTCGACCTTTCCTTCCACTTTGACTTTGGCGGTGATATCGCCGTCCAGATCATCAATGGAAGTGAAGGAATCCTTCCATTCGTCCCCGGCGATGATTTCCAGCGGCACATCGTCCTTCAGAGTCAGGACCGGCGCGGTGCGGTCATCGTAGACAATGGCGCGGTCCGCTGTGGCCTTGTTGCCGGCGGCGTCGCTGACGGTGTAGATGACGTGGCCGTCCTTTTCTTCGCTGGTCACCTGCGCGGTCAGATCGCCGTCGTGGTTATCAGAGGCAGTAAACCCTTCTTCTTCATAAGGGTGTCCCGGAAGGGTGTAGGCATCCGGATTCGTCGTCAGTTTGATTTCCGGTGGTACCGTGTCCACGACGTGTACAATGCGCATCGCCCCGGCTTTCATGTCTTCATATTCGGCAGAATACTGAATCATGTAGGTACCGGGTTCGACAGGTTCTTCGTCCATTTTTGTGGAGACCGGGAGGTCCGTCTGATCATTTGAGTGGATGACGCTGCCCTGGTAAGAGGCTGCTGCGCCGGGATCCTCATAGGGCGTTCCATATTCCAGAAGAACCACAGGATCGCCTTTTAGTGTGACGTCCAGCGTGTAGACATTTTTGCTGCGCAGCGCTGCATATGTGATGAGTCCTGCGAGAACGAAGATACCTGCGGCTGCGGCGATGATATACGCGGGCCGGATGGTTTTTCGTTTTCCGGCTGTAAACCGCTGCAGCGTTTCTTTCAGAGACGGCAGTTTCCGGGCCCGGATCTTTTCTGATGCGGTGGGATTCTGACGCACAACATCTTCGTCAGGAAGTACGGTATTCTGTCGTACAATGTTTTCGACCGGAAGTTCGTCGATCTCAGGACTGAGATCATCCGGATATACAATATCCAGCGGCTTTTCAGTTGGTGGAACGGTTTCCTTCGGTTTGCGGACTTTGCCGGAAGCGGCGCGCTTTTTGTCGCGCTGCCTTGTGTAATACCGGCTGCGCGATTCCTTCAGACGCTTAAAGTAATTCAGAACAGACAGAAAGACCTGCCGGACTGCGGCAAGCAAACTGCCGAGTAAATGTAAGAGTTGTCTCATATTATTTAATCTCCCCAGACAGAGTATAGCACCGGGCGATTCGGGTTGACAAGGTCAATCACTGCAATTACAATTTACAACGATCTGATGATTATTTTGTGAAATATAGATATTCTGCGATTGAATCGCGATCTCCGATAAAAAGATATTCTGTATCTTTCGGGAATGATTTCTGCACGGGACGGAGTTTTCAATGACACGGGAAAAGAAGGTTATCAATTTTACAGAAGGGAAGATTGTCGGGCCGCTTCTCAGGTTTGCGCTGCCGGTTATGTTTGCGCTGTTTCTGCAGTCAATGTACGGCGCAGTAGATTTGTTTGTCGTGGGACATTTTGCGGAATCGGCAGATGTCTCTGCTGTATCGACAGGTTCGCAGGTGATTCTGACGCTGAACAGCCTGATTATCGGACTTTCCATGGGCATTACCATCGTGCTGGGCCAGCAGATCGGGCGCGGGGAGGCTGAGAAGGGCGGTGAGACGATCGGCAGCGGCATTGCATTGTTTGCAGTCGTCGGTCTGATCCTCACAGCTGTGATGGCTGCCTTTGCGGCACCATTTGCTTCGGCGCTGCAGGCGCCGCCGGAGGCATTTGACCAGACCGTTGCCTACGTCAGAATCTGCGGCGCGGGCTGCATTGTCATCACGGCATACAATCTGATCGGAAGTATCTTCCGCGGACTGGGGGATTCCATCACGCCGCTGATCGCCGTGCTGATTGCCTGCGTGGTCAATATTGCCGGTGATCTGTTTCTGGTGGCAGGACTTCATATGGGATCCGCAGGCGCGGCAATCGCGACCGTCGGGGCACAGGCGGTCAGCGTAATTCTGTCGCTGCTGATCATCAGCAGGAAACAGCTGCCATTTACATTTTCGCGCCGGCAGATCCGGTTTAACCGGAAAATCATCAGCCATATTTTCCGGCTGGGCGCACCGGTTGCCCTGCAGGATACGCTGGTCGGATTTTCCTTCCTGTTTATCCTGGCTGTCATCAATTCCATCGGCCTGATTGCTTCGGCCGGTGTCGGCGTCGCCGAGAAGGTCTGCGCATTTGTCATGCTGGTTCCATCCGCATTTATGCAGTCCATGTCTGCCTTTGTCGCACAGAATGTGGGTGCGGGCAAATATCACCGCGCGCAGCGGTCACTCCGGTATGGCATCATGGTCTCGCTGGCATTCGGCGTGCTGATGTTCTACCTTGTGTTCTTCCACGGCATGACGCTCGGCGGGATTTTCTCCAAAGACGCGGAGGTTGTCAGTGCCGGCGTCGAGTATCTGAAAGCATATGGAATCGACTGCCTGCTGACGGCATTCCTGTTCTGCTTTATCGGATTCTTCAATGGATTTGGCCTGACACGGTTTGTCATGGTCCAGGGTCTGATCGGTGCCTTCCTGATCCGTGTGCCCGGTTCCTTCCTGCTGTCGAAGGTACAGCCGGTCAGTCTGTTCCGCATCGGACTGGCCATTCCGGCATCCACTGTGGTGCAGATCATACTGTGCTTCGTGTGTATGCACTGGCTGAAAAAACAATATGATTTCCGGAAAGAATGATTTCCGGTTCGCGCAGCACATTTTATAAGATTTTCCGTATTTTTTTGCCGGCCTGCAATAAAGCAGGCCGGTTTTGCATTGCTATGACAGAACAGAAAAAACGTTTCTGGATGCTGTCCGGTGCAGAAACGGCAATCTGACGATCTCGCTGGGACTTGTGGAACGTGAGCGGAATGAATTATAGTAGAACTATCACATGGGAGACGGATTTGTTCGCTGACACCGGAAAGAAAACGTCCGGACGTCAGGGGATACGGAAGCTGTCGGGAAGACAGCAGAAACAGACCGGACAGAATCGGACAGGAGCAGACGGCATGCTGATATTTATGGCAGTAACAGACAGTGACGCGAACGTGCGGCAGCAGGCGTCTGTCCAGATTGATGAGACACTGCTGCAGCGGATCGGCGCAGGAGAAAAAGAGGCATTTCTCTCTTTGTATGAGCAGGTGAGCAATGCTGTCTTTGCGTACGCGCTTTCGCTTGTAAAAAACAGGGCTGATGCCGAAGATATCATGCAGGACACGTTTCTGAAGATTCGCGGCGCAGCGCATTTGTATGAGCCGATGGGAAAACCGATGGCCTGGATCCTGACCATCACCCGCAACCTCTGTATGATGCATTTCCGCAAGGCGAAGCATATCAGCGATGAGACACCGGAGGATCTGCAGATCAGCCTCGGGACTGACCGGATCAGGGAGACGGAGGACCGGATTGTTCTGGAAACAGCCTTCCGGATTCTCTCGGATGAAGAGCGGAAGATTATTATTCTGCACGCGGTTTCCGGCATGCGGCACCGGGAAATCGCAGAGCTTATGGAGATGCCGCTCGCCACGGTACTTTCGAAATATAACCGCGGCCTGAAGAAGCTGAAGAAGGAACTGGAGGGGAAGGTATGAAGAAACAAGAATATGCGGAAATCGAAGCAAGGCTCGCCGCGGCGGTTTCTGATCTCTCCGATAGAGCCGGAAAACAGGAAGCCGCAGGCGGAAGAGCTGCGGACGGAGCGGACGTCCGGGAAGCAGACGTGATGAAAACAGTAGAGGAACTCTGGGAGCAGCCGGTGGAATGGGCATCGAAGGATGCGTGGTATCTGGACGGAACCAGTGTGTGCGGAACATCACAGGAGATAGTGGCAGCGGATGATGATGCAGCACAGCAGACAGTCCGGGCAGATCAAAAAGCCACAGTACAGCAGATGACCCGGGCAGAACAAAAAGCCGAATCTGTGCAGCAGGCGGCAGTGCAAAGCCGTACAGATGCCGGAGAAGGCAGGCGCATCCCGCTCCGCCGTATCTGGAGCACCATGGCAGCTGCGGCTGCGGTGCTGGTATTTGTCATGTTCTATCACATCAATCTCCGTACGGATGCTGTGGTATTTCTGGATGTCAATCCGAGTGTTTCGCTGGAGATTAACAGCCGGGAGAAGGTAACACAGGCAATTGCCTGCAATCCGGACGGCGAGAAGATTCTGGCGGAAATGGACCTGCGCCGGACGGATGTAGATGTCGCTGTCAATGCCCTGATCGGCTCCATGATCCGGCACGGATATCTGAACGAGGTGCAGGATACGCTCCTGCTTTCCATAGACTGTACAAATGCAGAGAAGAAGGAAGCACTTCGTCAGCGTCTCTCAGGCGAGATCAGTGATGAACTGATGGCCCTGCTTGGCAGGTCATCTGTTTTTGAACAGGATGTAGACGTCGATGATGATCTGGAGGATCTGGCAGAGCAATACGGTATTACACCGGGCAAAGCCGCGCTGATCATGAAATTGATCGAAAAGGATCCGTCCCTTGACTTTGGAACGCTGGCGGGCATGTCAATGCATACGCTGGCCGATTATCTGCGAACGGCAGGCATTGATCTGCGTGATTATACGCGGTATCTGGGCGACGACTGGGATGATGACGATGATGCGGATGACAATGATGATGACGACGATCTGGATGATGATGCGCATATCAGATCAGCCGGAGCAAAACAGGCATCAGGCACAGGCGGAAACAGCTGTAAAAACAGTGCTTCATCAGGCAGCGGCAGTTCCGGAAGCGGTGCAGCATCATCAAAACAGAATTCCGGCCGGCAGAACCGGGGTTCCTCCGGTTCCGGAGACCGTGACGACGGTGATGGCCGCGATGATGATAATGATGATGACCGGGATGATGACGATGACCGGGACGACGATGAAAATGACGACGATGATGTAAAGCCCGCGACACAGAAGAATTCCGGCAGCAGTTCCGGTTCACAACAGAAAAGCAGCTCTGCAGGAAATGTCGGAAACAGTGCAGCGCCGCAACAGAAGCAGAGTACACAGGCAGCACAGAAACAGAGTGCTCCTGCACCTGCACAGAAGCAGGCTGCGCAGGACGACGATGATGACGATGACGGCGGCAGTGATCAGGATGACGACGATAACGATGATGACGATGACTGAGCTGCGTGAACAGGCGTAACGGCACAGGATTGCTGACGGCAAAGTTGTATTATCTCCTTTCCGGTGTTAGAATTATGCATATGGTAAGCACCGGAAAGGAGCAGCATGGAACCGCTGATTTACGCGATGATTTTCATGGGCGCAGCGCTCATGATTTACAACATCATACAGTATGTCCGCTTCATTAGGGAAATGAAGTGGCTGCAGCATACATCCGCAGACAGATTAAAGCTTTCCTTTCCGCTGGTTCTTCTGGTTCTGTTTTTTGCGGGATACCTGTTTGTGGGTATTCTCGGGAAACCGGATCTGGTAATCGGCGGAATTTTATTTGGCGGAAGTCTGTTTGTCCTGATCATTATGCAGCTGCTGCATTTTATTATAGCGCGTGTAAACCGGGATGAGCAGCTGCAGGAGGCGCTTGATGCGGCGCAGCGGGCGAGCCAGGCAAAGAGTATTTTCCTGTCAAATATGTCTCATGACATCCGGACGCCGATGAATGCAATTATCGGCTATACGCAGCTTGCGCGGCGGGAGGGTGTCAGTGAAGAAGAGATGCGGGCCTTTCTTGGAAAAATCGATGATTCCAGTCAGTATCTGCTGGCACTGATCAATGATGTGCTGGAGATGAGCCGGATTGAGAGCGGGAAGATGGATCTGGAACCGTTCGATGTGGATTTACTCTGTATTTTGCAGAATGTCCGCGATCTGTTCACAGAGCAGATGGCACAGAAGCAAATTGCATTTACCGTGGAACATAAGAATCTGGATGACAGATATGTCACCTGTGATCCGCATCTCCTGAACCGCGTTTTGATGAATCTTCTGAGCAATGCATATAAATTTACGCCGGAAGGCGGCGAAGTCGCGGTTACGCTGACGCAGACCGGCCGGACAGAACCGGCCGGACAGAACGCGGACAAAACAGCGGCCGGAATCTATGAACTGCGTGTCAGAGACAACGGCATTGGCATGCAACCGGAATTTGCACAGCATATTTTTGAGGCATTTGAGCGGGAGCGCAATACGACCGACAGCGGGATTCAGGGCACCGGCCTGGGCATGTCCATCACGAAAAACATTGTTGACCTGATGGGCGGAACCATTACACTGGAGACAGAACCGGGCAGAGGGACGGAATTTACAGTCCGCATGACATTCCCGGTGGTTTCGGATCTGGCAAATCTCCGGACCTGTCATGAAGCACAGGAGGTTGAAGTGCACTCTGTATCATTCGCCGGCAGGCGGCTTCTCCTGGTAGAAGATAATGAAGTGAACCGTGAGATTGCGATGATGATTCTGGAAGAGAAGGGATTTCTTCTGGATGTGGCAGAGAACGGGCAGATTGCTGTAGACCGGATCCGTGACGCGGTGCCGGCGTATTATGATGCCATTCTGATGGATATCCAGATGCCGGTTATGAACGGGTACGAGGCATCCAGAGCGATCCGGGCCCTGAACGTACCGGGACGTGCAGACATTCCGATTATTGCCATGACGGCAAATGCATTTCAGGAAGATATCCGGACGGAGCGGGAGGCCGGAATTGATGCGCATATCACCAAGCCCATCGATGTCCGGGAACTGATACAGACATTGACGGAAGTACTGGAAAGAGGCATAAATAGATGATAACTGATATAGATATTCGCTTCCTCACGTTTGTGCAGGAACACCTGCGGACACCTGCTGCCACACCGTTCTGGAAGTTCATTACATTGTTTGGCGATGCGGGAATCTTCTGGATTGTGCTTACGCTGATTTTGCTGATCTGGAAACGGACACGCAGAGCCGGGCTTGCCTGTACTATTTCACTGTTGCTTGATTTTCTGATCGTAAATATCCTGATAAAAAACCTTGTGGCGCGGCCGCGGCCGTATGATTTGTTTCAGCACATCGAAGCGCTTGCCGGTCCGATGAAGGATTATTCTTACCCGTCGGGACATACGGCGGCGTCATTTGCCTGCTCGCTGGTACTCGTGCGCATGCTGCCGAAAAAATATGGCATTCCGCTGGTTGTGCTGTCCGCTCTGATTGCATTTTCCAGGCTGTATCTTGGCGTACATTATCCGACTGATGTGATCGGCGGGTTCCTGATTGGGTGCCTGACCAGCTGGATCGCCTGCCGGGTGGTTCAACACAGGTGGGAGTCACCCGCCTCTGCAGGCAGTGAATGATGTATCGCAGGTATGTACCCGGGGGTCCGGGAATGAAGCAGTAGAGAAGACCGGATAATCCGGCCCGGGTGCAATAGAAAAGACCTGATGGTAATCCGGAAACGATAGTTACACAGAAAAAACTGCGTACTTGTTTTTTGAAAGCAAACCGTCATAATGTATTTACCAGTATGCATTGTGACGGTTTTTTTATGTCCGGGTTTCTCTTCCGGGGAAGTTCCGGAACAGACGACAGGAGGTACGAATCATATGAAAGTTATTTTAATTAATGGAAGTCCGCGGAAAAACTGGAATACCGATCAGGCGCTGCAGAAAGCGGCAGAAGGCATTGCAGAAGCCGGCGGCACATCGGAGACGATCCGGCTCTATGATTATGCATTTAAGGGGTGTGTTGAGTGCTATGCATGTAAGATTAAAGGGAGTAAAACCAATGGCCTCTGCGCGTACCGGGATGAGCTGCGGCCGGTCCTTGAAAAAGTGCATGAGGCAGACGCGGTTATTGTCGGCGCGCCGGTATTCTATAACTATCCGGCCGGGCAGGTACGTTCCTTCCTGGAGCGCTGGCTGTTTCCGGTGGGAACCTATCTCTGGGAGGATGGCAGGCAGATTGTTGTCCGCGATAAGGTGATCCCGACAGGGCTTATCTACACCATGAACTGCCCGAAGGACATGATGGAGGACTGGAATTATCCGGCGATTCTGTCCGATACGGCCAATACGATGAAGCAGATCATGGGAGACAATGAGCTGCTGTACATCTGCAATACGTATCAGTTCAGAGACTATGCGCGGTATGATATGAATCTTTTTTCAGAGGAAGAGAAACATGCATACCGGGACGCACATTTCGCAGAGGATCTGGAGAAAGCAAAACAGATGGGCGTTTCCATTGCGCAGAAAGCGCTTGCAATAGAGAAAGCGAAAGCATAATAAGAGGCTGTCGCAGTAAGCACTCGATTGCTTATTGCGGCAGCCTCCTGCAGTTCAGTACCGCAGCGACGCCACGGATTCGTAGATCGGGATTTCGTAGTGGAATTCTTCGAGGGTCTTCTGGAAGCGCATGCGGCTGGCGTCGCCGTGCAGCCACGGGTTGATCCGGATGCTCTGCGGCAGGAACCGGTTGGAGCTGCCGACATGGACGGCGATGTATGGGATTTCCTTGTGAAATCCTTCTTTGTTTCTGTAGCGGACTTCTACGGCGTTCTTGTCTGCAATGGCAAATGCGATCCGGAATTCTTGTTCACCACTGTAGATGCTCTCTTTCATAAACATTGCGTAGTAGCGCATGACGAGCGCCGTTTTTTCAAGATACTGCCGGAATTCGCCCCAGTCGGTGCCTTTCTGAAAATGCTGCAGATAGGATTCGGCGCTGTTAAATGCCGGATCGTCGAGGACGATCTGAAAACAGTTCCGGATGATCTGCAGCTGTTCTTCCGTATCATAAACGACCCGGCCTGGCATGACATCCACGGTTCCGTCAGCTGTACAGCAGATATCCTCCCGGTTGAAGCAGATTGCACAGCCGGCAGCGGCGGAGAATTCGGACCAGAGCAGAAGGTTGTCATCGCTGACAGAGAAGCTCGTGATATAGTAGCTCTCATTCAGCCGCCGGCTGATGTTCTGGTGCTGGATTTCCTGTACCAGTGCGCCGGCGGCAATCAATGCGAAGTCGCGGTCCAGGTCAAAAGAACAGAGCACTTCCGGGATTAACTGTTCAATCAGCCGGAACTCATTGCGGTCATTCAGGTACTGATATTCCGTTGCCCACAGCGTCCGGGACTGCAGGATTCCGCGGAAGCCTTCATTATCTGTATACTGGAACAGCTTTGCATGTGCGGAAAGATCGGTGTGGGAAAACGCATTTTTGTGAATCTTTTCGATGATTTCCTGTTTTGTCATATGTCACCTCTGTAAAACCAGGGAATTTTTTATTTATTATAGCTTTTGCTTACGATGATGTGCAAGTGTTCTCGGGATTATCAGATTATGCTATAATAAAAGATAATATTTTCTGTATGGAAAAACAAAAGTATAAATGAATCGGATAAGCAGGTCAGAGGATATGAACAAAAATAACTTGAAGCGAACATTACATGCACAGCCTGGCGTGGAAGAGTATAAATCGACAGGAATAATTTTCGGGAAAGAAAAAAATAAATCCGGGAGTACAGATCAGAGTTTTGGGGATGCAGTTACAATGAAGAATGTTTTAAAGGAAGTACTCACAGAGTATTTCAGTGAGATTCGATATGAGTATGATGTATGTTCGATAAGAATGGACCGGGATGGAGAAATCGATCATTCACATTTAAAAAATACAATCAGAAAATACGGAAATAAGGGCTGGAGATTGAAAACAATCCTGCAAAACGATAAATCAGATGATACGGATAATCGTACGTACTATGGCAGCAGCACCGGTCAGATTCTGCTTATTTTTGAGAAAGAGAAGATGCAAAATAAAACGCTGATTTCGGGCGGATTCTCAGAAATCAATAAAGCAATGATAGAGGAGAGTTTCGTATCCGGCTACACTGATAAAGTGGGCTTGCGGCCGGTTATTGTGAAATATGCGTGCAGCGAAAAACATACGTCGGCCAGTCTGACTTTCCTGAACTATGCAGAAAGTGAGATTATAAGTGTTGAAGTACTCTTGTCTGTTATTCCCGTTGTCGGAAAACGTATGCAGTTTAAACTGGTTTACGATGGATCAATCAGGGCACATGAATATGGGACTACAGAATTCAAAAAACTGCCTGCGTCAGTATCGCTGTCAGGCAATATCTTCAGAACAGTTGCGGAGGTAACGCAAATTAAGACCAGTGAAGGTCAGATCCTGGAATGTCCGCATGACGATCATGATTATATAATAGTGGAAGATGATGGAAAACTCACGGAAATTAAAGAAAAATACGGTTTAGATGCGTTTACCGAATATGCGGATTATGCTGAAACCGGATGGCGGTGTGTATGCGGCAAAATAAATGAACAGAACGTGGAACACTGTATTTTGTGCGGGCGTGAAAAGCGGCAGAAGCCGGGGCTCTCTGTGATTCAGGATATTATTAACAGGGCAGATGAAATGGATAGTGCGGAAGAGATTGTCAGTTTTATTAATCAGAGCGGCGGCATTAATGATCCCGCATTAATGGAAGAATTAAATGAAATAGCCAGAGGAGAAAAGATTTTCGGAAACATGAAAAAGGATGCAGTTATAAAACTGCAGCGATATCAGGGGAACGTATAACAGCCGAACTGGCCTGTACAGAAATGACTTGCGCAGTCTGCGGGAACGCGAAAGTGTTCCCGCAGATAATCAGGATCCGGACAGTGAAATCTGCAGAAGCGCTTCTGCACAGGAAGCGTCAGTGCTTCTGTCTGAAAAGTACGCCGAAGAGCCAGTGTGAAAACGGCGCAGCTCCGAACATATTCCAGAAGAATGCCATCGGGAAGTTCTTGATCAGTGTGCCGACCCAGATGGCCGGCAGATTTACGGGTGATGCACCCGCGAGAATGATGTTAAAGAGGATCGATGCCACCAGACTCATGGTCGGGCACATGACTGCAACGGTGCCGGCCTGTCGCATAATCCGGCAGAAATAAGGGTTATCTTTCGACGGATCTGTGTGCTTTGCGGCAAATGCAGCACCCAGACGGTTCCCCCAGAGATTCGAGAACAGGAAGACGAACGCGCCCATGTAGAGTGCTTCAATCAGCGCATCCAGAAATACATGGTTGACCATGGAACTGAATCCGCCCGGGTTCAGATTAAAACCCTGCTTAATTGCGATATTGTAGACCTCCATGCCATATGCCATGGCATAGGACATGATCAGACCGAATACGATTCCCTGTTTCCTGGTAAGTTTCATATCTTTACGCTCCTTTGCGATGGATGGTTTGCGGCAAAAAAATACAGCGCGGGCATGCAACTGGATTTACGCAGTTACTGCCACGCGCTGTAAGTCGTAGTATAAGCTTTTTTTCCATGAGAAGTCAAGGATGAATAAATGATCATCGAAATATTGCGATGATACAATGTGACAATAATGCATAAAAATAAGGCGAAAACATTGCACGATATATGCAATTGTGCTAAAATAACTCGAAAGAGGCATATTAAAATTGAACAGAGGCGTAGGGGTTATCTTTTGATATTCCTGCCTTTTTTAATTTGATGGAGTTCTTTATGCCCTGAAAAAGAACCGGGAAGGAGCAAATAAAATGAACTGGAGAAACTTGTTTACAGCGGTCTTTATGTCGGTGGTTTTAGTTGCAGCTCTTGTACCTGAAGTGGTTCTGGCTGATAACATGGAAATTTCGATACAGGCACCCGAGGGGCAGAATCTGACGCCGTTGACAGGTGTCATGATCAGCGGCGTGGAGGAACCGGTATCCGGCCAGCCGCTGGATGAGACGGCAGTTGTTTCGGATGACAGTGGTTTTTCATGGGAAATCCCCGTGTTATGGCTCGATGCTGATTTTGCACCGGCCGAAGAATATTCAGACGGAATGTCCCCGCTTCTGGTGTTCTATCTGCCGGACGGATATACAGTTGAAGGAACGGTGATGCTTGACGCATATCTTTCCGGCGTTTTTCATGCAATTGGCCATGTTGAGACCAGCTATGATGAGGCAACTGGTTTTACCTACATTTTCGGCATGGTAAATGTCAGATATACAGGCGTCGGTTATGGGGGAGGTACATCCGTTACCGGTGCCGGAAGAAATAATGATGTTGTCTATGGAGATCCGATCGATGATCCGGAGTGGGATCCGGGTGATCTCGGTGATTTTGACGATGAATCTGCTGACGACGCTGCATCAGAAGAAACAACATCTGACGACAGATCTGCAGAGTCGGGTACTGCAGACAGGCAGCAGAATTCCTCTGAGCATACAGGCGGCGAGAGCACTCCGCCGGCGCCGGAAGAAGATACTTCTGAAAGTCAGGATGAAATCACACTTTATGAACAATTTGCAGAGGCTTACAAAGACAGTCAGTATCAAAATATTGCCTGGGAAAAAGAGGCGGAGCGTTTTGGCGGACTCGATCAGATCGACTGGGATCAGCTGGCCGCTGTAATCGGATACGACAATCTCAAAACGATTTATGAGAACCGGCAGACATGTCATGAATACATCCGGCGTGCCGGAGGAACAGAAGAGACATTCAATACAATTGTAGGCAGGATGGAAGCGGCGATCAGGCAGCTGCAGCCGGAAAATAATGATCCAGATACTGGCAGCGAGAATGAAACAGCAGCTGCCCCGGAGACGGTTTCACAGCCGGCAGCAGGACAGAGACAGGCGTTTGCAAATAATAAAGAAGTGCTTGTAAAAACGCCCGTGACAGCGGAACCGGACAAACAACAGGTGGAACAGCAGAATGAACGATCTGAAGAAATGGAGCAGACTGCACAAAATGAGACACCGGCAGAGGAAGCTGCCGAAGGTGTGAAACAGGAAGTGCTTCCGGCAGAAGCTGATACATCCGTGAAACAGGAAGTGCTTCCGGCAGAAGCTGACACATCCGCGAAACAGGAAACGGCAGCAGAGAAACCTGCTGCAACTGTGAAGCAGGAAACGCCGGCAGAGAAACCTGCTGCAACCGTGAAACAGGAAACGCCGACAGAGAAACCTGCTGCATCTGTGAAACAGGAAGTTCCGCCGAAGGAGGCCGATCCTTCTGCAGAGAAGGGAAACGCTGCAGTCAAAGAGGAAAGCAAACCAGAAAAGAAGGAGAACGCTGTTCAGACAGAACAAAATGAACCACTTCAAAAGGACGATGAATCAAAAGAAAGTGAGGGAAAATGACATGAGAAAGTATCGCATCTGTTCATGGAAATCTGTTTATCGGTATCTCGTTATAATCATGGTTACCGCTGTTCTGGCGGCGGGAACACTTCCCTGCAGCATCGTATCCGTGCACGCCGCAGCAACAGCTGCCGCAGCAACGACCACTGCGGCTGCAGGCCAGAGTACTGCGAAGCAGGGATTCGTAACCAAAAAAGGGAAAACATACTATCTGGACGAAAAAGGAAAGAAGGTTACAGGATTAAAGAAACTGACAGGCAGGGACGGGAAGAAGCATACGTATTATTTTAATAAAAAAGGCGTTATGCAGACCGGCTTTCAGTACATCAAGAGCAAAAACCGTGTCTGTTATTTCCTCAAAAGTACCGGCGCCATGTTGACCGGCAAACAAAAATTAAAAGGGCTTAAGGGATATACCTATAACTTTGACCAAAAGACCGGCGCACTGACCGGAGTAAGCAAATCAGTTGATAAGATGGCAAACAAAAAGCTGAATCAACTGGGCAGAAGCCTGAAAAGGGCCTACGAGTGGAGCCGTACGATTCCTTACAAGGCTTACATTGCTGACCGCTCGAAAGGAACTGCACATTATGCGAAATATGGATTTAAAAACGGAACTGGCAACTGCTATGTAAAAGCTGCAACGTTCACGGCCATGGCGCGTCAGCTCGGCTATCCGGTCCGGCAGGTGGGCGGTTACTGCAGAACCGAGCATGGAAAAACAGCGCATTCCTGGGTTGAAATCTATTACAAAGGAAAGTGGCGTGTGTGTGACCCGTCATGGGGCCGGCACGGATCCTATATGAGCGGCTGGATGATTCATTACGGACAGAAGGGCACCTGGGTATATCTTGAGCATAAGAAACTGAAAAACTGATAAGAGGATAACTGCATTATGAGAAAACAGAAAGAGAAATGGGTTAAGAGAAGTATCAATATTATCATCGCGGGCCTGCTTGCCGGTCTGCTCGTGACGGGCTGCGGAACAGATTCCGCGGGCAGGACATCGTCAGAGAGTACAAATTCATCTGCAGCAGAATCGACTTCTTCAGAAACATCCTCCGCAAAATCGAAATCTGCAGATTCAGCTTCGGAAAAAACGACAGCAGCTGCTTCTGCTGCGGCATCGGACACATCCGATGAGAAAAAGGCAGAATCACAGGATTCCAAAGCGCAGGTTTCAGCATCATCTGCCCCGGAATCCGGGACGGATTCGCAGGAAGCGGCAGCAGCCGGCGCAGAAGCTGCAGGAACTTCATCAGCGGACAATAAGGCGGATGCACCTGATCTTGAGGCCGCAAAACAGGGCGCAGAGGAAGCTGTAAAGCAGGCGGCTGCAAAAGCAGCTGCCGAACAGGCTGCTGCAGACGCGGCTGCGCGGCAGGCTGCAGGCTCACAGGGCGGAGGCGCAGGCCAGGCTGCCGAAGGATGTTTAGGAGATGACGCGCTTGTATACTAAACGAATTTCATCGTACGCCTATTTACGTGCGGCTGCATGTATTGCAATTATACTGCTTCATATTTGCAATGCTGCAGAGATACTGTACAGGGATCAGATTACACTGGCAGAGAAGATTGCTTCTCTGTCAGTGGTTTCTTGTATGATGTGGGCGGTTCCGTGCTTTGTCATGGTATCCGGTGCGCTGCTGCTGGATCCGAAAAGAACGGTGACAATCCGCAGGATATTTTCACGCTACCTTTTGAGAATATTCCTGGCGCTGGTAATCTGCTGTGTTTTGTTCAGGGGATTTGATATGGTGATGAATGGTGAACCGGTTTCCCCTGTATTTATCACGGATGGTCTCTGGAAGATGCTGACAGGAGGCAGCTGGGCACATCTGTGGTATCTTTATCTTCTGATCGGAATCTATCTGCTGCTTCCGTTTTACAGGAAGGTGGCAGAATACAGTTCAAAAGCAGAATTGAAATACCTGCTGCTTGTATATTTCCTGTTTTTGTCTGTCCTGCAGATGACGCAGCTGGCAGGTGCCCAGACCGCATTTTACATCCATGTGTCAACCATTTATCCCTTTTACCTGTTTGCCGGGTATGCGATTGCAGAGCGGAAGGTGAAAATCACATTTCCGGTAAGCTTTGCACTGCTGGGAGCAGGGGCAGCCGGTGTGGTCATCTGTACCTGTCTGCGATGGGCATATCAGCTCGAGGTGCTGGATTGTCTGCTGAATTACTCCTCGGTCTTTACAGTGCTGATATCCTGCGGCGTATTTTCTCTGTTCTGCGGCGGGGCGGGAGCACAAGAAAAGCAGGCAGCAAAACCCGGAAAAGCGGGGAAAATACTTGAATCGATCGATGCGAATTCGTTTGGGATCTATCTCCTCCACATGATGGCGGTGCGGCTTATTCTGCGGTATTACGGACTCAATCCGTTCCGTTATGGTATGTGGATGTTTCTCCTGCTCACGGTTTTCATATTTGCCGTCACGTATCTTGTCGTCCGGCTGCTCAGGACGATCCCGGCAGTCCGTATCATATTGTAAACGCATAATTGATATTACAAGTAAAAGAATGGCTGACCATGAAACCAGCGCCCTTTGGGAAAGTTTCATGGTCAGCCATATTTTATTGTGCGGAAATGATAAATCCCTGTGACTGCAGAGTCCCCAGAAAGGTTACGGTCCGGTTCAGCATGCGGTCCTTTTCCTCCGGAAATGTCTCCTCCATGATCCGGATTACATCACCGGCTGTATGGCTGCCGTCCAGATGCTTCCAGACAACCGAACCATATTTGTCGAGTGCAATGTGACTGACCTTCGGCTTCTTGAAAACAGTCTGTGCTATGCGGGCAAAAAATCCGCGATGCTCCAGATCTACGACGGCTGTGCCGTCCGGCCGGAGCTCCCAGTGTTTATCCGGATCTCTGATAAAAACCTGGTCCAGATAATTCGGGGCGAGTTTCACAGGCTTTTTCGCTTTTATCTTTTTACTCATGCATGGTTCCTTTATTTAACTTTTCTGATTCTTGTAAAGAAGAACAGAGAAATAATAATCAGTATGAAGAAGAGCAGTCCGCCAATGTTTCCGAGCGGTCCGCCCAGATTGATGGCATCGCCAAGTGATCCGCTGCCAGCCGGAATGACTGCAAATACAGCGAGCAGGATGCCGACCAGTCCTTCGCCTGCGATGAGGCCTGAACTGAACAGGGTTCCGTGCTCCAGACGATCCTTGCCTGCATTGCGTTTTTCGAGGAACCAGCGTACCATACCGCCTGCAAAGATCGGTGTGGAGAGGTGGATCGGCAGATACAGGCCGATTGCTACAGGAAGAATCGGCAGACCGAGGACTTCGATAACGATAGCAATGCCGATACCTGTAAATACAAGTGCCCACGGAAGTGTGCCGCCCATGACACCTTCTACGACAAGTTTCATCAGTGTCGCCTGCGGAGCCGGCAGCTGTGCGGAGCCATATCCCCATGCGGAGTTCAGGAGGTACATGATTCCGCCGATGGCGATTGCAGCAGCCACGCTGCCGATGATCTCACCATATTGCTGATTTACAGGTGTAGCGCCGACAATATAACCTGTTTTCAGATCCTGTGACATGTCACCTGCCATTGCGGAAACAATACAGATAATTGTTCCGATGCAGATCGCAGAAGTCATGCCTGCCACGCCGGTGTGTCCGGTTGCTTTCAGAAGGGATGTCGCGATCAGCAATGTGGCAATGGCCATGCCGGAGACCGGATTGTTCGAGGAACCGACCAGTCCGACCATACGGCTGGATACAGCTGCAAAGAAAAATCCAAACACAACGATAATAACGGCACCGATCAGGGAAACCGGGATTGCCGGCATAATCCAGATCACAAGGATCAGAACCAAAACGCCGCCCAGAACAGCCGGCATCGGCAGATCGCGGTTGGTTCTGGTAATCGCAGATGATTTGTGTCCAAATCCCTGCATTGCCTTGTAGAATGTCTGGATAATGGTCGGCAGGGATTTTATCAGACTGATAATACCGCCGGCTGCAACTGCACCGGCGCCGATGTAGCGGATGTAGCTGCTCCAGATGCCGAAGGAATCCAGCGAGCTGATCGGATCAGCAGCAGGAGCCATGATGGCATCGCCGCCAAACAGAGAGAGCAGCGGAATCAGAACAAACCATCCGAGGATACCGCCGGCAAACATGTAGCTGGAAATCTCGCGTCCGCAGATATAACCGACACCTGCGAGCGCGGGAAGGACATCTGCGCCGAAGCCGGTGCGCAGTGCCGGAATTTCCCAGTGGATTTCTGACGGGAACAGGCAGATGCCGTCTGCAATAAATTTGTATACGGCTGCGATTCCGAGTCCGGAGAACACCGTTTTTGACTTGTCGCCTCCCTCTTCACCGGCAAGCAGGACCTCTGCGCACGCAAATCCTTCCGGGAATGGCAGGACACCGTGCTCTTCAACAATCAGTGCCGTGCGAAGCGGAACCATGAAGAAGACACCGAGCAGACCGCCGGCAAGTGCGATCAGCGTGATCGCCAGGAAAGAAGGCGCTTTGACATCCGGGCTTTCCTGAGCCCACATAAAGATTGCCGGAAGCGTAAAGATTGCACCGGCTGCCAGTGATTCGCCGGCCGATCCGATTGTCTGCACCATGTTGTTTTCGAGAATCGAATCACGCTTCAGAACTCTGCGGATGATTCCCATGGAAATAACAGCTGCCGGAATGGATGCGGATACTGTCATACCGACACGCAGCCCCAGGTAAGCATTTGCTGCGCCGAACACAACGGCGAGAATGACACCCAGAAGAACGGATGTAACAGTGATTTCCGGCAGAACGCGGTCTGCCGGAATGTAAGGTTTGAAATCTGCTGCTTCATTTTTTTGGTTGTTCACTTTTTATCTCCCTTCGTAGCTCAAAACTAATGCTTCTAAGTATAGCACGAAGAGATTTTTATGCAATAAATGGGTACCGCCAATCGCATATTTTCTGTGACAAAAATGCAGCAGTTTGGTATAGGGAGATAAATAGTGAAGCAATCCGGCACAGGGAGATTACAGGTGTGCCGTCTTTGACATGGAGACGCCCGACGGGTCCCACTGCACGATGTATCCGGCAGTGAGGGTCTTCTGCACATCGATCGTGCGCTGGTTGGCGGAACCCTTGTAAAGCAGCGTAATGTCTTTCTTTGCTTCCATATATTCGCCGTCCACCAGGACATCGATCATCCGCAGCAGTTCGATGGTTTCCGGAATTGCGATCTTATGCAGCGGCAGACGCTGTTCCTCTGCGTGTTTGATGGCATCCTGTATTGCAGCAAGGAGAGATGCATCATTCACTGAAGTGTCCGGGGCTGTATTTTGTTCCGGTACAGCTCCGGCTGTCAGGGAATTGTGTTTGTCAGTTTTGACGGCGGCAGCCGGCGGACAGGCCGGATCCCAGCCGAGCAGATCGCGGTCCAGCAGGTACCCGGTAAAGCACCACAGATCTTTGTCTTGGAATTTTTCTTTATAGCGGCGCAGGAAGGGCAGAAGCGCGCGCTGGTTGCCCGGCTCCATCGGCTCACCACCGAGCAGCGTGAGACCACGGTAGGAGTCATCATCCAGCAGATTCAGTATCTCTGCTTCCGTGTCCGGAGTAAACGGGGCGCCGTAGTTGAAATCCCAGGTCACTTCGTTAAAGCAGCCTTCGCAGTGGTGCGTACAACCTGATACGAAGAGGGAGAGACGCACGCCGGGGCCGTTTGCGATGTCGTATTCTTTGATTTCTGCGTAATTCATAGAAAAAATCCTTTCAAAAGAAGGAAATATCGTTTATTTTACAATGATTATATGCCGACAAAACAGTTTACATCAAGCCGAAAATCCTTTAATATAGGAATGATGGTGGGTAAATACTAAAATGGAAAAGGAGATGGTTACAATGACTCTTTCACCACTTCAGAAGGCAAGATACAGCTATGCACCGAAGCTTCCGGGTATGCTCAGAAACGGCATTTCCGAGATCTGCGTTAAAGACGGTGCTCCGACCGAGAGCGTAGCAGATCAGGAGAAGATCAAAGCACTGTTCCCGAATACGTATGGAAAGAACGAAATCACATTCCAGAAGGGCGCAAACACATCTGAGGCAAAGAAGCAGGTTGTCGGCGTGATTCTTTCCGGCGGACAGGCACCGGGCGGACATAACGTTGTCTGCGGTCTGTACGACGCACTGAAAGCAACCAACAAAGACAATGTTCTTCTCGGCTTCAAGGGCGGCCCGAGCGGACTGCTTGAGGACAGCTATATCGAGATGACTGACGAATTTATCGATCAGTACAGAAATACCGGCGGATTCGATATCATCGGTTCCGGCAGAACAAAACTGGAAACTGTTCCGCAGTTCGAGGTTGTAGAAGAAGTCGCTAAGAAGCACGGACTTACCGCGATCGTTATCATCGGCGGTGATGACTCCAACACAAACGCGGCTGTTCTGGCTGAGTATATGGCAGCACACAACACCGGCGTACAGGTTATCGGATGCCCGAAGACCATCGACGGCGACCTGAAGAACGAGGACATCGAGATCTCCTTCGGTTTCGATACAGCTACCAAGACATACAGCGAGCTGATCGGAAATATTGAGAGAGACTGCAACTCCTCCAAGAAATACTGGCACTTCATCAAGGTTATGGGCCGTTCCGCTTCTCACGTAGCACTTGAGTGTGCACTTGAGACACAGGCGAACATCTGCCTGATCGGCGAAGAAGTCGCAGCGAAGAAGCAGTCCCTGTCCGAGATCGCTGACTACATCGCAGATGCGGTTGAGACCAGAGGCAACAACGGCGAGAACTTCGGCGTTGCAATCATTCCGGAAGGTATCGTGGAGTTCGTACCGGAGTTCGGCAAACTGATCGCTGAGATCAACGAGCTGCTCGCAGGCGAGAAGACAGAGGCGTTCAACGCACTTCCGTCCTGGGAAGAAAAGTATGCATTCATCGAGAAAGGCCTCACAGCAGAGTCCATGGCAGTATTTGCACTGCTTCCGACTGGCATTCAGCAGCAGCTGTTCCTCGAGAGAGACCCGCACGGCAACGTTCAGGTTTCCCTGATTGAATCCGAGAAGCTGTTCGCAGAACTGGTTAAGAACAAACTGGCAGAGCGTAAGGCAGCCGGCACATACAAGGGCAAATTTGCGGCAATGACACACTTCTTCGGTTACGAAGGCAGATGCGCATTCCCGTCCAACTTCGACAGTGACTACTGCTACTCACTCGGCTACAATGCATTCATGCTGATCCAGTACGGCTACACAGGATACCTCTCCAAGGTCTCCAACCTGTCCGCACCGGCAGAAGAGTGGAATGCAGGCGGCATGCCGATCACCAAGATGATGAACATCGAGCGCAGAAACGGCGAAGACAAGCCGGTTATCAAGAAAGCACTCGTAGAGCTTGACGGCGCACCGTTCAAGTACTATGCAGAGCACAGAGATAAATGGGCAGTCGAGACTTCCTTCACCTATCCGGGTGCAATTCAGTACTACGGACCGACAGAAGTTTGCGATATCACAACAAAGACACTTGCGCTGGAGCATCAGAAATAATTGACAGAATGATGATCTGATACATACCCCTCAGGAGTATCTCCTGAGGGGTGTTTCACATATAAACTATTATGTACTGCAGCTGGAGGATTTTATATGAGCAGGCTGAAAGATCTTCGCAAATATATAAACGGTGAATTAGACAAGATGCAGGATGCGGACAAAAGAGCAGGCGCTTATGCCCATCTTTACGGTGTGTCCCTTGCGGCAGCGATGATTGCCAAAAAGAGAGGGATGGATGTCGAGATTGCCTCCATGGCCGGCATGCTTCATGACATGCATGCTTATCAGTCGGGTTCTTATGATGACCACGCGCACAAAGGGGCTGAACTGGCGCGCACAATTCTTACAGAACTGGGCTTGACAAATGAAGAGGAGACGGAGCTGATCTGCTCCGCAATCTATCATCACGATGACAAACGCACAGTCGATGCCCCGATGGACGAAGTTCTGAAAGATGCAGATGTGATCCATCACTGCATGAACGACATGTCAAAGCCAGTTAAGGATAAGGAAAAAGCCAGATTCGAAAGCCTGTGTGCGGAATTTGGAATGTAACAGAGTACTGGCATGATATGTATATAAAAACCTCACCCCGCTCCTGACAGGGGGATACATCAGGATTGGGGAGAGGAACCGTCATATCTGTTTACGATGGGACTGAATTTTTGCGTATTGTTATTTGCGATATTTATCATGCACACAACCTCCTGTAAAATCCTGTCTGAAACGGGCAAGATTCATAATCTATTTCCGAGTCTTTTTTCTCTGAGTCGATATCCGATAAAGGATCCGATAAATGCGGTAAGGCCGGTCATGATTCCCTCATAACTGATAAGTGTATTTACAAAAGTCGCATCGTTATGAGCCAGGCTGAAAACAAGTGAAAAGACAAGCCAGCCTGCGATGCCGTTCAAAAAAGATTTGATAATGATTGTTTTTGACATGATTGTTTCCTCCTTGATTTATCTTAAATTTCTGTTGTTTGTTGTGTTGTTATCTTTTGTGATCACAGCGTAACAGGCTAAGTCTGCCGGATGTCCAACAGAGCTGAAAAGGAATTCAGAAAGTTCTGAAGACATGAATTCCGGGAGAGGGTATAATGATTTCGAAACGAGTTATATTATTTCATCATAGAATCGGGAATGTGATGTCATGAAAAAACCCACCGTATTTTACCTGCTTTATATTACAATTGCGTTCGCAGTACTGATTCTGCTCATTACTGCCGCAGGAGATCACAGCCTGAATATCTACCCGCAGAACGCGTTTGCGGATGGTTATGAACTGGATTTTCCGGGGGATGTTGCGGCAACCGTAGAGAAACCGGCGGAGGTCGCAGGCAGTCCGGGTGAAAACGGAAATGAGGCGGCTCCTGATACATCTGCCGGGCGGGAACCCTGGAGGATCCGCGCAGGTGCAGCGCAGGAATCTTTTTCGGTCACCGTAAGAGATCCCGGACTCCAGACACCGGAGGAAATCCATCCGATCCGGGTCGGCCGGTTCGGCGTTGTCTACGATGAGATGACCGGAAACTTTTCCAACTGCCGGCTGATCTGTGCGCTGATCACGCTGTATGTGCTGACCTGTGCGGCGGGCCTGTTCATCGGGTGGAAACGCCAGATTGCATACAGTGTCTATTCATATAATACAGTGATGTACATGGGGTTCGGCATCTTTACGCTGCTGGCGGGCATCACGCTTGTGTATGGTGTGAGCCGGACAATCCGTGAACCTGCAGAGGCCACGATGCATACGGTCTATATGCTGGTATTGAATTCAGCGATGAATTTTCTGGTGTTTACTGCGCCGTTTCTTGTGGTATTTGCAGGTGCCATGATCGTATCGAATATCGCGCTTGTGCGTCACGAGGGAAGACGGATTAAAAACATTCTGGGAATTCTGGTGTCGGAAGTGTTTTTGATTGCTGATCTGCTGATTATCCGGTATGGTTACCGTTACCTGCACAGGACTGCAGCGCATATGGATCAGACCGGGATTACCGGAAACATTTTGCTGACGAATCTGGCAGCTGCCGTATATCTGTATGCAGAATGTATGCTGATCGGCGCAATGATCGCATCACTGATTCCGGTAAAGAAGCGGCCTGCCTACAATAAGGATTATATGATCATTCTTGGCTGTGCCATCCGGAAAGACGGTACGCCGACACCGCTTCTGAAAGGGCGCTGTGACAGGGCGCTTGCCTTCCGCAATGCACAGAAGAAAGCGGCCGGCAGGGATCTGATCTTCGTGACGAGCGGCGGAAAGGGCAGTGACGAAGTGATTTCCGAGAGCCGGTGCATGCGTGATTACCTTGTTTCGCAGGGAATTCCGGAATCGCAGATCCTCATGGAGGACAGATCTGCTTCAACCATGGAAAATATGCAGTTCTCCAGGGCGCTGATTCATGCAGATGCCGAAACACCTGTTGTATTCAGTACGACACAGTATCACGTATTCCGGAGCGGAATTCTTGCGCGCAGGTCCGGCATGAAAGCCGCGGAAGGATGCGGGGCTCCGACGAAATGGTATTTCTGGCCCAATGCATGGGTGCGGGAATTCCTCGGATTTATGTCTTCACATAAGCTGAAACAGTTTCTCGTACTGGCGGGCACGATCGCGGTGTACGTGTTACTGTCGCTGCTGCTTGGCGGAAAGCTGTAAAAAAGACAAAAATGATCCTTGAAAAAAATGTGCAAATGAAGTACTATTATACATGCGTTAACAAAGAACAAAAACACATATATCACTGCTATACATGATCATCCGGCCTGCACGATATGCAGCATATGTAAAAATGACGCGTGGTATGATAGTACCATTATTTGAAAGCATTGATCTCTGTTACAGAGATTGCTTTGAAGCTATTACAAAATGCGTTGTTGGAGGTTCATGTTTAAATGACAGGAGATCATGTGAAGAGCGATGTGCAAGGAAATCCCGGAACAAAACGTACAGCAGCACTCATACCGGATGGCTTCGTCCGCGGCAGAGGGAGAGCACCAGAAGGCTTTATTTCTGGAATATCTCAGAGAAAACGAGCGAAGTGCAGCTACGATTGATAAGTATGAGCGGGACATCCGGAAGTTTCTGACGATGCTGCCTGAACTGCAGATGGAGACAGGACAGACAGCTGTCACGGACGATGCGGACTTTTCCGGATCGCTGACGAAGGATCTGCTGCTGGCATACAAGGAGAAACTGAAGTGCAGCTATTCACCTGCAAGTGTTAATTCGATGCTGGTGGCGCTGAACCGGTTTCTGCAGTTTGCCGGGCGCAGTGATCTGTGCGTCAGACTTCTGCGTCTGCAGCCGCGCATGGTTCGCGATGAGGAGCTGGATCTGACAGAGACTGAATTCCGGCGTCTTCTCCGGACAGCAAAAAAGGAAGGCAGGATGCTGATCATGTATCTCATGAAAGCGATCGGCCTTACCGGGATCCGTGTCAGTGAACACAGGTTTATTACTGTTGAAAGTCTGAAGCGGGGATTTCTGGAGATCGAGAACAAGGGGCGCAGCAGGCGTGTCGTGCTTAATGAGAAACTGCGGGACGAACTCCTGGCATACTGTAAAAAGGAAACGATCACGAAAGGGCCGGTGTTCTGCGGCAGAAGCGGCAAAGTGCTTAACCGCAGCAGAATCTGGCGTATGATGAAGGAGCTTGCAGGGAAGGCGGGCGTGCCGGCTAAAAAGGTTTTCCCGCACAATCTGCGGCATCTCTTCGCACTTACATTTTATGAGCTTACCAAAGATGTCGTACACCTGGCAGACATCCTCGGGCATGCAAGTATTGATACGACAAGGATCTATACATGCAGCAGCATGCGGTATTATAAGGAGGCGCTGGCACGTGTCAGCACGCGCCTGGTTGTACCGCTCAGGTCATAAAAAAGTGATAATCCGTCTCTGTAGTGCAGTTCTGTATAGGGAATAAAGAGATTCCATAACATCAAAAAATCACATAATGATTATTATGTGATAAAATCTGCAGAAAATACTTTATACACATATTAACAGACAATTCTTTTGATTTCAAGCGTGTGTTAAGTAAACACAACGAACGCTTCTAAAAGCGTTTTAGAATGCCTTTTCCATTTCTGACATGGATGAGGCTTATTTTGGTTCTTATTTCCTGCCGGCATTTCATTTCTAATGCGCAGCGAAATATTCAGAATTTTCCCCTTATGACGTTTTTTGTACACAAATAACAGATTTCCGGCCCCGGGTATACGATCATACACCCGGGCGAAACCCTTCTGCTGTCAGAAATTGAAAACTGCGCACACCAAAAAAACATAATAATCATTATGTCATAAAATGCCGGCACACCGGATCCGGAATGAGATCCTGCCGGGCTGCACCACCGGTTATGGTTTCTTCGCAGGGGGTGGTCTGCGATTGAAATAATTTTGCGGAAGGAGGAACAAAAAAAATCTATGTCTACCGCCACTTTTTAAATTTTGATCAGAATTTAAAATTGTAACCCGTTAACATTCGAATCATGAAGCATTCATTTGTGAAGAGGAGCTTAGATTATGAAAGGAAACATCAAACGATTATTTGCTTCTGCTCTCACGGCAGCTGTTGTAGTCAGCGGCTTCCCGTCGATGGCATTTGCAGCCGATCCGACAGGTGTGGATTGGGCATCGGATTATAAGACGTTTGTCTATGGCGAACAGTCTTATGAATCTGAAGTAGCAACAGTAGAACCGACTTGTACAGAAGACGGATACACAGAGTATTCTGCAGTTGTTGACGGTGAGGTTAAGGCCACACAGAAGACAGATGTGCAGGATGCACTCGGCCATGATTATGACGCGGGTGTTGTTACCAAAGAGGCAACTTGTGTAGACGAAGGTGAAATGACATATACTTGTCAGCGTGAAGACTGCGGAGATTCTTACACAGAGCCGATCGAGGCAACCGGCATCCATGTACCGGGCGAAGAATTTACAGATGAGAATTCTGTCAAAGAGGCAACCTGTACAGAAGAAGGTTCTTACGATGTTGTCACAGAATGTAAATTCTGCGGCAAAGAGCTGAGCCGTGATACTGTCTACACAGAGAAGGCAGATCATGAATGGGTTCTCGATGAGGAGAAGTCCACACCGGCAACCTGCAATGCAGCAGGCGAAAATGTTTATGCATGCAAGAACTGCGATGAGACAAAGACAGAGGTCGCTGAGGCAATCGACCATGCAGCGGCTGAACCGGTCCGCGAAAACGTTGTGGAAGCAACCTGCACAGAGCGTGGTTCTTATGAGCTTGTCACCTATTGTAAAGAATGCGGTGAAGAGCTGAATCGTGAAAAGGTTGAAACCAATGAACTTGGCCATGAATATGCTGATGAAGACGGCGAGATCACAAAGGAAGCAACCTGCACAGAAGACGGCGAGAAGACATTTACCTGCACACGCTGCGGCGAAAAAATCACAGAGACGATTCCGGCGAAGGGTCATATGATCATCATCCCGGATGATGCGGACAGACTCGCAACCTTCCGTGAGGAGAAGAAAGATCTCTATACCGAATTTGTCGATCAGAAAGCGACCTGTGAAGAAGATGAAGACGGAAACTTCATCGGTGAAGGTTCCGCAATGTACGTGCTGAACTGCCCGGACTGCGGCGAAGAGCTTGACAAATATGAGGATGTAATTCCGGCACTTACAGAGCACAGCTGGGAGCTGACAGAGACCATTCAGGAAGCAACCTGCGCAGAAGAAGGCACAGCACTTTATACCTGCAGCGTTTGTGGCAAAACAGAAGAGCGTCCGGTTGAGAAGCTGGAACATACACCTGGCGAAGCTGAACAGGAAAAGATCGAAGAGGCAACCTGCGAAGAGGCAGGCTCCTATGATGAAGTTGTTTACTGTACAGAGTGCGGCGAAGAAATCTCCCGCGAAACAAAGGAAGTTCCGGCACTCGGACATGACCTGCAGAAGGATGAAGAAGCTTCGGTTGCACCGACCTGTACAGAAGCCGGTGTTGATGTCATGAAGTGCTCCCGCTGTGATTACACAGAGGAGAACGAAGTTGAAGCAGCCGGCCATGACTATGTAAAGGACGAGGATGTTTCCAGAGATGCAACATGCTCCAGAGAAGGCGAGTTTGTTGAGGTCTGCTCCGTATGCGGAGACGTTCACAAGGAAACAGTCGCAAAACTTGACCACACACCTGGCGAAGCTGTTCAGGAAAATGTTGTAGATGCTACCTGCACAGAGGCAGGCTCCTATGATGAAGTTGTTTACTGCACAGAGTGCAAAGAAGAGCTGAGCCGTGAGGCAAAGGAAATCGAGGCACTAGATCATGACTGGGTCAAGGATGACGAGAAGTCTGTTGCTGCAGCATGCGAAGAAGACGGTCTGGATGTATTCAAATGCTCCAGATGCGAAGAGACCAAAGAGGAAGTTGTTCCGGCAACAGGCCATGACTGGAACAAGAAGGTCATCAAGGAAGAGACCTGCGAAGAGGACGGCAAGTACTATGGTATCTGCAAAGTCTGCGGCGCTGTAGACGAGGAGATCATCGTACCGGCAATCGGTCATGCATATGGTGAGAAGGCTGAGACTGCAAAGGTTTACTGGAATGAAGAAGAACCGGGAACAGGATCTGTTGAATATACCTATGTATGTGCAAATGATGAGACACACAAAGACGTCAAGATTGAGAAGTTTGACGTAACCGATTCTTACGCAGTTACAACAGAGCCGAAATGCGAAGAAATCGGAACCGGTGAATACACATTCACTTCTGAAGAACTGAGCGACGGCAGCACGGTTACAGAGAGTTTCGCAGTTGAGATTCCGGCACTCGGCCACAAGCAGGGCAAGGTTGTCAAGGAGAACGAGATCGAGGCAACCTGTACAGAAGGCGGCTCCTATGAGGCAGTTGTATACTGTGAAAACTGTGGCGAGTATGAATTCTCCCGCAATAAAGTTGAGACAGAAGCACTCGGCCATGACTGGGCAGATGCTGTTGTTGAAAACGTAGTAAACAAGCCGGGCACAGATGATTACGACGACACGAAGCCGTATGAGTACGACCTCGTTCAGTACTGCACACGCTGTGATGCATCTGAGGTTGTGAAGCATGAAACAATTGACGCAGCCGGACATAATCCGGGTGAGGCTGTCAAGGAGAACGAAGTTGCACCGACCTGTACAGAAGAAGGATCCTATGATCTGGTTATTTACTGCCAGGACGACAATGAAGAACTGAACCGCACAACTGTCAAGGTTCCGGCAACCGGACATCAGTATGAGTACGAATTAAACGACGAGCGCTCTGTACCGGTTACCTGCACAGAGGACGGCATCAGTGTTTATGCACTGAAATGTGCAGTCTGCGGTGAGTGGTGCCCGGAAGAAGACGAGCAGTATGATGAAATCGTCGAACCTGTCAAAGCAGAAGGCCACAAAGCTGAGTTCACCAAGGAAGGTGTTGTTACCATCGAGCCTTCTTATGAAGAACCTGGCGAGAAAGCTGACATCACCTACTGCGGTATCTGCTTCGAAGAGATCGCAAGAGGAAATATTGAGACCATTCCGGCACTTGAAAAGATCGACACTTCTGCATACGACGAAGAACATGCAAAGGCTGTTGAAGATGCCATGGCTGGTGTCAACGAAGCAGTTAAGACCGGAGACAAGGAAAAGATCGCAGAAGCAAAGAAGGCTGTTGAGGATACAGTTGCCGCAGCAGAAGAAGCCAAGGCAGCAGCTGAAGCTGAGGCAGCAGCAAAGGCAGAGGCTGAAGCAGCAGCGAAGAAGGCAGCAGAGGATGCAGCAAAGATTGATACTTCCGCATATCCGGAAGAGAATGCCAAGGCTGTTGCAGATGCGGTGAAAGCACTCAATGACACCCTTGCAGATCCGAACGCAACATCTGCAGATATCAATGCAGCAAAGGCAGCACTTGAGGCAGCCGTTGATGCAGCAGAGACAGCAAAGGCAGCAGCAGCGAAGAAGGCAGCAGAGGATGCAGCAAAGGCAGCAGAAGAGAAGAAGGCAGCTGACACAGCAGCAGCGAAGAAGGTTACAGATCAGCTGAACAAGCTGACAACATCTTCTACAAAGGATGCTGTTTCCGCGGCAGAGAAGGCTTACAATGCACTGACGGCTGACCAGAAGAAGCTGGTTGACTCCAATGCAGTTAAGAAGCTGGATGCAGCCAAGAAAGCACTTGCGAAGAAGAACCCGACACTTAAGAAGTTCAAGAAGAGCAAGAAGGTTAAATACTCCAAGCTGAAAAAGAAGAAAGTATCCTTCAAGCTCAAGGCAAAAGCAAACAGCGGCGGCAAGATCACTTATAAGAAGCTCTCCGGAAACAAGAAGATCAAAGTTTCCAAGACGCTTTTTGCTCTCCTCAGATATGACCCTTATGTTGTCAGGCACTTCCGACCAGCTGAAATCAGGTTCAGCATCGCCCTGTGTCAGCGTTATCTTTACTGTAGGTGCGGATGTGATTCAGCTCCTTGGAAAAGGAGACGGGATTGCTTTTGTCCGCGAAATTCAGATTTTCCCGGAGATAGTCGGAGAAGGC
>JAFRGW010000132.1 GCA_017433615.1 Eubacterium sp.
AAGAAGCTGCTTGAGATGCTTTTGATGACTCCGTTTGCACTTCCGGGAACATTGCTCGGTATAAGCTACATTCTAGCGTTCAACCATGCGCCTATAATCCTCGTCGGGACAGCGGCAATAATCATCATCAACTACGTAATCCGTGAGCTTCCAGTCGGAATTGAGGGCGGAATTGCGTCGCTGCGTCAGATTGACCCTTCAATCGAGGAGGCTGCTACGGACTTGGGCGCGGATCAGGCTACGGTGTTCAGGACGATAGTGCTGCCATTGGTGAGACCCGCATTCCTGTCGAGCCTGTCATACACTTTCGTGCGTTCAATGACAGCTGTCAGCGCGGTAATCTTCCTGATTTCGGCGAGATGGTATCACATCACGGTCTTAATCTATAATTTCTCTGAAAACTTGAGATTCGGGCTTGCGAGCGTACTTTCAACCGTTCTAATCATAATAGTGTTCGGTGCGTTCGGGATAATGAGGCTTCTCGTCCGCGAGAACACAAACCTTATGAAGAACGTTACATGATGAAGAAAGGAGAAAACGAAATTGGCGAGTAAATCAGTAACATTCGACAACATAAAAAAGATATTCCGCGACCCGCAGTCAGGGCAGGACGTTGCGGCAGTAGGCGGCGTTTCATTCAGACTTGAGCCGGGCGAACTCGTAACGCTTCTAGGGCCTTCAGGGTGCGGGAAGTCAACAATCCTCCGTATGCTCTCGGGATTTGAACAGCCAACATCGGGCAAAATCATGATAGGCGACAACGACGTAACCAACACTCCGCCAAACAAGCGAGATACGGCGATGGTGTTCCAGAGTTACGGGCTGTTCCCTCACATGAACGTTGCGGACAATGTGGGATACGGCCTGAAACTGAGGAAAGTCCCACAGAAGGACATCGACGAGAAAGTCCAGCGATTCCTTGAGATGGTTGGACTTGGACAGATGGGGAAGCGTCCGCCTTCAAGACTTTCGGGAGTACAGCAGCAGAGAGTCGCGCTCGCAAGAAGCCTAATCGTCGAACCTTCAGTGCTCCTTCTTGACGAGCCATTGAGCAACCTTGACGCACTTCTCCGCGAACAGATGCGCGTTGAAATCAGGAGGCTTCAGAAATCTCTGGGAATAACGGCCATGTATGTTACTCATGACCGCGTGGAGGCAATGAGCTTGTCGGACAGAATAATCGTAATGAAGCTCGGCCACATAATCCAGATAGGAACACCCAGCGACATTTACAGAGACCCTGTTGACACGTTCGTTGCGGGGTTCGTGGGCAAGGTTGCGTTCTTCCCGTGCGAAGTGAAGGGGATTGATGACGGTTGCCATGTTGAGGTTAAGGGTCAGGCTTTCACGGCTCCTAGATGGGCAAAGACTCTCAAGGCCGGCGACAAGGCTCTCGTTATGGCGCGTCCTGAGTCGCTTTCTGTCGGTGAACCGGGCGCGGGTGTTGAGGACGGTATCGTTACGGCGAATATCTATCTCGGCAACAGCGTTGAGACTTGGGTTAAGACTGACTTGGGGAATGTCCTTGTTCAAATCGACAATCCTGATGTCAAGAAAATCTGGGACCCCTGGATCACCATTTCCCTGGGCCTGCCCTGTCGCCTGGCGTCCCCGCGGGTGGCCGCTCAAACGGAGCCCTATCCCGGCCGCTGGACCACCCATATCGTCGTCGGTTCCCCGGAGGAGCTCGACGAAGAGCTGCTCGGCTGGGTGGGACAGGCGTATGACTTCGCTTCCAAGAAATAGCAACGGAGGGAGACCATGGGTATAAAAAGAGGAAAGGCGGCCCTGTGGGTCGGTATCGCGGATCGGCAGTTTTCCCTGCTCCATGATACGCGCCTGAATCGGAGAAGTCTGCGTACGAAGCAGAATCTCTTTGTTGATGTAGAAGGTATCCTGCTCATCCTTTGCCGGATGGTTTGCCGGAATGTTCAGTTTCTCAAAATTGTATTCGTCATACTCGATTTCCGGACCTTCCACAACTTCATAGCCCATTCCGACGAAAATACGCTGTACTTCTTCGAGCGCAATGGTATTCGGATGGCGGTGTCCGATCTCCGGTTTCTTTGCCGGAAGGGTCACATCGATGGACTCCGATGCAATCCGCGCCTCCATGGCAGCCTTCTCAAGGTTTTTCTTAACCAGTTCCAGATTCTGCTCAATCTTGTCACGGGCTTCATTGACAAGCTGGCCGAATTTCGGGCGCTCTTCTGCAGGAATGTCCTTCATTCCCTTCATCAGCTGCTTCAGCTCACCTTTCTTTCCGAGAACACCCACGCGTATCTCGTTCAGTGTCTCAAGGTTTCCGGCCTTCTGAAGATTGCCGATGGTCTTTTCAACCACCTGTGACAATTTCTGTCTGAGTTCTTCGTTCATGTTTACTTCCTCTCCTGTGATATTTTATAAAATGATTTAAAAGTCCGAAGCGGACTCCTACATTTTCAAAATGAAGTGTTTCTCCTGTATAAAAAAGATTCCGTACAGAAAATGGCAGAAAAAAAGCCCCTTCAGCGCCGTGTCGTAAATGACACTTTGCCAGGGACGAATCTTTCCGCGGTACCACCCTGTTTCCCGCAATCACAAAAAGCATTTGCTTTCGCAATGCGGACACTTGGACTGCGCGTTACGTGCGCTTACGTTTTTTCCTACGCAGATCCATGCACGGGAGACATCCCGTCCGGATACTCTGTGATATCCGGATACCCTTGTGATTTCCGAATACCCCTGTGATTTCCGGATATCTCTGTGATTTCCGGATATCTCCGAAATCCTCACTGCCGTCTGAACGGCTGTGGTCTGTCCTGCATGAATTCTTCAGAAAAAAAGCTCCGGCGGGAAATTCTCATACGCCGCCGTAACCGGTCCACCTCTCAGCCCCCGGATGAACCTCTCTTCTGTGACTGCGCATGATTGCTGCGGACCCGTAATCCGCAGACGCCATCTTCGCTGTTGATACAATTATTTAATTCAAATCCACACGCCTGTGGCGGGGACTGTTTTCCTGTGGTCAAAAATGCGCTGTGCGCATAAAGTAACCCGGTATGCCGTTCCCTGCTGTTTTGACTCCTAAGCGAAGTCAAGTGGGTGACCGCAGATACACATCTGCCTTCCCCTGATCTGATGGGGCCTGACATCAGTGCGACAATGTAGGAAACCCTGTTTAAAGAAATTGTAGGTTCAAAATTGCAGGAATCCGGACATCTCGGGCTACCGATATTATACTATTCTTTCGCATCTATTTCAAGGACGAATCCCTGACGTTCCATCATGATCTCCGGCCGCGCACGGGCTGCGCGATACACTTGTGTGTCGTCTCTCTGCGTTCCGCCGAAGGATCATTCCCAGTTGTCAATCTCATCCTTGCCTTCACGCTGCATCAGTTCATTAACAGCATCCGATGCAGACAGTCCGTCAAAAAGGACATGGTTTACGACGGTAATGATCGGCGCTTCAATGTTGTATTTCTGTGCCAGTGCGAGACCTGCCTTTGCCGAATACACACCTTCTACAACCTGATGCACTTCATCCATGGCCTCTTTCATTGTGCGGCCCTGTCCCATCAGATATCCCGCCATGCGGTTGCGGCTGTGTTTGCTGGCACACGTAACAATCAGATCACCGATTCCGGAAAGGCCGAACAGCGTCTTCTCGTTCGCGCCCATTGCGCGGCCGAGACGTGCGATCTCCGTGCTGCCGCGCGTGATCAGGGCTGCCTTGACATTGTCTCCGTATCCGATTCCATCCGCAATACCGGCTGCCAGTGCAATTACGTTTTTCAGCGCCGCACCAATCTGGATGCCAAGCATATCAGAACTGGTATAGACACGGAAAACAGGAGACATAAAGAGTTCCTGTACACGCAGTGCCGTCTCCTTTGAATGCGCACCTGCGACAATGGTTGTCGGAAGACCGCGGCCGACCTCCTCTGCATGGCTCGGGCCCGAGAGAACTGCCACATCCGCCTGTGGGATCTCTTCCTCAATGATTTCGCTCATTGTCATCAGTGTCTGCTCTTCAATTCCTTTTGCGAGACTGACGATCAGCATGTTGTCTTTGACAAAGCGGCTCATATTGTGCGCGGTACTGCGGACAACCGGTGAAGGAACCGCAAATACAAGAAGTTCAGCATCCTTGATTGCTTCTTCCAGGCTGCTGGTGAAAACAACGTCTTCCGGCAGTTTAACGCCCGGAAGGCGTTCTGTATTTTCATGATGTTTCCGGAACATCTCTGTCTCCGAATCCAGGAACGACCAGACAACCAGTTCATTTCCTTTGTCAGACAGCAGTTTTGCAATTGCCGTCCCCCAGCTGCCTGATCCAATCATACCGATCTTAGCCATTTGAATAATCCCCTTTCTGAAACATATCAGCCAGTGCTGCAGGCCTGTTTCCGTTATAACTTCTTATAAATCCGATTTCTTATACAGATATGTTTTCCGCTCACATCCGTGGATCAGCCGGTCGATATTTCCTCTGTGTCCGTAGAAAGCGATCGCCGTCAGAACCACTACAATCAGGTACAGTTCCATCCGCTGCGGCTGCAGCATCCCATACCGGCCGAGAGATCCTCTGATGATCACGCCCGCCAGAAATGAAATGGACAGGCATAATGACGCAAGTGAAACATAATGTGTAATCAAAAACAGACTGATGAAAACCGCAAGTCCGATGATGATCAGCAGCGGATCCCCAAACGCAATGATCATGCCGCCGGTTGCAGCGATTCCCTTGCCGCCTTTAAATCCGAGATAAAACGGGAAGTCGTGTCCGATGATAACACCGGCCGAAGTCCAGATCTTCAGCAGCGGCACCAGATCCGGATACTGCTTGTGGAAAAGCAGCCAGGTCAGCAGAACCGCGAGAATGCATTTGCCAAGATCGCCTGCCAGCGTAATCAGTCCTGCTTTCAGTCCCAGCGTGCGCAGGGCGTTGGTTGTACCCGCATTGCCGCTTCCGGACTTCCGGATATCAATTCCGTTCATTTTTCCGTAAATGTATCCTGTCTGAAACAGCCCGAATACATATCCGATGATAAATACGATAAGACGTATCATAGTTACTGATCCTTTCCTTTCCGCTCTCTTGTCAGGAGACGAAGAGCCGTTCCGCGAAAGCCGAAAGCATCACGGATCTGGTTCTCCAGATAGCGCAGATATGAAAAGTGCATTAATTCCTTGTCATTGACAAACAGAACAAAGGTCGGCGGGCCGACGGCGACTTGCGTCATGTAATAAATACGAAGACGTTTGCCTTTATCTGAAGGCGGCTGCTGCATCGCAACTGCTTCTGTAAGAAGCTCATTCAGAACACCTGTCGCGATCCGCATGTTCTGATTCTCCAGAACCATGTCAATCATATCATATAATTTAATCAGACGCTGTCCTGTTTTGGCGGAAATAAACATGATCTCGGCATAAGGACAGAACGAAAGAATCTGACGGATGTCTTCCTCAAATTTCTTCGTTGTCTTCGTGTCTTTTTCGATCGCGTCCCACTTGTTGACGGCGATGATCAGACCCTTGCCGCGGTCATGCGCGATGCCTGTGATTTTCGCATCCTGCTCGGTCACGCCTTCTGTCGCATCAATGACGACGACCGCAACATCACTCCGCTCGACTGCCGCTACGGTTCTGATAATGCTGTAGCGCTCCAGATCCTCTTTCACCTTGCTTTTCCTGCGGAGTCCGGCAGTATCAATAAATGTATACTCCCGCTTATTATGCTTCACAGTCGTATCGATTGCATCGCGGGTCGTACCGGCAATGTCTGATACGATTACGCGTTCCTCACCGAGCAGCTTGTTGATAATCGAGGATTTTCCGACATTCGGCTTGCCGACAATTGCAATCCGCGGAATTTCATTTTGATCTTCATCAGCGCTTTTTTCCGGGAAATGCGCAATAACTGCATCCAGCAGTTCGCCAATTCCCTGCTTGCCCTCGGCTGAGATCGGGTAAGGATCTCCGATTCCCAGATTATAAAATTCATAGACATCCATTTCCTGCCGCTTGAAGGAATCCACTTTATTGACCGCAAGAACGACCGGTCGTTTGCTCCTGCGGAGGAGATCTGCCACCTGCAGATCTGCATCCACCATACCGGTGCGCGCATCTGTCATAAAGATGATCACATCACTGGTTTCGACAGCAATCATGGCCTGTTCCCGCATCTGTGACAGAATAATGTCACTGCTGTCCGGCTCAATACCGCCGGTATCGATCATCGTGAAGGAGCGGTCCAGCCAGGTTACATCGGCATAGATCCGGTCACGTGTGACACCCGGCGTATCTTTTACAATTGAAATACGCTCTCCGGCCAGTGCATTAAACAGTGTCGATTTTCCTACATTCGGACGCCCGATCACGGCTACAATCGGTTTGCTCATATTGTTGTCTCCGTTTCAAAGGTTTATATGTTTCTGCAAGCAGCGCCGAAACCAGCGCCCCGCCGTCAGCATCTACCGGAATCACCGGAATACCGACTGCGCGGGTGACTTCTTCGACGGTAATATCATCCAGAAAAACCGTCTCACCGCTTCGCAGCATATTACAGGGTATCAGTACAGCTTCACAGGGCGCCTTGGCAGCAGCGGACTCCTGAATCTGCCGGATCAGATCCCGGCCGGTAATCAGGCCGGACACTGTGATTTTATTCCCAAAGAAATCATTCCGGACAGGCAGTACGCTGATATGCAGTGCCGGATACTGATCCATAATCCGCCCGGAAAGCTTCTGGAGCACAGGTGCCGCCAGCATTCCTGTCGCGATTAAAACCGTCCGGTCCGGTACAGACCGTCTGTTTTCCTGCCGCTCCTGCAGCGCAACAGCAACTTCCTCCTCCAGCAGACGAAGCATCCCGACACCGTTCTCAAGCTGTGGAAATCCTTCATAGGAATCCGCATCCGGCAGTTCTTCGCCCGCAAGCAGGTACCATTCATCCGATGCGTGAATCAGACGTGTACCGTACTGCTGCAGATAGCGCTTCTGCCAGAAATGAATCTGTTCAAGCACCTGTTTTGCATCCGCTTCATCAAAGGGTTCCAGCGGATAAAGGCCTTCCCGGTAATCTGTCAGACCGACCGGAACGACAGAAACGCTCCCGAGCGCAGGCTGATAAGCTGCAAGATCCCGGATTGTGCGGTCCAGTTCCGCTCCGTCATTTAAACCGCGGCAGAGGACAATCTGACCATTCAGCGGCACCCCCGCCTCTGCAAGCCGCGCCGCTTTCTGCAGCGCCTCCCCTGCGAAACGGTTATGCAGCATCCTGCACCGCAGTTCCGGATTGGTTGTGTGAAAAGAAATATTGATCGGCCCCAGATGATAATGGATAATCCTTTCAATATCATGATCACTCATATTTGTTAAAGTTACATAGTTTCCCTGCAGAAAAGACAGCCGGGCATCGTCATCCTTAAAATACAGCGTCTCCCGCATGCCCGGCGGCAACTGGTCGATAAAGCAGAAAACACACCGGTTTCTGCAGGACCGGTATTCATCCATCAGGCCGCTGGCAAACTGCAGGCCGAGATCCTCATCCTCATCCTTTTCTACTTCGAGAAGCCACTCCTCTTCTGTGTCCTTTTTCCGGATCAGAATCTCCAGATATTCATTTTCCATGTGAAACTGATAATCAAAAATATCATCAATTACCGAACCGTTCATCTCACACAGGATGTCGCCGGCTTCTATTTCCAGCTCTTCTGCGATACTGCCCGGTACGATCCCGCTGATCACATGTAATTTCTCTGCCATACAATCCTCCCGAAGCACTGCACAGATGTCACAATAATAGCAAGTACCACCCAAAAAATCAAGCACTGAAGGTTGACACTCCCTATGAATAATGCTATAAATTAAGCAGTTGTTTCGATCATTTCCCAGACAATGTTTACTACATTTTCAGATCGGAGAATTCTATGTCTAATTTTGAACATCTCGCCGGTGCTGTTCCGGTCGGCCCGCTGAAACTGATTGCGCTTCCAGGATGTGAAGAAATTGTCCGTCAGGTCAATGGATATCTCGTTGAGGCAAGACAGGAGCTGATTCAGGAGTTTCCGGAAAAAGCCGATATTCACGGCTGCTGTGCAGATAATTATATTATTGAATGCTCCCTCCCGCGTTTCGGAACCGGTGAGGGTAAAGGAATCTTAAACGAATCTGCCCGCGGCACTGACCTCTTTATTATGGTAGATGTCTGTAATTACAGTGTTACTTATAAGGCATTTGGCCGCATCAATCATATGTCGCCCGATGACCATTTCCAGAATCTGAAGCGTGTCATTTCTGCTGTAACCGGCAAGGCACACCGTATCAACGTCATCATGCCGTTCCTGTATGAAGGACGCCAGCACCGCCGCAGTGCACGTGAGTCACTCGACTGTGCAGTTGCAATGCAGGAGCTTGCCAACATGGGTGTCGCCAATATTCTGACATTCGATGCCCACGATCCGCGTGTTATGAACGCGATCCCGCTGCATGGATTTGATAACTTCTTTCCGAGTTATCAGTTTATGCAGGCGCTGATTGATGCCTATCCGGATATTTCATTCAGCAAAGACAGCATGGTGGTAATCAGCCCCGATGAGGGCGCCATGTCCCGTGCAATCTTCTTTGCAAATATTCTCGGCGTCGATATGGGAATGTTCTACAAGCGCCGTGATTATTCACAGATCATCAACGGCAAAAATCCGATTGTCGCGCACGAGTATCTCGGCGATTCCGTCGAAGGTAAAGACTGCGTTGTCATCGACGATATGATCTCTTCCGGCGGCAGCATGCTGGATGTCGCATCCCAGCTCAAGGAACGCGGCGCGCGAAATGTCTATATCTGTGCGACGTTTGGTCTGTTTACGGACGGATTTTCCACATTTGATGACTATTACGAAAAAGGACTGATTTCACGTGTCATTACGACAGATCTGGTCTATCAGCAGCCGGATCTGCTCGAAAAGCCGTGGTACACCCCGGCGAAGATGGAACGCTATCTGGCCAGCATCATCGATACGCTGAACCATGATGTCTCGATCGATAAGGTTCGTGATAATACCTATAAGATCAATCAGCTGCTGGAACGCCATCACGGCGCGGCACGACATTGAAACAAACGACAGACGGACTGCCTTTCGGCAGTCCGTTATTTTTGTGTTGAAGGAGTTTTCCGGATTATCTATCCGGCAAATGGAAATGCATCCCGATAGTGCCGCAGCGAATCTCCTTCGATCGCGATGACATCAAAGCGGCACGGCGTGTCCGGCGAAAGCTGATATCTTGCATAGAAAAATTCTGCTGTTCTGGAAATCCTCTGCATCTTACGCGCCGTAACGGCTTCTTCAGGAAGTCCCGCCCCGGCATTTTTCCGGAATTTGACCTCGACAAAAACAATTACATTGCCGTCCGCAGCGACGAGATCAATTTCTCCCTGCCGGCACCGGAAATTGCGGGCCAGAATCCGCATGCCGGCTTCTTCCAGATATTTCGCGGCCCGTTTTTCCTTCTCACTCCCGACACTTCTCTTATTCATACCTCTCCTTACACATCTCATTAAATATATTTATGAATAAAACTCCTCCTGTGAATCTCTGTCGGCCCGTATTTTTTCAGCGCCTCGATATGTTCCCGCGTGCCATATCCTTTATTGGATGCAAAATGATATTCCGGCATCAGTCTGTCATATTCTGCCATCAGCCGGTCCCGGGTCACTTTCGCAATGATACTTGCCGCGGCAATGCTCTGGCTCTTTGCATCACCCTTGATAATCGGAACCTGGCGGATCTCCAGATCCGGGATTTCAACGGCATCTACCAGCAGAATTTCAGGCTTCACCTGCAGTTTTCCGACCGCCTGCCGCATCGCTTCATACGTCGCCTGAAGGATATTGATCTCATCAATCCGCTGCGGAGACGCGGTTCCGATTCCAATTGCAATGGCTTTCTCCTGAATCACATCGTACAATTCCTCACGCCGCTTCTCACTGAGCTTCTTCGAGTCATTGATATAAGGAATCCGGACATCTTTCGGAAGAATTACCGCTCCAGCCATGACCGGACCCGCAAACGGTCCGCGTCCGACTTCATCTACGCCACAGATCAGACTGCATGTGTCATATTCTTTCTCATATGCACACATAGCCTCGACGCGTTCCATTTCCTTCCGGAACTTTTCCTCACGTTTCAGCTGCATTTCTTCTTTCTTTGTCATACGGCTGCATCCCCCGGCTTTTCCAATGAAATCCGTCCCACTTTTCCGTTGCGGAATTCCTCGAGCAGAATCTGAACAGCTTTATCGACAGATAGTTCATTTCCTTTGGCGACGCAGTTGCGCACCTCTGCGATCCTCTGTAAGAATTCGGCCGGATCCTCTGTCTCTTCAATCTTATAGAAATCTGCGAGCACACCCGGATATTCATCCTGCATCAGCCGGATCAGACGAACGGCAAGTTCATCTCTGTTCAGGATGTCCTGACGGATGGAGCCTGTCATTGCAAGCAGTTCTCCCACGTGCGGATCCTCGAATTTCGGCCAGAGGATTCCCGGCGTATCAAGCAGATCCAGGCCGTTTTTCAGATGAATCCACTGTTTTCCTTTTGTCACCCCCGGCTGATTACCGGTCTTTGCAGATGCGCGCCCGGCCACTGTATTGATGAACGTTGATTTCCCGACATTCGGAATTCCAGCGACCATCGCGCGGATCGGTTTATTTTTGAATCCGCGGCGCTTATTGCGCTCGATCCGTTCTTTACAGGCTTCCTGGATCAGCGCATTGATCTTATTCAGATCAGAGCGCTTCCGGGAGTCAGCCAGCAGTACCGTGTATCCTTCTTTCTGAAATGCATTCAGCCATGCCCGGTTCACTGCCTCATCTGCCATATCAGCCTTGTTCAGAACGATCAGTCTCGCTTTGCCCTGCCCCAGCTGGCGGATATCCGGATTTCTGCTGGCTGCAGGAATTCTGGCATCTGCAAGCTCAATGATCAGGTCGACCAGTTTCAGATCTTCCTGCATCTGACGCTTTGCCTTCGTCATATGCCCCGGGTACCACTGTATATCATTCATTTCTTTTTCCTCCGCTATATGGAAAACGAGGATTCCAAAAAGGAATCCTCGTCATGTATCCTGCTTAATATCTGACCATCAGCGCATCAGCTCTTTAACCTTTGCTGCTTTACCGACACGGTCTCTCAGATAGAACAGTTTCGCGCGTCTTACTTTACCGCGGCGAACAACTTCAATCTTCTCAACATTCGGAGAATGAAGCGGCCATGTCTTCTCAACGCCGATACCATTGGAAGTCTTACGAACGGTGAATGTCTCGCGGTTTCCGCCGCCCTGACGTTTGATGACAACACCTTCGAAGATCTGGATACGTTCACGGTTACCCTCTTTGATCTTACCATGTACGCGAATGGTGTCGCCTACACGAAACGGTGTGATTTCGCTCTTCAGCTGTGCTTCTTCGATCTTTTTGATAATCTCATTCATAATATAATCTCTCCTTTGAACAATCTATGGATGTTCTTATCACCGATTAACGTGACAGCGGACCATCTGAATTATTTCCGGCAGAATTCTCTGCCATCTTTCCGCTCCCGGACATAAAAATGCAGGCCGGATACGGACAACATATGCTATTATATCCGAAAGCGTCCGGAAATGCAACTATAAATTCAGGTTTCTCCCGGAAAGCCCCCGGAAGGCTGTTTCACTGCATTCATTCGGATTTCCAGCGCCAGCTCTGTTATTTTTATGGCATCAGCATTTACATCCGCATGATAGATGCCGGCCGCAGAAAATCCCTTCTTCTCCCAGTAAGCAGTCATCTGTTCTGTCGTCGTTTCCGAATCCTGACAGTCTGCAGAACCTGCAATCACGACAGCCACAGACGAATGACTTCCGAGAAGCTTTTCCGGAACAGATTCGCCGGCGGCATCATCCGTGACAAGCAGCAGCAGATCTCTGTCTGACAATTCCCGTCTCTTTTTACGCAGGGCATTCCGGTTATAATTCAGCAATTCACCATAACGTGAGACGCGTGACAGGAGTGCTTCTGCAAAGACACCGACTTCTTCTGCCCCATACCATGCACATACAATCCTGCGTGCTTTTAACAGAAGATCTGGACGGCGTTCTTCCGTGCGGCGGACAGCTTCCTGATACCGCCATTCCTCCACTTTTTTGTGATCTCCCGACAGCAGTACGGGAGGAACTGCTTTTTCATGCCAGACTTCCGGCCGTGTGTAATGCGGATATTCCAGAAGATTATCCTGCATCGACTCAAAATCTGCAGAGGTATCATTGCCGAGCACGCCCGGAACAAATCTGGAAACAGCATCGATCAGCACCAGTGCACCGAGTTCCCCGCCGGTCAGCACGTAGTCGCCGATTGAAACGTAGTCTGTCACCACTTCCTGCAGAACCCGCTCATCAATCCCTTCATAATGGCCGCACAGAAGAATCAGATCCTCCTCCAGCGCGAGCGATTCGACTTTCGTCTGATCCAGAACCTCTGCCTGCGGTGTCAGATAGATTACACGCGGATGTCCGGCTGTCTGCTTGACCGCATGCTGCACGGCCTGATAGACAGGTTCCGCCTCCATGACCATGCCGGCGCCGCCGCCATACGGATAATCATCCACTCTTCCGTGCTTATTGACGGAATAATCACGAATACAAACCGTGTCAACAGAAATGATTCCATTTCTGATGGCACGGCCGATTACGCTGTTTTGTACAGCATCCTGAATCATCTCAGGAAATAATGTAACAACTTGAAAGTTCATACGCGTTATTATTTCATATCCAGCAGTCCCGGCAGCAGATGAACGGTTACGGTCTCCGCATCAAGGTCAACCCGGATCTCACAGGGTGGAATGACGGGAATCAGTATTTCACCATATGCACTGCCATTTACAACATAAACATCATTCGCTGCCGTCTGCATCACATCTGTGATTTTCCCCAGTTCTTCGCCTTCATCCGACCGGACATTCAGACCGATCAGATCCGCGATATAGTATTCATTCTCCGCAAGCGGCAGTGCCTGCTCTCTTGATACCAGAAGATCACATTTGCGGTAGCGGCCGGCTTCATCCATATTGCTGATGCCGGACAGTTTGAGAATCACCATGTTTTTGTGATACTTCACATGTTCAACATCCCGCTCCTGATAACCGCCGGGAAGATCAAGCAAAACCGTCTTCAGTTCTGAAAACCGGCGCGGCTCATCTGTTGTGGGAAACACATTCACTTCGCCGTGAACGCCGTGCGGTGATGTGATAACGCCGACACGGAAATATGCCTGTTTACTCAATAATATCTACGATCACTTTCTTATCTGTTCTGGAGGAGGCAGCCTTCACGACAGACCGGATCGCCTTGGCAATCCGTCCGCGTCTTCCGATCACCTTACCCATGTCGGAATCCGCCACCTTCAGCTCGATCCTGATATCATTGCCGCGTTCGGTCTGTGTAACAACCACTTCTTCAGGGTGTTCGACCAGTGCTTTAGCAATGACCTCTACCAGTTCTTTCATAAAAAGATACCTCCAGCAATATTACTTTTCAATGCCGGCAAGTTTAAAGATCTTCTGAACAACTTCAGTCGGCTGTGCACCGTTGTTGAGCCATTTCTTTGCAGCTTCTTCATTGACTGTGAAAGCACTCGGATCCTGGTTCGGATCATATGTTCCGATCTCTTCGATGAATCTGCCGTCACGCGGAGAGGTTGCATTTGCAACAACGATTCTGTAGTACGGTGCTTTCTTCTGTCCCATTCTTTTCAGACGGATTTTTACTGCCATTTTTCAATTCCTCCATTTTTAACTTTTTATTATTTTTAATATATAGAACAAAGTGCAGTGCACTTGTATTCCCTAATTCCATAAGGTTTTACAATTCCACGACAGAATGCAAAACCAATTTTTTTACAACCACTCAGAACGGAAGCCCCAGTCCTCCGAACCCTCCAAATCCACGTTTGCCCTTCTTCATCATGCCGGGCATCTGTTTCATCATTTTACGGGTCTGGTTAAACTGTTTGACGAACCGGTTTACTTCTGCTACATCAACACCGGCCCCTTTTGCAATCCTGTTCTTGCGCGATGGATTGAGCAGATCCGGGTTTGCGCGCTCTGCCGGCGTCATAGAATGAATCATCGCCTCTTTTCTGGCCATGTCCTTCTCATCAATCATGCCCTCAAGTTCCTTCATCTTGCCGCCGATTCCCGGCAGCATCTTCAGGACCCCTGAAATACCGCCCATATTCTGCATCTGCTGCATACTCTCAAGATAGTCATCAAAGCTGAATTCCGCTTTGCGGATCCGCTGTTCCATCTCGCGGGCTTTCTCCTGATCAATGCTGGCCTCCGCCTTCTCGATCAGGCTCATAATATCACCCATGCCGAGAATGCGGTCTGCCATTCTGTCCGGATGGAACGGCTCGAGATCAGAGAGCTTCTCTCCCATACCGACATACAGCAGCGGCTTTCCGCAGACTGCCTTGATAGACAATGCCGCACCGCCGCGGGTATCACCATCCATCTTGGTCAGGATTACACCGTCGATGCCGACCTGTTCATTGAACGCAGCCGCGACGTTGACTGCCTCCTGGCCGGTCATCGCATCGACGACCAGGATCGAAATATCAACCTGAACTGCCGCGCGGATCGCCTGCAGTTCTTCCATCATGTTTTCATCAATCTGAAGGCGTCCTGCCGTATCCAGCAGAACGACATCATAATTTTCACGCTTTGCTTTCTCGACAGCCGCCTTTGCGATATCTACCGGGCTGTGCTGGTCGCCCATTGAGAAGACATCGACACCCATCTTCTCACCGTTGACCTGCAGCTGTTTGATCGCCGCCGGACGATAAACGTCACCTGCAACCAGAAGCGGCTTCCTGCCCTTCGCCTTGAGCTGGCCGCCAAGCTTTGCAGCAGTCGTTGTCTTACCTGCGCCCTGCAGACCGACCATCAGAATCACAGTAAGTCCGCCGGCCGGATTGAGCGGAAGTTCTGTCATCTCCGAACCCATCAGGCTGACCAGTTCATCATGCACAATCTTAACAACCATCTGACCCGGATTCAGGCCATTCATGACATCCTCGCCGATGGCTTTTTCCTGAACGGTTTTGGTGAAGCTCCGGACGACTTTAAAGTTGACATCCGCCTCAAGCAGTGCAAGCTTTACCTCGCGCAGTGCTTCCTTAACATCCGCCTCTGTAAGCCGCCCCTTGCTGCGCAGATTTTTAAATACATTCTGCAGTTTATCTGTTAAACTCTCAAATGCCATAAATCACAGTTCCTCACGTATTGCCAGTGCAATCTTCCGGATCTCATCCATCTGTCCCCGATTTTGCCCTGCGGGAGAATCTTCCCCGGTCAGTTCCAGAATCTCATCTACACGGCTGCGGATTCCCACAAACTTTTCCACCAGATGGAGCCGTGACTCATAATCCTCAAGAATCCTGTCACATCGCTTCATCAGGTCATGTACACCCTGCCGGCTGATTCCTTCGTCACGCGCGACCTCGCTGATGGAAAAGTCATCAAAGACAATCTCCTGATAAATCTGCTTCTGATGCTCCGTCAGCAATTCCCCGTAAAAATCAAACAACAAAGAACGCTTCACAAACGATTCCATGTTCCAATCCTCTGTCTCCAGTCCGCACCATGCCGGCACAGCTCCTTGCTTCGCGCAAAAAAACGGCGGGTATCATCATACCCACCGCCTTATACTACGCGATATTGCGATACATGTCAAGTGTTTTTTCTTGACGCTCCGCTCAGCGTACATCCAGTTCCTTATATTTTCTGTGATGCCCGACATACTTATATGCAGGACGGATGATCTTGCCGCTGTTAACCATCTCTTCAATCCGGTGTGCGGACCATCCGGAAATACGTGCGATTGCAAAGAGCGGTGTGAACAGTTCCTTCGGGAAATCCATCATCGTATATACGAAACCGCTGTAAAAATCGACATTTGCGCACATCGGCTTCAGCATGTTGCGCTTTTCCTGTGTGCATTCCTTTCCGATCCGTTCTACCATCTCATACAGATGGAATTCCTCTTCCATGCCTTTTTCTATGGAAAGCTGGCGTGCAAACTCTTTCAGGATCACGGCACGCGGATCCGATTTTGTATAAACGGCATGACCGATGCCGTAGATCAGACCGGAGCGGTCAAACGCACGCTTGTCCAGCATCTTGTTCAGATAAGCACGGATCTCCGTCTCGCTGTCCCAGTCTGAGACATGCGATTTAATATCCTTGAACATCTCCTGCACCTTCAGATTCGCACCGCCGTGCCGCGGACCTTTCAGCGAGCCGAGGGAGGCAGCTGTTGCAGAATACGTATCTGTACCAGTTGAAGATACAACATGGGTGGTAAATGTCGAGTTGTTACCACCGCCATGTTCAGCATGCAGAATCAGGGCAACATCCAGAACGCGTGCCTCAAGCTCTGTATACATTCCGTCCGGGTGAAGCATCTGCAGCAGATTTTCTGCAAGCGAAAGCTTCGGATCAGGATTGCGGATAAACAGGTTCTCCCCCTTCAGATAATGCCTGTATGCATGATAACTGTACACGGCAAGCAGCGGCATTTTTGCCACAAGACTTAAGGACTGCCGGACCAGATTCTGCACATCGATGCGCTCCGGATCCGGGTCATAAGAATAAAGGGACAGCACACATTTCTGAAGTGAATTCATAATGTTGTTGCTCGGAGAACGCATGATGTAATCACGTGTAAAGTCACCGGGAAGCTCCCGGAAATCAGTCAGAATCTCGATGAATTCTTCCAGCTCTTCTTTCTTCGGCAGGCTTCCGAACATCAGCAGATAAGAAATCTCCTCAAATCCAAACCGTCGGTTTCTGATGCCGCGGACAAGATCCATCATGTTATATCCCTGATAGTACAGGCGTCCTTCATCCGGGCGCAGACTACCTGATGCCGTGGTTTTATAGCCGACGACGTCCGAGATTTCCGTCAGGCCGGTCAGAACGCCGCGGCCGCTCGCATCACGCAGACCCCGCTTGACATCGTACTCCTGGTACAATGCCATATTGATTTTACCGGATTTTCTTCCTTTTTCTACCAGTGTCTCAAGATCTCTGGTTCTATTATTCAATTCCACAGGTATCACCCTCCTTTTAACTCACAGACTTCAGGGTTCCGGGGAGACTCCTGATGCATTCATTTACAGCAACTGCACGCATATCCTGCGATTCATAAAGATGCAGTGCCGGCGCATATGCCGGCTGATTCATAATCCGGAATGTCAGATTGCCTTCTGCTGTGCGGACCATATGTCCGACGAACATCACGCCGTAGAGATGGTAGATCACCGGCTGATCAGATGCCAGAAGTTCTCCTGACGGATCTGTCTCCTGTGCTGATCCGGATTCGCCCTGTACAGCAGAAGCGGCCGAAACCGTCTGCTCATCTGCCGCAGCAGCTGTTTTTGTTTCTGTTTCTTCAACCGCTTCAATGACATCGCCGGATTCATCAGAATCCGCCGCACCGGTTTCCGCAACCAGATCACACTCATAATACAGCGCAAACAGATCCGGCGTTTCCTGACTGATCACCTCCGTACACTCAAGCGCACCACTGTCCGCATAGAGCGTTGTCTGCTCTGTAAAATGCAGATTTGCCACCTGCATCCCCGCTTCTTCAGGATTGAACTGTACTTCTTCTTCCGATTCCGGTATAACAGTTGTCTGCGAAAATGCATCACTTTCCAGCAGTGCTTTTTCACCCTGGCTGCGGATCCGCTCCAGATCCTGATCTGTCAGATCGTCCCTGTGCATCACAAAGGAATCCGCCCCTTCAACCGTGACCTTCTGACTGTCTTTCGCAGCTCTCGTTCCCTCAGGCAGCTCACTCTCCTCCGGATCGATGGTAACCGTTACCTGATCGCCCGCCTTCAGATGATCGGACGGCGTAACAGAACAGACCACATAAGCCTCTCCACTCTCATAGAAGATTCTCTCATCTGTCGTGATGTATGGAGAAATACCCGTAAAGTCCAGCTTCAGATCTGCAAAAAGATCCAGTTCTTTAATTTTTTCAAGGTTTTCAACCGGAATCTCTTCCGTCTCGCCGGTAAATGCAATCCCGTAGTGTTCCAGTTCTTCATTATCGTAGGAAAACCGGACTTTCACGACATCACCGTTCGAAAGTCCTTCTGTCTCAGAAACGGACAAATCAAACAACGTATCGATAAAGGATCCACTTTCACCGGAGTTGATTGCCTCTGTCAGTGCAGCGTAAGCATCATGGTCTTTCTTTTTGAGCTGCGGCAGAATATCTTCCGCAAGGCCGTTTTTATTGACCGAGATTTCCATGACCGCTTCCCCGTCATAACCAGTGACTGTGTGATCAAGATATGCACGCAGATCATAGATCACCGGTTTACTGTGACGTACAAAGAATACAATCAGGAAAATAATGCCTGCGCCGACAGCGATTCCTGCAAGTACACGCAGCAGTTTTATAATTCCCTTCATAATCAAATATTCCCCTTTATTCAACAGGAGTTTAAAGCCGGAAAACCCGGAACTTCGTTCCTGTAAACCATAATCATACAGGATTTTTTTTCCAATTACAAGTTTACGTGTAAAAGATGCAAATTTTACAGATGATTCTGAGAGATCCTGTATGCTTTCTCTCTTGCAAACAGGCAGTGTTTTTGCTACTGTAAAACAGGTAACAAAAAACCGGAAGATGCTGTTCAGACACAGACCTTCCGGCACAAAAAAAAGCCGGAAATCAGACTCGAACTGACGACCCCTTCATTACGAGTGAAGTGCTCTACCAACTGAGCTATTCCGGCCTGTGCTGACGCACAACCCATATTATACATGATTCAGAAAAAAATTCAACCAGATTTTTGAGGATGCCATGAACAAAGATATTGAAGCACGAAATATCTCTATGCTCACCGATCATTTTCTCAACGGATGCAAGCAGAACTGCATTCAGAAACTCGGTCTGGAAATCGAGCATTTCCTGGTAAATAAGGCAACCGGTGAATCCGTCACCTATTACGAACCGCATGGTGTGGAATGGCTGCTCCAAAGGCTCCGGACACATTTCCCCGTGGCAGAAGAACACAATGGCCATCTGATCGGCTTTCACAATAATGATTATGCGATTACACTTGAGCCGGCCGCACAGATCGAGATCAGCATTGCGCCGCGCGAGAATCCGGAGGCAATCCGGCAGATTTATCTGTCCTTCCGATCCCTGATTCAGCCGCTTCTGGAACAGGAGAATTATGAACTGGCCACTGTCGGATACCAGCCGGTCAGCCAAGCTGATGAACTGCCGCTCATCCCCAAGGAACGCTATGAGTATATGGACCGGTACTTCCGGACTGTTGATACACGCGGACGGAACATGATGCGCGGGTCTGCCTCTACACAGATTTCAGTGGATTACGTGAGCGAACGTGATTTTGTCCATAAAATGCGCTGTGCCTATCTTCTCATGCCTGCAATCAAGCTGCTGACAGACAACACCGCCGTGTTTGAAAATAAACCATGGGATGGCTGGCTCTGCCGGACGGCAATCTGGAATCACGTGGACAGCGCGCGCTGCGGAATCGTTCCGGGCCTCTTTGATCCGGACTTTGGATTCCGGAAATACGCCGAATACATCTGGAACCTTCCACTGATCTTTCTTCCGTCCACTGACAGCGGTGTTTACGGAACCGCTTCCGGGAAACCCATGACAAGCGGAAACACAGGCGCCCCGGTTTACACAGGTTCTGCCCCGGTCTCGGAACTTTGGCAGAACCGCATGTTTACACCTGCTGATATCGACCATGTTCTTTCCATGGCATTTCCGGATGTCCGTCTGAAGAATTATATCGAAATCCGCGGCGCAGACAGTATGCCGCTTCCTTATGTAATGGCATATCTGGCACTGATCAAGGGAATCTTCTTCCACAGCAGCGCCGTATACTCTGTGACAGATCAGTTTGAGAACTGCCGGGAATCAGATATCCGTGCAGCTGAAGCCAGCCTGATGCAGGATGGCTACAATGGAAAGATCTACGGAATGCCGGCGCAGGAATATGTTCATAAGATTCTCGTTCTTGCAGAATCCGGTCTTTCCGCTTCCGAGAAAGAAATGCTTGCACCGATGCATGAATTATGCGGCAGCAGGCGCACACTCCATGATCACTGAAATACAACTGCACACTCCATGATCACTGAGAACAACTGAAGGAACTGATATGAAAGCAATTTACGAAGAATACAGACAGGAGATTGCGGCAAATCTGGCTGAAAATGCAGCTGCCGCACAGGAAATCCGCAAATATCTGACCGATCACGGCATTGTCTATCACGGGAATACAGTCCGGACACTCGGCATCCCGAATATCTATACGGAAGAAGAAACCGCGTTGTTCGAACGGATCGTCAGCGTCACCTACGGAATCTTTGAAAAAATTATCGCAGCCTATCTGGAAGACCCGGCATACCGCCGCCTGTTCCCGTTCAGCCCGGCGCTGGAAGAACTGATTCTGACCCCGCGCGGATACGACAGCTTCCTTCCGGTCACCCGGATGGATATCTTTTACAACGATGAGACAAAGGATTTCAAGTTCTGTGAGATCAATACCGACGGTACCAGCGCAATGAATGAAGACCGGGTCATGAACGAGGCACTCGCACTTCTGAACCCGGCGCACAAGAAGATGCTGGAAAAATACAACTTCTCCACTTATGAACTGATGGATTCCTGGGTGAAAACATTTCTGGAGATCTACGGAACCTATGACCGCCGTGTTCCGAATCCGCACGTGGCAATCTGTGATTACCTCGCCACAGTCGAGATTGAGGAGTTCCGTGAATTTGCACGCCGCTTCGAAAAGGCAGGCGTCACCTGTGAAGTCTGTGAAATCACGGAACTGACCTACCGGGATCATGCACTTTACTCTCCTTCCGGCAAACAGATTCATGCAATTTACCGCCGGGTTGTTACGACAGATGTCATGGAAAACTACGCGGATCTCACACCGTTTCTCGATGCCGTACGCAACCGCGACGTCTGCATCATCGGTGCGTTCTGTACACAGATTGTCCACAACAAATGGCTGTTTAAAATGCTGCACGAGGCTCCGACCCGCGCACTTCTGACAGAAGAAGAATGTGCATTTATCGATGCACATGTTCCGTTCACAGGCATTCTGGATCACACCCTCTGTGACTTTGATGCACTGAAGGCTGACAAAGACCGCTGGATTCTGAAACCGATGGACAGCTACGGATCACAGGGTGTCTATGACGGCCGTGACTGTACGGATGAAGAATGGGCCGCACACCTGGAAGCATGTGACGGAAAAGAATACATCTACCAGGAATTCTGTCCGCCATACCGCAGCATCAACATCGATTTTATCGAAAAGAACCCCGCCTTTGCGGAGTACGCAAACATGGCAGGGCTCTACGTATACAATGGTAAATTTGCGGGCATCTACTCCCGGCGCTCAGCAGGAAACATCATCTCCAGCCAGTATAATGAGCGGGATAATGCTTCTGTTGTTCTTACCGGCATTAAATAACTCAATGCCGTGTTCCCCGTCCGCCGCGCTTCGCGAGGCGCAGACGCGACAGTGAAATCTGTCCGTCCTTGTAAGGGACAACACACTCTTTTCCTTTTTTCAACAGGATCGCTGCTTCCGCGCGGTCGTCATCTGCGAGTTTGATTCCGTGGGTGCCGATCGCGTTTTTCTTCATCTCTGAGACTTCTGAAAGCGGGAATTTCAGGAAAAATCCGCCCGCCGTCTGTATGACAGCCGTGTCATATCCGTCAATTTCCGAAACGGTAATCACACGTGCATCAGCATCCTGGAGTTTTGTGGCGAGTGCCGTCCTGCGGGACGTATCAAATTCTTCTCCGCCAACAATTTTTACCATGCCGGCACTGGTTGCGAAGAACAGCTTCTGCTCTCTCAGCGCCGCCACGGAACCGACATGCAGGATCACTTCTTTGCTTGCCGTATAATTGCTGATGTTGTCAACCGGCGTTCCCTTATCACGGAATTTCCCGTACGGAATATCCCTTACACGCACCATATGCACATTCCCGGTATCTGTGAAGACTGCAATCCGGTCACTGGTCATACAGCGGATGATGTACTTATTCTCCCTGTCTGCCGCCTCCTGATTCCGTTCATAGACAGACGGATCCACACTGTGCGTATAGCCGAACCGGTCCATCAGTACGACGACCGGAAGATCCTCTTCTTCCGGTTCTTCAAATACAGTCTCCTCGACTTCTTCAATCTGCGTTTTCCGCGGTTTCGCATAGCGCTTCTTAATCGCATCAAGGTCATCCAGAATCACCTGTGCCATCGTGTCATAGTCATTGAGGATTTCCTCATACCTTGCAATCTTCTTAATAGTCTCTTCATTCTCTTTGAAGAGTGCATTGATCTCCAGTCCGATCAGTTTTGCAAGACGCATTTCCAGAATTGCAGTTGCCTGCCGGTCCGTAAACCGCAGTTCGCGTGCCTGCTTCTCACTGGCCTTGCGTTTAAACCGAATGCCATCCGTCACGCCCATCGTCAGACATGCCCGCACCATTTTCTGATCTTTCGAACCCCGCAGTATTTCAATGATCAGGTCAATCACATCGACTGCCTTAATCAGACCTTCCTGAATCTCACGCCGTTCCAGTTCTTTTGCGAGCAGCGTCTGATATTTTCTGGTTGTAATCTCAAACTGAAAATCAACATGTGATTCCAGCACCTGTTTCAGAGAAAGTGTCTCCGGGCGTCCGTTTGAAACAGCCAGCATATTGACGCCGAATGTATCCTCCAGGCGCGTCTTCTTGTAGAGCAGCTGCTTAATCCGCTCTGTGTCTGATCCTTTTTTCAGTTCAATGACAATCCGGATTCCCTCTTTTGAGGACTGATTGGAAATATCTGCAATTTCCGGTGCAAGACGGTTTTCGACAAGCGATGCGATATCATTCAGGAATTTTCCGATATTGGCACCGATCATCGGATAAGGAATTTCCGTGACAACCAGCTGTTCCCGGCCGCCTTTGATCTTCTCAGTCTCCACTTTGCCGCGCAGCCGGATCTTGCCGGCACCCGTCTCATAGATATCCTGCAGCTCGCTCTGGTTGATCACAATTCCGCCGGTCGGAAAATCCGGTCCTTTGATATACTTCAGCAGCTGTTTCGTCGTGATACCGTTATTCTTGATATACGCCTTCTCTGCATCGATTACCTCCCCCAGATTGTGCGGGGGAATATTGGTCGCCATTCCGACCGCAATGCCGTCTGCGCCGTTAACCAGCAGATTGGGAATGCGGACCGGCAGAACCACCGGCTCTTTCTCGGTCTCATCAAAGTTGGGCATCAGATCGACGATATCTTTGTCCATGTCTCCCAGGAACACTTCCTGCGTAATCTGCTGCAGACGTGCCTCTGTATAACGCATGGCAGCAGCACCGTCCCCCTCGATCGATCCGAAGTTTCCGTGCCCGTCTACCAGCGGAAGCCCTTTCTTGAAGTCCTGTGCCATCACAACCAGGGCATCATAAATAGAACTGTCGCCGTGCGGATGGTATTTACCCATCGTATCTCCGACAATACGCGCAGACTTCCTGTACGGTCTGTCATAATAGGTGCCAAGTTCCATCATGTCATACAGGGTGCGCCGCTGGACCGGCTTTAATCCGTCACGGACATCCGGAAGTGCACGCGCGATAATGACGCTCATGGCATAATCAATATAAGATTTCTGCATAATCTCCGAATACTCGGTCCGGATGATCTGCTCTTCTGTCTTCTGTGGCATTCTTTTCCTCTTTATCTGCTGTTCTCTGTCGTCGTATCGTCGTATTCAGGTATTATCTTCTGAGGCGGGGGACTGACCCACTGCGTTCAATCTCTCATACACCGGCGGTTTCCCGGAATCACACATCCAGTTCCGCGTCCTGCGCATGCTCATAGATAAATGCCTTGCGCGGCGGAACCTGAGAACCCATCAATGTTTCTGTCACTTCAGTAGCCAGACGCGCATCCTCAATCTCCACACGACGCAGTCTTCTTGTCTCCGGGTTCAGTGTTGTCTCCCAGAGCTGTTCCGGATCCATCTCTCCAAGGCCCTTGAAACGCTGCAGTGTGAACTTTGCACCGCGATGCTCTTTCCGGTATTTCTCAAGTGCTTTATCATCATAAAGATACACACCTTCGCCCCGTGACGGAACTGTCTTATAGAGCGGGGGCATGGCAATATACACATGACCCTCGTAAATCAGATCCGGCAGGAACCGGTAAAACAGTGTCAGAAGCAGTGTTGAAATGTGCGCACCGTCTACATCCGCATCGGCCATAATAATAATCTTATCATAGCGCAGTTTACTGATGTCAAAATCATTCCCGTATCCTTCCGAGAAACCACAGCCGAACGCATTGATCATGGATTTAATCTCTGCGTTGGCCAGAACACGGTCCATACTTGCTTTCTCTACGTTCAGGATTTTTCCGCGGATCGGAAGAATCGCCTGGTAATTCCGGTCTCTTGCGGTCTTGGCCGAGCCGCCGGCAGAATCTCCCTCGACAATAAAGATCTCGCATTTTGACGGATCCCTGCTGCCGCAGTTGGCCAGCTTCCCGTTGGAATCAAATGAATATTTCTGCTGCGACAGAAGATTCGTCTTAATCTTTTCTGCATTTTTGCGGATCTTCGCTGCGCGCTCCGCACAGGCAAGAACCTCTTTGAGGACATCCAGATTCCGGTCGAAATAAAGAACCATCTCATCACCGGTAACCTTGCCCGCTGCCCTTGACGCATCCGGGTTGTCCAGTTTTGTCTTGGTCTGTCCCTCAAAGCGCGGATCCGGATGTTTTACCGAGATAATCGCAGTCATGCCGTTCCGGATGTCGACGCCCGTGAAATTAGCATCCTTTTCCTTCAGGATCCCAAGTTCTCTGGCATAGTTATTCATGACCGTCGTAAACTGTGTCTTAAAGCCGGTAATATGCGTGCCCCCTTCTGAATTGTAAATATTATTACAGAATCCGAGAACCGTCTCCTGGAATTCCTTCACATACTGGAATGCAATCTCGATTTCAATTCCCTCAGAACTCCCTTTCAGGAATACCGGCGGATGAATGGTCTCTTTGTTCTTATTGATTTCTTTTACAAAACCGATGATTCCTTCCGGTTCATGATACTCTGTAATCTCTTCTTTTCCGTCACGCCGGTCGGTAAATACAATGGTCAGTTCCGGATTCAGATAGGTTGTTTCGTGCAGACGGCTTTTGACTTCATCGGATTTGAAACGTGTTTTCTCGAAGATTTCATCATCCGGCATGAAATTGACTGTCGTACCGGTCGTCCGTGCTTTTCCGATAACGGGCAGCAGTCCCTTGTCAAGCTTTTCGACAGGTACCCCGCGCTCATAGCGGTCATGATAAATCTTTCCGCCGCGGCTGATCCGGACATCCAGATATCTGGACAGTGCATTGACGACCGAAGAGCCGACCCCGTGCAGGCCGCCACTAGTCTTATATGCATCATTGTCAAATTTTCCGCCGGCATGCAGCGTCGTAAAGACAAGCCGTTCTGCAGGCATGCCCTTTTCGTGCATATCCACCGGAATGCCGCGCCCGTTATCAGAAACCGTACAGGATCCGTCTGCTTCAAGAATCACTTCAATTCTGGAACAGAACCCTGCCAGATGTTCATCAACGGAATTATCCACGATCTCGTAGATCAGATGATTCAGCCCCTTGCGTCCGGTACTTCCGATGTACATCCCCGGCCGGACACGTACTGCTTCCAGTCCTTCCAGAACATGAATGCTCTCAGCGCCGTAGTTTTCTTTTGCCATGTAAATAAACTCCTTTTCGGGTCGTTTGATACAGCAGCTCGCGCGCGACTAAAGATCGCGATTTACAACAATTCTGCGAAAGAACTGATCACACAGTCCGCCTGCTTTCGGATCTGATCCTGTTTTGCATACCCCGGTTCCAGAATCCCAACAGTAAAAAAGCCCGCCCTGCCGGCGGATTGAATGCCTTCAATAATGTCTTCATAAACGATACAGTTTTCCGGAGCTGCCTGAAGTTCCTTCGCACATGCCAGATAAATATCCGGATGTTCTTTTGTTTTCCCTACTTCCTCTGATGTGACAATCCTGCGTATATAAGGGAGCAGCTGTGTCCGGCGGCACGCGGCGGCAACCGATTCATATGCAGATGACGTTGCAATTGTCATCGGGATGCCTCTGTCATAAAGCATCTTTACATATGCAAGCGCATAAGGTTTCAGCGGAATGTCATCCCTGTAATGGCAGAAAGACATTTCCGCCCATTCAGCCATCAAATCCTCCGGAGACTCCTGCAGCCCGAATCTTTCAATCGTATAATACGCTGCATCCCTGGCCGCCATCGGCGTGACTGCTTCCTGATAATCCGGCGGCAGCGGGATCCCGCGTTTTGACAGAAATTCTACATCGATCTGACTCCACATGTCCATAGAATCCAGCAAGGTGCCGTCCAGATCAAAGATGGCACCCTGCATAGCATTCAATCGTTCAAAATACGTTTTATTCATACGCCTGTATTACTCTACCGTAACACTCTTCGCAAGATTTCGCGGCTTATCAACATCCAGGCCTCTCGCCACGCTGAGATAGTATCCCATCAGCTGCAGCGGAATCACTGCCAGAGAAGCGGCAAAATGCTCGTCTGTCTTCGGAATATAAACAGTAAAGTCTGCCGTATCTTCTACCGAATAATTGCCGTAGGTCGTCAGTCCCATCAGATATGCGCCGCGGCTCTTGCACTCTACCATATTGGACACGGTCTTCTCGTACAGATCCTTCTGCGTGAGAACGCCGATCACCAGCGTTCCGTTATCGATCAGGCTGATTGTCCCGTGTTTCAGTTCGCCGGCAGCATATGCCTCACTGTGAATATAGGAAATCTCCTTGATTTTCAGACTGCCCTCCATACAGATCGCATAGTCAATGCCGCGGCCGACGAAGAATATATCATTTTCATTCGCAAACTTTGCAGCAAACCACTGGATGCGCTCTTTATCACTGAAGACATGGCTGATCTTCTCCGGTAAGGTCAGAAGTTCTGCAAGCATCTCGTCATATTTATCCTGTGCAAGTGTCCCTTTTGCCAGTCCGAACTGAAGTGCAAGTGTATAACATGCAGCAAGCTGCGCAGAGTATGCCTTGGTCGTCGCAACAGAAATCTCCGGTCCGGCAATCGTGTAGAAAACATTATCCGCTTCTCTCGCGATACTGCTGCCGACTACATTGACAATTGCAAGTGTCTTGATACCGAGTTCTTTTGACTCCCGGAGTGCTGCCAGTGTATCCGCCGTCTCGCCGGACTGACTGATTACGATTACCAGTCCATTCGGATCCAGAATCGGCTTTCTGTAACGGAACTCCGAAGCCAGCTCCACACGTACGGGGATTCGCGACAGATCTTCAATCGCGTACTGTGCATCCATTCCCACATGGTATGCAGATCCGCATGCGACAATGTAAATCTGCGAAATGCCGCGGATGTCATCATCTGAAAGGCCGACCTCACCAAGATCGATCTTTCCATCATGAATAACAGAGTGGATCGTATCACTGACCGCCTTGGGCTGCTCATGAATCTCCTTCATCATGAAGTGTTCAAAACCACCCTTTTCAGCCGCTTCTGTATCCCATTCTATCTCGGTCAGTTCCTTCTGGACAACATCGCCGTTCAGATCATAGAAAACAGCCTCACCCGGTGTCAGTTTTCCCATTTCCAGATTGTCGATGTAATAAACTTTTCTGGTGTAATTCAGAATTGCCGGAACGTCAGATGCAACAAATGTCTCCTGCTCGCCCATTCCGATAATCATCGGGCTGTCTTTGCGTGCGACATAAATTTCACCCGGATGATCTTTGAACATCAGCGCAAGTGCATAGGATCCGCGTACACGCACCATCGTTTTGGCAATCGCATCGATCGGTCCGATCTTATATTTCTTGTAGTAATAATCAACCAGCTTGATGGCGACTTCTGTATCTGTTTCACTGTAAAAAGAATAACCCTGGCGGACCAGCTTATCCGTCAGTTCCTGATAGTTTTCAATGATGCCGTTATGAACACCGACCACCTCAGATTCAACCGCACCGGAGCCGGAGCCCGTGCAGTTTCCGCTGACATGAGGATGTGCATTTGTTTTGCTCGGTTCTCCATGTGTCGCCCAGCGGGTGTGTCCGATGCCGCAGGTGCCCGGAATTGCTCTTCCCTCATCGGTCTTCTCTGACAGATTACGCAGCTTACCGGTCGCCTTTACAACCTCTGCCAGGTGCTCGCCGTCACGAATTGCGATTCCGGCAGAATCATATCCACGGTACTCAAGTTTCGAAAGCCCTTCCAGAAGAATCGGCGCCGCCTGCTGATAACCAATATATCCAACGATACCACACATCGTAAGTTACCTCCGTTTTGATACATATAGGCAGAATTACCTTTGCTTATCATACATGATAACCTTTTCACATGCAATCCGAATTTTACATTTTCTGCCGGACAGAACTTTACCGGCTTGCAGATCTATACAAAAAGGATCCGAAACCGGCAATTTGCTGTTTCACTCAGCCATCTGCTTAAATCTAAAATATTATTCGTCAAATCGGGATGTCAATACTCATAGATCAGCTTGTCATATACTCTGTCACCAACCGTGAGACCGTCCATTTCTTTGCTTACCAGCTTCATCCCTGCCTTTTCAAGTACTCTCCGGGAACCGGCGTTTTCAGCTGCACACCACGCAGTCACGCAGGGAATTCCTTCATTTTCCGTCAGGTATTCCAGCACTTTCCTCAGCGCTGCAGTTGCAAGGCCACGTCCCTGCCAGCCCGGCACAACGCTGAAACCGACCTCGATCTGGTCGTCCTTATAGTCGTAGGCTCCAATTGTCCCGACGATCACGTCGTCGATATCCATAACCCACGAATAGGTATGCTCATCATCGTAACGCTTGATAAACCCCTGTACGGTTTCCCGAGCCATCTCCAAGGTCACGTAAGGATTCCAGCCGGAGTATTCATACATCGCCGGATCTGTACCCAGATACCGATACAGGTCATCAGCGTCCTCCGGGCGGTATCTACGCAGGATCATGCGCTCTGTCCATAACGCAACGGTTCCGTGCACTTCGACCTCCTCTATGGAAACGATCTGCGAATGGTAAATCAGGCAGTCTTCAATGAAAACGCCGTCTTCCTTACCGCCATATTCACACTCCAGGAAATCGTGATTCCCATACTTCGCCATTCCTGTGAAGGTTTCTCCCCATTTGTCCGTCACCCGGACGTGTTTTCCATCGTATTTTAACAGATCCATCGTTCACTTTTCCCTGTTATTGATCTCAATTATCATTTCTGCAGAGCCTTCTTCCAGCGCGTTATGCTCATCATAATGGATATGACTTCCCGTTGATTCTTCTGCAAGGTCAGTTAACTGATCTGCCAAAGAAAGCAGACCTTCTTTATTCGCATATATAACCGCAGCGCCATTGACGATGCTCACTCGGATGCTGAACCCATCTATCCATTTGATTTTCATACTCATTTCACCTCATGATCCCGCCGACTTCTGACTGTGGGATACATTTCATTGATCCGGTGGCAGCACGGCCAGATCTTGTCATGATTGTTGATAATCCTGCACGCCTCACGGAGTCCTAATCATGAGTGATCATATAGCGGACAATCGAAGCACAATGCTCTGCAGCCTCTTTTTTAAACATTTCATAGTTCATTTCCTCAGAATCATCGGCTTTATCAGAAATAGCACGGATAATGACAAATGGAGTATCATT
>JAFRGW010000133.1 GCA_017433615.1 Eubacterium sp.
ATAATATGGAAAAGAAAAAATTCGGTATCGGAAAGATCCTTCTGATCATATTCGTCATAATCCTGCTTGGTTTAGCGGCAGCTGCTTTCTATGTATATAAGACAGTCAATGATTTTGGCAGTTTTGATGAATAATTGTAAATAAAGGTGAATTTAAGGCAAGATAATATGCAAAGTATACCAGAGATCATGCAAAAATGATGGCAAGGATTCTCCGTATAATGCAAGTGGAATCTTATGTCCGGAATGTCCTGTTTCTGTTTGCGCCTGGTTGCGAGGCAGGTTGCGGGCAGCGTTCCGGTTAACTGATTTGGATTTATATTTATATGGAGGGTACTGAAAATGGCAGATATGTCTTATCTGAAGGATATGCCGATTGCCGTGCTGGGCGGCGGCGCAGTCGGCAAGACCATTGCGGCGGATTCGAAGCTCGGCGGTGCAAAGGATGTGCGCCTGTTCGATGTCATGCCGTTTGCTGAAAAATCACTGGCAAACCTGGAGAAGACAGGCATTCTTCTGGACGGCGTGCAGCACAACCGCGACAGTTTTGAGCGCTCCGGCAAGGCTTATATCGATGTGATCACATCTGATATCGAAAAGGCTGTCAAAGGCGCCGGTATTATTGTTGTTTCCTGTGGTTCCTGGGGGCATGAGCCGATCTTCGAGCAGCTGATTCCGCATCTGGAAGACGGACAGGTCATCATGGTGTTTGCAGACAACTTCGGCTGCCTGCTGCTCAGAAAGATGATGCGCGAGGCAAACTGCACGAAGAAGGTCATCATCGGCGGCTGGTCATCAGCTCCGTACGGTACCCGTATTGAAAATATCAACGGCTACAATTTCCCGCATGTCGGCGTAAAGTACCGTGCGATCACACTGCGCGGCGCGGCACTGCCGGACAGTGATACACCGGCATTCCTGGAGGCTTCCAAATACCTCCCGGCAATGGATGCCGTCACCCAGGGCGACGGACCGGCAGCCGGCAAAACGATTCTTGACATTGACTTTGCAAACGTCAATCCGGTCATTCACGTGCCGGCAACCATTCTCGGCGTCTCCACCATGGAGAACTGGGGTGTCATTTTCTGCGGACACGACAAGACCACATATTCTATGTATTCCCATGGTCTATGCCCGTCGATCTGTGAGACGCAGTACGCATTCTATAATGAGGAGATCGCGCTGGCTGAGGCGATCGGCGTCGGTATTCCGAAGTACAAAAAGCAGATGTTCTTCTCCAGAAGATCTGTCCTGACCCAGGAGTACATGGGACTGGACAAGGACGGCAACGACAACGTCGTATTCCCGCTGGATGCACCGTCCAACGAAGGAAATACCGGCCCGAACAGCATCCATCACCGCTATCTGACAGAGGACGTGCCGATCGGCTGCAAGATCTACCATGATCTCGGTGTGCAGTACGGCGTGGCGACACCGATCATTGATTCCATGATCACACTTGCCGGTGCATTCCACCAGAAGAACTTCTTCGAGACCAGCAAATACAACCTGGCATACCTCGGCATCGACAACATGCCGAAGGAAGAACTGCTTGCATATCTGAACGAAGGTGTTTACAATAGATAAAAACTATGTAAACGTCCGAATGGCGGGAAGAATTGTGAGAGTGCGAAGCACGAAACAATCCTGACGTAATCACAGACTAAGTAAATGCAAGGCAGCTACATGGAATATCAGGTCCGGGTGACAAGTACAAAAAACAGAAACGTGAGAAGCGCGTGGTTCCGTCTCAGGCGGTTCGGCCTCCGTAAAGACCGCTACGGCGGATATGCGGGGACGGTTCCTTCCAGACGAAAACTGGAGAAGCTCCGCACGTTCTGTGAACGGAAACAGCTGTATTTCCGGATCAACAATGCCTACGGAAAGCGGAGCGGCTCCTACAGGAGCCGCTTCTTGGCGGCCCACCGGTCAGTTTTTTTCGGCTTTTACTTTTGCGCCTACTGCGGAAAGATGCTGCCGAAGAGGAAAGTGAGCGTCGATCACCTGTACCCGGTGGGAAGTGCCGCCAGAGATCCGGACATGCAGAAATTTTTGAAAAAGAAACATCTGTCAGGGATCAATGATCCGAAGAATCTTGTGCCGGCCTGCCGGCGCTGCAATCAGGAGAAAGGCAAAAAAATGGACGGCTGGATCCGGAAGGGCCGGATCGGCCGTCATCAGTGGGTCTGGCTGCTGCGGCATCTGCTGCGGATCATGGGGATCGCGCTGCTGACCGCGGCGGCCGTGTACCTGACGCTGTATTTCATGGGATTGGATCTCCGGAGCCTGGAGATTGTGAAAGACTTGCTGCAGTGTTAAAACGAAAAAAAGACTGCCACTTGCGTGACAGCCTCATTAATAAGCAGATATAAAAATTTTACCAGTTCACCGCGATGTCCAGCTGGTTCGGATTGGAATAAGCAAATCCGCCGGTATCACATACGATGCAGGTGCCCAGGGAACTCTCTACGAGAGAACCGCGCGGATGTACATCGAGGTTGGCAGCACACATGATGTAGTTACCGAGCATCTTGACGCCGTCTTCGCGTACCCAGTACTCATCTGCATTGCCCATGCTGCGCATGATGTTGACAACACCGCTCATGTCCAGATTGTAGTAGGTTTCCTTGCCGCTCGGTCCCTGTACGGTACCGTTGCTGCGGTTCAGAACCGGGCCGTTCCAGGTGCTTGCAGCAGTTTCTTCAGAGGAGTCCTCTGTTTCTTCTGCATCTTCCGGCTCTGCATCCTGACCGTCATCTGCATCTTCATTTTCATCAGATACATCTTCGGATTCATCATAAGATGCTTCCGTGTCTTCGTCATCAGATTCTCCATATATGTCAATATACTCCCCGTTGACATATGCTATCTGGCCGTCGTACTCAATCTCGTACCAGCCATTGTCGAGTCTGTCAGTTACTGCAACTTCGTCCGCTTCTGCAAGATCGCCGATGATTTCGTCATCCGCAGTTCCGCCTGCACGAACATTCAGTGCACATGCATTTACCTGACCATAAACTGTATCGTCTGCGAGAACCGGGATGGCTGTGAACATGGAGACTGCAAGGGCAGTGCTCAGTGTTAACAGTGTTCCTTTTCGCATGATGAATAACCTCCTTAAAAATCTCTTTCGCAAATGTTACAAATTTGTTTCGAAATGTTACGGTCGCATTATATGAATAAAACATTCGTATGTCAAATTTCCGCTTGGTATGTTACGGGATCGAATCGTGGTTAAAAGTGCACAATAAATGTGTGAAATATCATAATTGGTAGTGCGAATTAGACAATTTCCCGCGAGGGTTTCGTGCGGCTTGCCAGTCAAAAGCAGCAAAAACAGCAGAATTCATTGTTGAAATTGCACAAAATTTTACTCGCGGAGGCGCGCGGAGTGGGGAATAAAGGGATGTCGTGGTATGATAGGTGCAGTGATCTGTGCCGGATCAAACGGCCGTGTTTCGGCAGATGTTGTGTCCGGAATGAGCAGACGGAAGAAGGAACAACAATATCGTGTTCTATTATAACAGGCAGGAAACCCGGAAATGAGTCCGGAAACAACAGGCAGGAAACCCAAAAAATGAGTCCAGAAACAAGGGGTATATTATGAATATCAGGGAAGAAGCACGTGCAATGAAACTTGCGGCGCCGAAGCTTGCGGCGTCATCTGCTGAACAGCGGAATGCTGCGCTGGCGGCTGTCGCGGCCGCGCTGGATGCGAAGAGGGATGAGATTTTCGCAGCAAATCATGCAGATATGGATGCTGCGGCAGCGGACGGTGTCTCCGGTGCAGTTATGAAGCGGCTGAAATTTGATACAGGAAAGCTGGAGGACGTGATCAAGGGCATTCAGCAGCTGATCACGCTGCCGGATCCGCTGAATCAGGTGACGCTTGCCAGAGAACTGGATGAAGGGCTGATTATGCAGCGCATCACTGTACCGATCGGTGTCATCGGCGTGATCTTTGAGGCGCGGCCGGATGCGCTGGTACAGATCTCCACACTCTGCATCAAGAGCGGCAACTGTGCAATCCTGAAGGGTGGAAAAGAGACAGCCCGCACAAACCGTGTATTATTTGAAACGATTCACGCGGCAGCTGTGGAAGCCGGGCTGCCGGCGGAATGTCTGCTGCAGGCGGAACTGCACAATGAGATTGATGAACTGCTCTCCTGCGAGAAGGACGTGGATCTGCTGATCCCGCGCGGGTCAAATGCATTTGTACAGTATATTATGAACAATACGAAGATCCCCGTAATGGGACATGCCGACGGCGTCTGCCATATCTATGTCTATAAAGATGCAGATGAATCGATTGCAATCCCGGTTCTGCTGGATGCCAAGACACAGTATACGGCGGCCTGCAACGCAGTGGAGACGATTCTGGTACACCGTGATATTGCGAAGAATTTCCTGCCGAAGCTTGCAGAGGCTTTCCGCGGGGCTGATATCAGGCTGCGCGGAACGGAAGAGGCCGGAGAATTGCTGAGCGACAGTGCAGACAGCAGCATTGCAGGAACAGTCGGCGGAGCAGTCGTTCCGGAAGGCTACGAAATCATGCAGGAGGACGAATTCCACAGAGAATATCTGGAACTGATCGCCTCTGTGCGTGTCGTCAGCGGTGTGGAAGAGGCCGTCGAACACATCAACCGTTTTGGTTCACATCACACGGATGCTATTATCACGGCAAATGATGAGACAGCTGCTTATTTCATGCAGATGGTTGATTCTGCAGGTGTCTACCGGAACTGTTCCACGCGGTTTGCGGACGGGTTCCGCTATGGCTTCGGCGCAGAGGTCGGCATCAGCACGAGCAAGCTGCATGCGCGGGGACCGGTCGGTCTGGAAGGGCTTGTAACATATAAATATGAAATTACCGGTGCGGGACATATTGTCGGCGACTATGCTTCCGGCCGGCGGCAGTTCCATTTCCGGGATCTGTAAAGACCAGCCGTCACTCTGAAAAAAACCGGACCGGAGTTGATCCGGGAATGGTTGGGGAACTTAAAACATGCACATATTTGATTATGAAAATGAGCCGGCCGAGCTGCTCACGCCGGAGATTGTCCGTCTGCTGACCCGTGTTCATGAGCACCGCGGGGCGCAGCAGCTGCTTCTGGAGCAGTACGGCGACCGGCTGATACCGCTCCGTACGGCTGCGGAGCGGCAGTCTGACCGGGCAGCAGCAATGGAGGATGAGACCTATCGCGGCGCACTGGAAGAGATCCGCAGTCATTTTGACAGGATGGTGCCGTCTCCCGCACTGGCCCGCACACTGCACGCAAAGCTGTTTCCGGAGAACGGGGGAAGATACCGCGACTCTGACACGGTCATCCGCGGGACAGATTCCTGGGGGGACGGCCGGGTGCGGTTTTATCCCTGCAAGGCGGAGCGGATCGAACCTGCGATGCGGGAACTGTTCGCAGCGGCGGAGCATGCACTCAATACGGAGCGTCATGATGCGCTGCTGCTGATTGCACAGTTTGTCATTGATTTTCTGAGTATCCACCCCTTTGCGGACGGCAACGGCAAGACAGCGTGGCTGTTGCAGACGCTGCTGCTGTACCGCGCAGGGTACTATATTTGTGCCTATGTGAGCCTCGAGCGTCTGATCGAAGAGAGCGAGGACATTTATCAGGAGGCACTGCAGTACAGCTCGATTTTCTGGCAGGACAGTACGAACAGCTATGAACCATTTGCGGCATATTTTCTGCAGCTTCTGGACCGGGCATATCTGCAGTTTGCGCGGCAGACATCTTATTTATTAGAAGAAAAGCAGTCCAAGGCGGAGCGGATCCGTGATATGATCCTGAACTGGAACGGACCGGTCACCAAGCGGCAGATCCGGGAGCAGTATCCGGACATCGCAGTCGTGACCATAGAGCGTACGCTGACATCGATGGTGAAGGAAGGAATTCTGGCAAAGACCGGCGGTGGTCCGTCAACGGCCTATATCTCAGTGAAAGATGCCCCGCATCTAAAGGCGGCTGGCAGCAAACCAGTCTCAGGGGCGGGACTTGAATAAGAAGAGCGAATCATGAAGATTACACATATTAAACACAGCGGGTTTACCGTAGAACTGGAACGTACGGTTCTGATTTTTGACTGGTATACCGGAAGACTTCCGGCATTCCGTCCGGATCAGGAAATATACTGCTTTGTGTCGCACAGCCACGGCGATCATTATGGATCCTGTATCTGGCGGCTGCGGGAACAATATCCGAATGTACACTATATCCTGGACCGCAATGTGCGGGTCCCGGGGGCAGGGCTGAAGACAAATGCGCGGATCCCGCGTGCAGATGTGCTGAAGGTGCGCCCGCACAAGAATTATGAGATCGGATCCATCCGGATCTATACACTGCTTTCAACGGATCAGGGCGTGGCATTTGTCGTCGCGGCAGAAGACAAGTCGATCTATCACGCCGGCGATCTGAATGTCTGGTATTGGGAAGAGGATTCGGAAAAGGAAAGAAAGTGGCAGGTTGGAATGTACCGGAAGGAAATTTCAAGGATTGCAGAATACAGCTTTGATGTGGCTTTTGTGCCGATGGATCCGCGGCTTGAATCGCATGGCCCTGATGCTGTCGTCTGGTTTCTGGAACATGTGAACTGCACACAGCTGATACCGATGCACTACTGGAACCAGGAAGCAGATGCAAAGGCTTATCTGGAAGAACCGCGCCTGCAGCCATTCCGGGAGAAAATCGTATTTTTGTCGGAGATGGTGCGCTGAATCAAAGGGGATTTTTTCGCGAATGCGAACAGGTTCTGCGCATTGGCATACTTCAGACACAGCGGCCGTGCAGGATGCATTGATTCCACCGAAGGATTATGGTATACTATGATCAAAGATTTTATAAATTTTATATTTATTTTATAAAGGAGGTCATGTTATGAGTTTGGGTAAGAAGCTGTGTGCCGAATTTATTGGTACATTCGTCCTTGTATTCTTCGGATGCGGAACCGCTGTTGTAGCACAGTGCTCCACAGATAATTATCCGGGTTATATTCTGACCGCGCTGGCATTCGGCCTTGTAATCGTTGCAATGGCATATTCGATCGGAAATGTTTCCGGATGCCATATCAATCCGGCAGTATCGATCGCCATGCTGGTGTCCGGCAAAATGACGGCGAAAGACTTTGCCGGCTATGTCCTTGCGCAGGTTGTCGGCGCAATTGCAGGTGCAGGCGTTCTGAAGGCAGTCCTCGGCGCAAATGCAGGCGCACTGGGCACGAATGGTCTCTACAACGGAAGTGCAGGCGCTTCATTCATTATTGAAATCATCCTGACATTTGTATTTGTTATCGCTATTCTCGGTGTCACATCCAAACCGGAATTCGGCAGTGTGGCAGGACTGGTGATCGGCCTTTCTCTGACACTGGTACACATTCTCGGCATTGCATTCACCGGAACATCCGTCAACCCGGCAAGAAGCCTGGGCCCGGCACTTTTTGTCGGCGGAGACGCACTCGCATGCGTCTGGGTATTCATCCTTGCACCGCTCGTAGGCGGCGCACTCGCAGCAGTTGTCTACAAGACACTGTCGGCTGAATAAGTTTTATGGGGAAATACCCCTGCAGATGACAGGCTGCCACATTCGGATTTTTCGTAAATAATTCATCACCGGGACCGTTTGCACTTCGGTCCTCGTGCAGCGGTACTAAACTCGCACAAAAGTGCTCGTTAAGGACCGGCACTGCGGATGTCCCTATGATGAATTATTTACGATCAGATCCGAATGCGGCAGCTTTTTTATTTTATGATGAAACAGCCCCAAATGTGATTTTTCTGTGATGTTTACAAGTATTTCTGGATAATCTTTGCCTGACGGATTATAATAAAAACGGTGTTTTTACTAAAATTGTTAAACTAGCAGTCATTATGGAATGATTCAGACTGCCATAAGGATATAGAAAAAGACATTTGGTTTTTTAAAACGGCAGTCTCCGGGGAGGATAAGCATGAAGAAGAAGGGGAGCAACAAAAAGCGCGTGATCATTATCACGATTGTAGTCGCTGCGGCAGCGGCATTTCTGCTCTGGTGGTTCTTGCTGCGCGACGGTGCAGGCAGGAAGAATCAGGAGGTGGCCTACGTGCAGACAGTCGCGGAGATCACAGGTCTCGGGGACAGCACAGGTCTGGTAAACCGCTATGCCGGTGTCGTTGAGGCACAGGAGAGCTGGTCTGTGAAGCAGGATTCAGACGCCAAGATTAAGGAGATTCTGGTCAAGGTCGGCGACACGGTGAAGAAAGGCGATGCACTGCTCACCTATGATGTTGATAAATTCCAGTCGGATCTGGAGCAGGCGCTGATTGATCAGGAACGTCTGCAAAATGAGCTGCAGAATGCGAAGGATACAGTTACGCAGCTGGAGAAAGAAAAGGCGAAGGCAAAGTCATCTGAACAGGCAAATTACACCATTCAGATCAAGGAACAGGAGCTTACTGTCAAGCAGACAGAACTGGATATTGAGAGCAAGAAGCTGGATGTCAATAAGCTGAAGAATAACATCGAACACGCGACCGTCACCAGTGAAATCGACGGTGTTGTCAAGTCCATCAACAACGGCGAGACGGATGAGGACAGCTTTTCTTCGGACGGTGACAGTTCTCTGATCACGATCATGCAAACCGGTGATCTGCGGGTCAAGGGAACCATCAATGAGCAGAACATCACTTCGCTCGGTGTAGGCGCGGAATTACTGATTCATTCCCGGACCGATGCTGAAAAAGTCTGGCACGGTGTGATCAGCAAAGTCGACACGGAGAATACAAACAGCGATCAGAACAATTCCATGTATTATGGAAATGATTCCGGATCGGGCAGCACCAGCTATCCGTTCTATGTTTCTCTGGAGGACAGCGAAGGTCTGATGATCGGGCAACATGTCTACATGGAACTGGATTACGGGCAGGACGAAGTGGATGAGAAGACCGGCGTCTGGATGTATGATTACATGATCGATATGACAGATACATCCCATCCGTTTGTCTGGGCGGACAACAACGGTAAGCTTGAAAAACGGGAAGTTGAGCTCGGTGCCTACGACGAAGAGATGATGATGTATGAAATCACATCCGGACTGGCGCTTGAGGATTCCATTGCAATGCCGGATGAGCGTCTGTCAGAGGGGATGGCGACAAAGCCGATGTCCGAGATGGAGGAAGATATCGATGAAGAAGGATCCGGGGAAGACCTCATGATGGATGACATGGATGACGAAGATACGGAAGTCATCGATGATACGGAGGAGTTTGACGAGGAAGATCTGGAAGGTGAAGATCTCGATCCGGATTACGAAGAGGACGAAGAGGACGATGAAAACGCCTGGGGAACCGAAGAAGGTTTCGAGGGAATGGACGGTTACCAGAGTATGGAAGGTATGGAGCGCGGTGACCCGTCCATGGACAATGTCGTCGAAGATCCGGAAGACGCCACCTATTCGGAAGACGCCGAGGGTGAAGAAAACTGAACCCGGCGGATCAGTCCCTGCCTCAGACGCGTGGAGCGTCAGGCAGTGGGTTAGAGCGGAAGATTCCGGGAATAAGGAAACCTGATCGAAAGATACCGGGAGTAAAGATAATTGAGAGGATTCGATATGATTGTCGAAATGAAAGATGTCTGCAAGGTATACGAGCAGGGCAAGCTTGAGGTTCCGGCACTGCAGCATGTGAATCTGCAGATCCGGGAGGGCGAATATCTCGCCATCATGGGACCATCCGGTTCCGGCAAATCCACACTGATGAATCTGATCGGATGTCTGGATCAGCTCACCAGCGGAACCTATCTGCTGGACGGACAGGACATCAGCAAGTGCAGTGATAATGAGATGTCGGACATCCGGCTGCATAAGATCGGCTTTATTTTCCAGAGTTTCCAGCTGCTGCCGTATCAGAGCGCACTGGAAAATGTAGCACTTCCGCTGACGTATGCCGGTGTTTCCAGAAGAGAGCGTCTGGAGCGGGCTGCGGAAATGCTGGCGCGGGTGGATCTCTCGGATCGTGTGGATTTCAAGCCGACACAGCTTTCGGGCGGACAGAAGCAGCGCGTAGCGATTGCACGGGCAATGATCAATCACCCGAAAATCCTGCTGGCAGATGAGCCGACCGGCGCGCTGGATTCCAAATCCGGTGTCCAGATCATGGAGTTGTTTGAGCGGCTGAACCAGGAGGGCGTTACGGTACTGATGATCACGCATGATGCGAATATTGCAAAGAATGCACACCGGATGGCAACGATTTACGACGGGATTCTGACAGAAGTCTGAGGGTGAACTGAAATGCCGGATGGCGAATTCCGGCGGCAAAGTGAAATGCCGGATGGTAAATGAACAGTCCGGACAGTGAATCCCGATAACAGGATCAGATATACAGGGGAGATGTTCTGATGAACAAAAAGAAGAAAATTCTGGCTGTAATGATCACAATTGCAGTAATATGCGGCGCCGTTGTGGGTGTATCTGCTGCGGTGCGGAGCACTACCTCGGGCGGAAAGGTTATGGTCGTACCGGCGGAAGAATTGAATTATGGATACGGTTACTGGGAAGGTGAGAGCATGGAGGGTTACGTTACTTCGGAGCGCACCCAGAACGTGAGACTCAATACTTCGCAGAGTGTGGCCGAGGTCAAAGTCGAGGAAGGTCAGGAGGTCAAGAAGGGTGATGTTCTGATGCTCTACGACATGAAACAGACCGAGGTGAACCTGGAGAAGGCGGAACTGAGCCTGGAGACGAAGAAACTCAGTCTGAAGAATGCAGAGGATTTACTGAAAAAGCTGAAGAATACCACGCCTTCTTCCGGCGACGGAGATGATATGGACGGGCCGGATGAAGATGAGGATGATGATGACGCGGACGATACGGGGAAGACGGTCAAGAAGCCGAAAGCTGCCGATAAACTGACCGGCAGCAGCAAACCGTATTACGATGCGGAATCTGAGGCGGCTCCCGGCACAGAGGCAAATCCGTATCGGTTTCTTGTGAAAGCCGGTGCGACAGTCAATGCTGACTTTATCAATATGGTCAAAAAGCTGCAGGGAGAGCAGCCGGTATGCTATTTCGTTCTGGAACTGCGGGAAAATGACAGCTGGGAGGGAAAACTGATCCGCTCCTGGATGCAGAACGCATCGGATGTACTGTCCCCGGATAAAGACTGGGTCGGCATCATCGATCCAGACAGTGAGAAGCCGATTATTCCGACCAGAACCTTTGCTGAGATCGAAGAGCTGGAGAAGCAGATTAAGAAGAATAATGAAGATATAGAAAAATTAAAATCAGAAATAGAGGATTTGCAGCAGAAACTGAAACAGGCAGAGTCGAACGCTTCATCTACAGCAGATAATACGTCTGAAAACAATAACACCTCAGATCAAGAGAATACACAAACTTCGGATGACACGACTGAACCGACCAGTAAGGAAACAGGAGAAGAAGGATCATCAGACGAGGGAAGCCAGGAAGAAATACAGGAAAAGCAAGCTGAAATCGATGCGCTCAGTGAAGAGAATCAGGCTCTGCAGGAACAGATTGAAACGCTGCAGGAGCAGAATGAGGTTCTGGAAGAGAATACGGTCAGTTCTTCATCAGTCGCTTTGCGCAGCGTACTGCCTGCAGACCGGGCGGCTGCACAGCCAGTGCAGATGACAGCTGCCACAGCTGTTTATCAGAAGATCACACCGGTCACGGGAACGACTGCACTGGTGCAGGGAAGCGGCAGCGGGGCAGAAGCGGTGCTGACGGATTTTGAAGATCTGGAAGCCGACGAGGATCTGGATGATACAGATGATTCAGATGATTCGGACAGTGACAGCGATGAAGAAGACGATTCGATTTCATATTCACCCGATTCGCTGAGCGATTCAGAAGTGGATGGCAGCTACACCAGAGAGGAACTCGCCGAGGCAATCAAAACGCAGGAGGAAAACATTACAGATCTGCGGCTGGATATCCGCGAAGCGGAGCTGAAGGTAAAGAAAGCCAAAAAAGCGCTGGAGGAAGGCTCTGTGAAGGCTGTTCTGGACGGCACGGTGACCAAAGTGGAAGATGTGGAAACCGCACTTGCAGACGGTTCGCCGTTTATCACAGTTTCAGGCAATTCCGGTATTGCCATCAGAGGCGGTCTGCCGGAGAAATTCCTCGGCACGATCTCAGAAGGCAATCAGATCACTGTGGCATCATGGACGAACGGCATGCAGTATACGGCAACCATCTCGGAGATTTCTCCGTATCCGGACACCTCGGGTATGTTTGAGGGCGGCGGCGGATATAACAACTCCTACTATCCGTTTATCGCGATTATCGACGATGAAGATGCAGAGATGGAAGACAATGACTGGGTGCAGATCTCGATTGATGCAAATACGCTGGCGCAGGATGACGGATTCTATCTGATGCGCGCATTCGTGCTGGAAGACGGCAATAAAGGGTATGTATACAAGCGCGGCGAGGATGGCCTGCTGCACAGACAGGACGTGAAACTCGGCAAGCTTTCCGGTGATTCCTATGAGATTCTCAGCGGCCTGACCGCGGACGACTGGGTTGCTTTCCCGTATGGAAAGACGGTCAAAGAGGGTGCACAGACCCGCGAGGGCACGATGGATGAACTGTATAATGGATGATCGGAAACGGTCTTTAATATATGTATTTGAGAGAGGACAGTGCAAATGACGGAAAATATTCGCTTTGCATTTCAGGGGATCTGGTCTCATAAGCTGCGCTCGTTTCTGACGATGCTGGGCGTTATCATCGGTATTGCTGCGATTATCGCGATTGTATCGACGATCCAGGGAACCAATGAACAGATTATGCAGAACCTGATCGGTGCCGGCAACAACGGCGTCACGGTTTCGCTCCGTCAGGGCGAAGATGATTATTATATGGATATGGGTGCGCCTGCAGGTGTGCAGCCGGTTTCGGATGAACAGCGCGAAGAGATCCGCAAGCTTGACGATGTGGAGGATGCCACATTCTATCTGTCACGCAGCTATATGGACAGTGTCACGCATCTGGACCGGACACTGGACAGCGGAAGTGCCCGCGGTATCGATGACCATTATCTGAACACCTGCGGATATATCGTGTATCAGGGCCGTGCATTCATTGCACATGATTACAGTACATTTGCCAAGGTGGTTCTGCTGGATGAGATTGCAGCCAAGATTCTGTTTTCAGGAGAGGAGGCTGTGGGCAATACGCTGGAGATCCGCGGCGAGCCGTTTACGGTTGTCGGTCTGATCAAAAAATCGGACAACTTTCAGCCGGTGATCAATTCTTTCGAGGATTATATGACATATCATCAGGAAGAATACGGCACGATCTATATGCCGGATGCGACCTGGCCGGTTATTTTCGGATTCGATGAGCCGGAAAACTGTATTGCGAGAGCCAAAAAGACAGAGGATATGAGCCACGTCGGCAAAGAAGTGGTGGAAATCATGAATAAGTCTGTGACGGCTTCCAATTCGCAGATCACCTACAAGGCAGAGGACCTGCTTGAACGCGCCCGCAACCAGCAGGAGCTTGCATCCAGCACCAACAATCTGCTGATCTGGATCGCCAGCATTGCACTTCTGGTCGGCGGCATCGGCGTTATGAACATCATGCTTGTATCGGTCACAGAGCGGACCAGTGAGATCGGTCTGAAGAAGGCACTTGGTGCCCGCAAGCGCACGATCCTGGCGCAGTTCCTGACAGAGTCTGCTGTGCTGACCAGCATCGGCGGAATCCTCGGTGTCATAGCCGGCATTGTGCTGGCTGAAGTGATCTCAAGGATGAGTGATACGCCGGTGGCCATCAGCGTTCCGGCCATCATCCTGGGCGTGGCATTTTCCATGCTGATCGGGATTGTCTTCGGATTGCTGCCGTCCTACAAGGCGGCAAATCTCGATCCGATCGAGGCACTGCGCAGAGAGTGATAAGAAATAATAAGAAAGGCGTTCGCAAAAGCATTTAAAAGCTTCTGCGGACGCCTTTTCTGAGTTGAGCCTCCTGCAGCTCGCGCACGATCAGAGATCGCGATTGAATTTAAAGAAACGGAACGATAAGCAGTGTTTATTCTGCCGGCGTGTCTTCCGCCGGTGCTTCCTCCGCCAGAGCCTCTTCAGCCGTCGCCTCCTTTACCGGCGCGTCTTCGTTTTCAAATATATCATCCTCTGCCGGAGCACCTTCAGCAGAATCCTCGTCTGCGACTGCGCCGATGTGGCATCCGCAGTGGGAACAGAACTCGGCCTCGTTCGGCACGTCTGCACCGCAGTCCGGGCACGGACGCACGTTGCGGAGCACCTGACGCTGTGCCTGATAGTCTTCCAGTGTCTGCTCGAGTCTTGCAATTTTTTCAAACATTTCAGTGTATTCTTCCGGGATATCGGTCTGCTGATTCTGATAGACCTGCTGGCCGAGCTGTGCGTAAATGCCGGTCAGTTCACGTTTGGCTGCTTCGATCTTTGCGGTCAGGGAAACGCGGTCACCGATGTTTTTGGTCTGCTTTGCGGCAACAGTGCCGAAATCTGTAAGCATCTTGCTTAAATTCTCAAACATTTCAAATCCTCCTTGTCTGATAGTTAGCATTCCATTCTTTTATCATTTGCAGTATAATAATGCGCGTAGTTTTGGGATGGAATTGTCCCATCACGCAATATCATAGCACATTTTCTGAATCAATACACAAAAATGAATATTGTTCAGAAAAATTTCACACTTCCATGCCGGTAATGTTGGAAGTGAAAGAAATAATACATTTGAAAGGAAGAGAACGATGCAGAACGAACTGCAGAACAGAAATCAGGTTATCATCAGAACAAGTATCATCGGAATTCTGGCCAACCTGCTGCTTGCCGGATTTAAGGCGGCGGTCGGTATGCTGTCCAATTCGATCTCGATCGTACTGGATGCCGTCAACAATCTGAGTGATGCGCTGTCCTCGGTCATCACGATTATCGGGACCAAGCTGGCGGGAAAGGCGCCGGATAAGAAGCATCCGCTCGGATACGGCAGAATTGAGTACTTAAGTGCCATGATTATTTCTGTAATCGTGCTGTATGCCGGCATTACGTCCCTGACAGAATCTATTAAGAAAATAATCCACCCGGAACAGGCGGATTATTCCACACCGACGCTGATTATCGTGGCGGCTGCGGTTGCCGTGAAACTGATTCTGGGCAGATATGTGAAATCGGTCGGCGAGAAGGTAAATTCCGGTTCGCTGGTGGCATCCGGTGAAGACGCAAAGCTGGATTCGGTTATCTCGGCTGCGACACTTGTGGCAGCGATTATTTTCCTGGCGTCAGGTATTTCGCTGGAGGCCTACCTCGGTGCCATTATTTCCGTCGTAATCATCAAATCCGGTATCGAAATGCTGATGGAGACACTGAGCAAGATTCTCGGTGAACGTGTGGACAGTGATCTGTCGCTGGAGATTAAGCGTGATATCTGCAGATTTGAGGGCGTGCAGGGCGCATATGACCTGATCCTGCATAATTATGGTCCGGACACACTGATCGGCTCTGTACATGTGGAAATTCCGGATACCTGGGACGCACATCAGATCGATGAACTGACACGGAAAATCCAGAAAAAGATTTATTGCGATCACGGTGTCATCATGACGGCCGTCGGCATTTATTCCATGAATACAAAAGATGACTTTGCCATGCAGGTACGCTCGGATGTCACAGAAATCGTGATGTCACATGAGCATGTCCTGCAGATGCACGGTTTTTACCTCGATGAAGAGGATAAGCGGATCACATTTGATCTGATTATCGATTTCGCGGCAGATGACCGCCGTGAAGTATATCAGCACATCGTAGACGAGATCCAGGAGAAATATCCGGAGTACAAGGTGCAGGTCGCGATGGATGTGGACGTCAGCGACTGAGCTGCTGCGTAAGGTTCACTGAACTGCGCGTGGCGCGCAGGATCGCAGAGAACTTAAGGATTAAGGAAAGAATACGGGTGTTTTCATATGCTGAGAAGAGAAGATATGCTGGAACTGACCCGGCGCATGACACCTGCCAGAACTTCGATCGACCGGATTGCCGGCTGCTATTTTGACGAAGAAGGCTATGTGGACGGTACGTTCAATACCGGCTTTTTAAAACTGAAGGCATCGGAAAAGGAGAAGAATCTCCGAATCGCAAAGACAATCCCGTATGCAGATACAAACAGGCAGCTGATCGAACTGGATTTTCCGGGAGAGACGCGGGAATCCGGTGATATGATGCGTCTTCTGGATGCCATTATGGAATCAGGGCTCAAAAACGACGCTATGCTGGATACCTTTTATGAAGTTGTGGCAGACCATTATCCAAAGGGCAGGCCATTTGCACTGGTTCTGTTTCACGGCGTCTACGATATTCCGCGCATGGGAAGCGACAAGGCGGAGCAGTGGGAGTCAGAAGAAGTATACGAATATCTGATCTGCAGTATTGGTTCGGTGCTGGATGACTACGAGATCGATGAACCGGAATGCGGGTTTTTGTATCCGTCCTTCTATGACCGGAGTGCGGATATCTTCCATATTGCATTGTATGAGAAGGAACCCGGCGTGAGCGGAGAAGCACTGATTCGGACACTGGGATGTGAGAGGTTGTAATCTGGTGCAGACGGGGAGCTCTGGCCTTTGCAGGGAGACAGGTTTCCCCATAGGGGCGGAACTTTATTATAGAAGAGACAGGCTGCCGTGCGGGTTTTCCCGTGCGGCAGTTTTCAATTTTAGTTTCATTGATTTTTCACATAAAGGTGTTGACAAAGAATGAGTGCGGTGCTACATTAAGTTACGAAGATATTAGCACTCCACTACACTGAGTGCTAACAAATCGCCGGAAGCGCAGAACACAAGAACATAGTCACTTCCGGGGAGCAAAACTTCGCAGGAAAGAAATCAGAAAGGAGCGGGCGGTTTGGAACTGGATCAGAGAAAGAAAACGATTCTGAAGGCAATCATTCAGACGTATCTGGAGACAGGCGAACCGGTCGGATCCAGAACGATTTCAAAGTACACGGATCTGAACCTGAGTTCTGCGACGATCCGTAATGAGATGTCGGATCTGGAGGAGATGGGTTATATCCTGCAGCCGCACACTTCGGCGGGCCGGATTCCTTCGGACATGGGCTATCGCTACTACGTCGATGAGCTGATTCAGGAGAAGGACCGTGAGATCGCAGAAGTCAAGGATCTGATGATCAAGAAGACAGACCGTATGGAAAAGGTTCTGAAGCAGGTCGTCAAAGTACTCGCAACCAACACAAACTATGCGACGATGATCATGCCGGCTGTCCATGCGACGACGCTGAAGTTCATCCAGCTCTCCCGCGTTCATGAAGACCAGCTTCTGGCGGTTGTCGTGGCCCAGGGCAATCTGGTAAAGAACCAGCTGATCGATCTTGCAGAGCCGATTTCCGATGAGGAACTCCTGAAGCTGAATCTGCTGCTTAACACACAGATGAATGGACTTTCCATCGGCGAGATCAATCTGGAGATGATTCAGCGGATGAAAGAGCAGGCGGGAATTCACAGCGAAGTCATCGGACGTGTTGTGGACGCAGTTGCAGAGGCAATCAAGCCGGATGACGAGGCAAATGTATATACCAGCGGTGCGAAGAATATTTTCAAATATCCGGAGCTGGCGGATTCCAGCAGTGCCAGCGGACTGATTTCCGCTCTGGAGGACAAGGAAGTCCTGGCAGAGATGCTGCGTGAGACGGAGCTGGACGGAACAGCGGACGGCGAAGACATTCAGGTTTATATCGGTCAGGAATCACCGATCGACAATGATCATGTATCGGTTGTCACGGCGAGCTACGATCTGGGCGACGGTATGAAGGGCCGCATCGGTATCGTGGGGCCGCGCCGGATGGATTATAAGAACGTCGTTGACAATCTGAAGACGCTGAAGATCCAGCTGGATACGATTTTCAGGCCGGAAGACCAGGATGATACCGCATCCGGGCCGGGAATCAACGAGAACGAATAGAAAAGTGCTGTTTGAGCGGCCGGCAGATAAATCCCGGTACGGCAGGCATTTTCTAGAATAGACAGGCGGAAAGCCTGACAGAATAAGAAAACAGGAAAGGTGGAGCAATCGTGGCTGATAAAAAGCAGACAGAAACGAAAGAAATGCTCGAACAGGAAACTGCGGCGGCTGAGCAGCCGGAGACAGAAACAGAAACTGCAGAAGCGCAGGCAGAAACGGCAGGAGCCGGGACAGCAGAGCCGGAAACGGAAGCAGAGAAGCAGGATGATTCTTCTGAGAATGAGCCGGAAACGGCAGAAGCGGAGTCACAGGAAGCTGCGGATGCCGGGACTTCTGAAGAAACGGCTGACAGTGAAGGCGCAGAAGCAGAAGAAAGCAAAGAAGCCGAAGCGGAAAATGAAGACACAGAAGCGGACGCTTCAGAAGATGCAGATGGCAGCAACGCAAAGAAAGGATTCTTTAAGAAGAAAGAAAAGAAGGATCCCAAAGATGACAAGATCAATGAACTGAAGGACCGTCTGCAGCGTCAGCTGGCAGAGTTTGACAACTTCCGCAAGCGGACAGAGAAGGAAAAATCCTCCATGTACCAGATCGGTGCAAAGGATGTCATTGAGAAGATTCTTCCGGTCGTCGATAACTTTGAGCGTGGGCTCGAGACCGGTAATCCGGAAGATCCGTTCGTGGACGGCATGAATAAGATTTACAAGCAGCTGACAACGATGCTGACAGATCTCGGTGTTACGCCGATTGAGGCAGTCGGCCAGCCGTTTGACCCGGAACTTCACAATGCCGTAATGCATGTGGATGACGAAAACGAAGGTGAAAACATCGTCGTCGAGGAGTTCCAGAAGGGATATAAATACAAAGACAGCGTTGTAAGATTCAGTATGGTTAAAGTGGCAAACTGAACGGACGCGGGAGTCCGAAGGACGAAGCGGCCGGGAGGCCTTATAAATAAAAAATAAACAAATAATCGAATATACAGAAGGAGGACATCATGAGTAAAATTATCGGTATCGATCTTGGTACAACCAATAGTTGTGTAGCAGTTATGGAAGGTGGAAAACCCACCGTTATCGCAAATGCAGAGGGCAGCAGAACCACACCGTCGATCGTCGCATTCACAAAGACCGGCGAGCGTCTGGTCGGTGAGCCGGCTAAGCGTCAGGCGGTCACAAACGCTGAGAAGACCGTTTCTTCTATTAAGCGTCACATGGGCAGTGATTACAGAGTTGCGATTGATGACAAGAAATATTCTCCACAGGAGATCTCCGCTATGATTCTGCAGAAGCTGAAAGCAGATGCAGAGAACTACATCGGTGAGAAGGTTACAGAAGCTGTTATCACAGTTCCGGCATATTTCAACGATGCACAGCGTCAGGCAACCAAGGATGCGGGCAAGATCGCAGGCCTTGAAGTAAAGCGTATTATCAACGAGCCGACAGCAGCTGCACTTGCATACGGCCTGGACAACGAAAAAGAGCAGAAGATCATGGTTTATGACCTTGGCGGCGGTACTTTCGATGTTTCCATCATCGAGATCGGCGACGGCGTTATCGAAGTTCTTGCAACATCCGGCAATAACCGTCTGGGCGGCGATGACTTCGACCAGAAGGTTGTCTCCTATATCGTAGAGGAATTCAAGAAGCAGGAAGGCGTTGATCTGTCCACCGATAAGATGGCAATGCAGCGTATCAAGGAAGCAGCTGAGAAAGCAAAAATGGAGCTCTCCAGTGCAACCACTACAAACATCAACCTGCCGTTCATCACAGCAACACAGGATGGACCGAAGCACCTGGATATCAACCTGACCAAGGCAAAATTCGATGAGCTGACAGCAGACCTTGTTGAGCTGACAGCTGAGCCGGTCCGCAAGGCACTCTCTGATGCAGGCATTTCTGCTTCTGAGCTTGGAAAAGTTCTTCTGGTCGGCGGATCCACACGTATCCCGGCAGTCCAGGACAAGGTAAAACAGCTGACAGGCCATGAGCCGAGCAAGAGCCTGAATCCGGATGAGTGTGTCGCAATCGGCGCATCCGTACAGGGCGGCAAGCTTGCAGGCGATGAGGGTGCAGGCGATATCCTGCTTCTGGATGTCACACCGCTGACCCTGTCCATCGAGACCCTCGGTGGTGTCGCAACACCGCTGATCGAGCGTAATACGACAATTCCGACCAAGAAGAGCCAGATCTTCTCGACAGCAGCAGATAACCAGTCTGCAGTTGATATCAACGTCGTACAGGGTGAACGTCAGTTTGCGAAGGACAACAAGTCCCTCGGCCAGTTCCGTCTGGATGGCATCCCGCCGGCAATGCGCGGCGTTCCGCAGATCGAGGTTACATTCGACATCGATGCAAACGGTATTGTTAACGTATCCGCCAAGGATCTGGGAACCGGCAAAGAACAGCACATCACGATCACTGCAGGCTCCAACATGAGCGACGACGAGATCGAGCGCGCTGTCAAGGAAGCTGCACAGTACGAGGCAGAGGATAAGAAGCGTAAAGAGGCAATCGACGCAAGAAATGAAGCTGATTCCACTGTCTTCCAGATTGAGAAGGCACTGAATGAGGCAGGCGATAAGATTTCCGCAGATGAGAAGACACAGGTCGAGGCAGATCTGAATGCGCTGAAGGAAATGGTCGCAGGTCTCCCGCAGGACGGCACAATGACCGATGCACAGCTCACAGACCTGAAGGCAGCACAGGAGAAACTGATGCAGTCCGCACAGAGCCTGTTCACCAAGATGTATGAGAGCATGCAGCAGCAGGCAGGCGGCGCAGGTCCGGACATGGGCAACATGGGCGGCGGCGCAGGCCCGGATATGGGAAATATGGGCGGTAACGGCGGAAATGATGACAATGTCGTTGACGCTGACTACAAAGAGGTCTAAAATAGACAACCGGCATTCGGTTTTATACGAACGATCATGTACATCCGGGCGCGGTGCAAAAGCCGTGTCCGGATATACTGCGTAAATACGTGAACGCAATGCATCTGTGATGTGGATTTACTGACCTTAAACGTGTTGTGCGTTCACAGGCGTTAAGACAAAGACAACAGAGGATACAAATATGGCTGATAAGAGAGATTATTATGAGGTGCTCGGCGTCGATAAGAACGCAGATGAGAACACGCTCAAAAAGGCCTACAGGAAGCTGGCGAAAAAATATCATCCGGATATGAATCCGGGCGACAAGGATGCCGAGGCAAAATTCAAGGAGGCAACCGAGGCATACGGCGTTCTCTCCGACCCGGAAAAACGCAGACAGTATGACCAGTTCGGACATGCAGCCTTTGAACAGGGCGGCGCAGGCGGATTTGGCGGATTTGATTTCAGCGGTGCTGATTTCAGTGATATTTTCGGAGATATTTTCGGCGATTTCTTCGGCGGCGGCAGAACGCGGCGCGCATCAAATGCACCGCAGCGGGGTGCCAGCCTCAGGGCAGTCGTGCATCTGACCTTTGAAGAGGCTGTTTTCGGCTGTGAGAAGGAGCTGGAGCTCACATTAAAGGATACCTGCAAGACCTGCGGCGGCAGCGGTGCAAAGCCGGGAACATCACCGGAGACCTGTAAGACCTGCGGCGGCAGCGGTCAGGTGCGGCGCACGCAGCAGTCTCTGTTCGGCATGGTCCAGAATATTGAGACCTGTCCGGACTGCCGTGGTACCGGCCAGATTATCAAGGATAAATGCACGGAATGCGGCGGAACCGGCTATACTTCCTCCAGAAAGAAGATCCAGGTTTCCGTGCCCGCCGGTATTGATCACGGCCAGAGCATCCGGATCCGTGATAAGGGTGAACCGGGAAGAAACGGCGGACCGCGCGGTGATCTGCTGGTAGAGGTTTCGGTTGCACAGCATCCGATCTTCCAGCGTGACGGCGTCAATATTTTCTCCACTGCACCGATGACTTACGCACAGGCAGCACTGGGCGGCGATATCCGGATCGATACGGTTGACGGACCGGTTGTTTATACCGTGAAGCCGGGAACTGCCACTGATACGAGGATCCGTCTGCGCGGCAAGGGCGTGCCGTCCCTGCGCAGCAAGTCCGTGCGCGGCGACCAGTATGTCACGCTGGTTGTACAGGTTCCGACAGACCTGAACGAAGAGGCGAAGGAAGCACTCCGCGCATTTGATGCGGCCTGCGGAAACGGGGAGCCGGACGGGAAGAATGAAGACGGCGGGCACAAGAAGAAAAAGCGGTTTGGAAGAAAGTAAGTAATATGAAATGGATTAAGTACCGTTTAAAAACGACAACAGCAGCGGAGGATATCGTAAGTGCCGCTCTGATGGAGGCGGGTGTGCAGGGGGTTGAGATTGAGGACCGGCAGCCGCTCACAGAGGATGAACTCGCGCAGATGTTTGTGGATATTCCGCCGCAGTTCGGGACGGACGACGGGATTGCATTCCTGAGTTTTTATCTGGAGCCGGATGAAGACCAGGAGGCGGTTCTTTCGGAAGTGCGTGCGGCGCTGGATGAGCTGCGTGATTTTATGGATATCGGCGAGGCGTCGATTGTCAAAAGTGAGACGGAAGATAAGGACTGGGTGAATAACTGGAAGCAGTATTTTAAACAGTTCTATGTGGATGATATTCTTGTGATCCCGTCCTGGGAGACGGTGAAGCCGGAGGATGCAGATAAGATGATCCTGCATATTGATCCGGGCACGGCGTTCGGAACGGGTATGCACGAGACAACGCAGCTGTGTATCCGTGCACTGAAGAAATATGTGAAGCCCGGCATGCAAATTCTGGATGCGGGAACAGGCAGCGGCATTCTCTCGATTGCAGCCCTGAAACTGGGTGCCGGTTATGCCTGTGGAACAGATCTGGATCCGTGTGCTGTTGAGGCTGTATCCGACAATAAACAGGCGAATGAAATCCCTGCGGCGGATTTTGATCTGATCATCGGCAATCTGATTGATGATCAGGCCGTGCGCGAAGAGGCTGGATTTGCAAAGTACGATATTGTGGCGGCTAACATTCTTGCGGATGTGCTTGTCCCGATGACACCTGCGGTTGTTCCGGCGATGAAGGAAGGTGCGGTTTACATCACTTCGGGTATTCTGGAGGGGCAGGAGCAGAAGGTGATTGACGCCTGTGAGAAGGCCGGACTGACACTGCTGGAAGTGAATCAGCAGGGTGAGTGGATGTCGGTTGTGGCAAAAAAATGATGCTGTGGGTATCGGAGATTCCGGCTTTTCACGAACACTGACCCACTTGCAAAGCTAACTGCCAACTTCGGCTAAACGTCCGGGATGTTCACGGACGATTTGTTCTCATCCCGGACGTAAAGTCTTCGTAAGCAGTGGATCTTTGCTGCGTTCTGTCAGAATGTTCGTTCAAATGCCCGGAAGCTCCGGCGCCCGCTGGCGTTTTCTGTAATAAGGAGAAGCGATGCACAGATTCTTTGTTGATAGAACGCAGGTGAGTGATGCCGCGGTGGAGATTACGGGGCCGGATGTGAATCATATCCGCAATGTCCTGCGGATGCGGCCGGGTGATGTGTTCCTGGCGGCCTGCGGGGATGAATGGGAATATACCTGCCGGATCGAGTCGGTCCTGCCGGACCGGATCCTGGCGAAAATTGAGGACGCACAGATGCCCGGAAAAGAGCTGCGTTCTCATATTTTTTTATTTCAGTGTCTTCCCAAAAGTGATAAGATGGATCTGATTGTGCAGAAGGCCGTGGAACTTGGCGCATATGCGGTTGTTCCGGTACAGGCGGAGCGGAGTGTTGTCCGCTATGACGCGAAAAAAGCCGCAAAGAGAGTGGATCGCTGGAATGCGATCGCAGAAAGTGCGGCGAAGCAGGCGAAGCGCATGATCATTCCGCGGGTAACAGAGATTCATACCTTTGCGGAGTTGTTTACATTTGTGCAGGAGCAGGGAATTCAGGTCTGTCTGATGCCCTATGAACTGGCGGAAAACATGGATGAGACGCGTCAGATCCTGCAGTCGATTGCACCGGGAGAGCGGATCGGCGTTCTGATCGGCCCGGAGGGCGGATTTGCGCCTTCTGAGGCGGAGCAGGCAATTGCGCACGGATTCCGTTCGATAACGCTTGGAAAGCGGATTCTCAGAACGGAGACTGCGGGGCTCGCGGCGCTTTCGATTCTGATGTATTTGCTGGAAGATGTGTGAATTCTGACGGATAAAGGAAGATAAACAAACCATGGAAATCTATTTTGACAATGCGGCGACGACACAGCCGTACCCGGAGGTCCGGGAGATCGTGATGCAGATGATGAATGCCGATTACGGCAATCCTTCTTCGATGCATATGAAAGGTGTTGAGGCGGAGCGGTTTGTCCGCAGCGCGACGGAGACGCTTGCCGGCCTGCTTCGAGTGAAACCGAAGGAGATTTATTATACATCCGGCGGAACAGAATCCAATAACTGGGCCCTGTTCGGCACTGCGGACCGGCAGAAACGGAAGGGAAAACATATCATCATCAGTGCGGTGGAACACGCTGCAGTCTCCGCGCCGGCGAAGGTGCTGGAAAAGCAGGGATTCGAAGTGACGCGGCTTGGAACGGATGCGGACGGCAGGGTTGATCCGGAAGAACTCCGTGCGGCCATTCGTCCGGACACCATTCTGGTTTCCGTGATGTTTGTCAATAATGAAATCGGCACGATCGAGCCGGTCGACGAACTGGGAAAAGTAGTGCATGCCTGCAATCCGGACACACTGTTCCATGTAGACGCCGTGCAGGCGTTCGGCAAACTGCCCATTTATCCGAAGCAGCTGGGAATTGATATGATGTCGGTCAGCGCGCACAAGATTCACGGGCCGAAGGGCGCCGGATTCCTGTATCTCGGCGAAAAAGCACGGATCAATCCGCTGATTTACGGCGGCGGACAGCAGAATGACATGCGCTCCGGTACGGACAACGTTCCGGGAATTGCCGGACTTGCCGGGGCTGCACAGGAAATCTACAGCCGCATGGACGCGAACAGAGAGCACCTGACAGCGTTGAAAAGCCGTCTGCATGACGGGCTGCAGAATCTGGAGGATGTCGTGATTCATGCAGATATCCCGGAATCCGCGTCGCATATTCTGAACGCCTCTTTTGTGGGAATCCGCAGTGAGGTGCTTCTGCACACACTTGAAGATGCCGGCATCTATGTTTCCGCGGGAAGCGCCTGCTCCAGCCACAAGCGGGCGGGAAGTGCGACGCTGACAGCCATCGGCTGCAGCAAAGAAGAGATGGAATCAGCGATCCGGTTCAGCTTCTCGGGAATGAATACGATTGAAGAGGTTGACCGCACGCTGGAAGTATTGCAGGAAGTCGTGCCGCAGCTGCGAAGATTCCGCAGGAGATAATTATTGAAGATGTCCTGGCGCAGGCGTGTCAGCGACGGAATTGTGAAACCGGACATCAATGGAGGATATAAAGAACAATGAGATATCAGTCATTTCTGGTTAAATACGCGGAAATCGCGATCAAGGGAAAGAACCGGCACATTTTTGAGGATGCGCTGATCCGGAATATCCGCTCGGCGCTGAAACCGGTGGATGGCATTTTCCATGTCTTTAAGGAAATGGGCCGTCTGTATATTACGATGGATGAGCCGTATGATTACGATGGTGCGCTGGAAGCACTGAAGCGTGTGTTCGGCATTGCTTATATCTGCCCGGTTGTTGCTGTTGATTCTCTGGAGTTTCCGGTGATAGCGGAGCATGTGGCGGACTACATGAAGGCAGTCTATCCGGAGCAGGAGTCGGCCGGGAAGAGCTTCAAAGTGTTTGCGCGGCGCGCCAGCAAGCAGTATCCCATGGATTCCATGGAAATTGCCAGTGAACTGGGCGGCGTGATTCTGGAGGCATGCCCGCATCTGCACGTCGATGTGCATAATCCGGAGATCAGCCTGACCGTGGAACTGCGGCAGCAGGCCTATATTTATTCCAAAAACATCCCGGGACCGGGCGGCATGCCGGTCGGGACGAACGGCAGCGCAATGCTTCTGCTCTCCGGCGGCATCGATTCGCCGGTGGCCGGTTATATGATCGCCAAGCGCGGCGTCCGGATTGACGCGGTCTATTTCCATGCGCCGCCGTACACCAGCGAGCGTGCAAAGCAGAAGGTTGTGGATCTGGCAGAACAGGTTGCAAAATACAGCGGACCGATTCGTCTGCATGTCGTTAACTTTACGGATATTCAGCTGGCAATTTATGAGAAATGTCCGCACGACGAGCTGACCATTATCATGCGCCGCTACATGATGCGGATTGCGGAGCATTTCGCAGGGCAGGACGGTGCGCAGGGACTGATCACAGGTGAGAGCATCGGACAGGTTGCCAGCCAGACCATCCAGAGTCTGGTGTGCACGAACGCTGTCTGCAAACTCCCGGTATTCCGGCCGCTGATCGGATTTGACAAGCAGGAGATCGTCGCAATTTCCGAGAAGATCGGAACCTATGAGACGTCGATCCTGCCGTATGAAGACTGCTGTACCATTTTTGTTGCGAAGCATCCGGTGACCAAGCCGGCGCTGAAGCGCATTGAGCATTCTGAGAAAAAGCTGGCGGATGTGATTGACGGGCTGTATCAGACAGCGTTGGAGACGGCTGAGACAATCGAGATCGGCTGAAGAGGCGTACGATGCATGCACTCTGATTCGGCCGACGCAGAGTTGAGCCCCCGGCAGCCCGCGTGCGATCAGAGATCACGATGGAAATGTCGTGTATGGGAAATAAAGAAACCCCGCGTCGTATGACGCGGGGCATTTCGCAGGATTACAGGCGCGGCCGGAAAACCGGCGTGCCGTATATGCGTGAACAGTTCAACAGTTATTTACTGCTCAACGATGTATGGTTCCAGTACGGAGAGAACGGTGTCAAGATCATCCCCGTCGGTATGGATGTTCAGATCAATGGTCTTGGAAAGATCCAGGCTGAAGATACCCATGATGGACTTTGCATCAATGACATAGCGGCCGGAAACGAGATCGAAATCAAACGTGAAACGGTTGATGGTATTTACAAAAGCTTTTACTTTGTCGATAGAATCCAGAGAAATGCGGACTGTTTTCATGTATATTTCCTCCATTCATGCAATTGTGAAATAAGTAACATTCAATTTCAGAATAAAAGGCAGCGAAACGGATGAAACAATATGTGATGAATTCCGCCGGCTGCCTGCTAAGTTTCTGCTTCATCAGCTATATTACAGGCGGCGTCCTGAAAAGTCAAGACGAAGAATATAACAAAGGTGTGATTTTTCTATGAAGAAACAGACGGCGGCGCTCCACAATCTGGGGTGCAAGGTAAATGCATATGAGCTGGAGGCGGTCCGGCAGCTTCTTGAAGGCAGCGGTTATGAAATTGTGCCCTTTGCGCCGGGCGCAGATCTGTACGTCATCAATACCTGTACGGTTACGAGCATCGCTGACAAGAAGTCGCGGCAGATGTTGCACAGAGCAAAGAAGATGAATCCGGACGCGCTGGTTGTCGCCATGGGGTGTTATGCACAGATCAATGGGGACAGCCTGACAAAAGATCCTGCAATCGACATTGTAATCGGCAATAATAAGCGCATGGAGTTGCTGCAGGCGATTCAGGCGCATCAGGAAAGCGGTGAAAAGCAGGATGCCAGAATCAATATCAATCAGACGAAGATCTACGAGCCGCTTGAGATCACCCGCTCTTCTGAACACACGCGGGCATTCATCAAAGTTCAGGACGGATGCAACCAGTTCTGTACCTATTGCATGATTCCGTATGCGCGCGGGCGCGTGCGCAGCAGACGGCCGGAAGATGTGGTCAGGGAAGTGACAAAACTTGCGGAGAACGGCACGCGGGAAGTGGTGATCACCGGGATTCATGTCTGTTCGTACGGACAGGATTTCGAAGCCGGCGGCTTATCTGCATCCGCGGCAGATTCCGGGCTTCGCACAGACGGGCAAAAGACAGATCTTCTGTATCTGCTGCAGCAGGTGAACAAAATTCCCGGGATTGACCGCATTCGTCTGGGTTCTCTGGAGCCGACGGTGATGACAGAGGAGACAGCTGCCGGCATGGCGCGTCTTGAAAAACTCTGTCCGCATTTTCATCTCTCACTACAGAGCGGCTGTGATGCAACCCTTGCGCGCATGAACCGCGGGTATACAGCGGCAGAATACCGCGGAATCGTAGAGCTGCTGCGCAGAGAGTTTGACCGCCCGTCTATCACCACGGATGTGATCGTCGGATTTCCCGGCGAGACGGCGGAAGAATTCGAGGAGAGCCGGAAGTTCATTGACGATATTTCGTTTTATGAGACGCATATTTTCCCCTATTCCAGACGCGCGGGAACCCGCGCGGCGGCATTTCCGGATCAGATTCCGGAGACGGTCAAGAAGGAGCGCGCGTTGATTCTCCGGGAACTGGGCGATGCAAAGCGGGCAGCATGGCTGCAGCAGTACACAGGTGAAACTGCCGAGGTGCTGCCGGAGGAGAAGATCCAGGTGAAGGGGAAATGGTACTGGCGGGGGCACACGCCGCGCTACCAGGAGGCGCTTCTGCCGGCGGACGGCGGCAGTGCAGATCCGGCAGTTTTCAGAAATGCGGATCCGGCCGGCTCCGGCAGTGCAGGTCCGGCAGCTTCCGGAAACATAGGTGCGTCAGCTGCAGGCAGTACGCTGATTGCTGCGGGCGTTCCGGTACAGGTGAAAATTCTGGACGTGCTGGAAAAACAGTATCTTTTGTGTGAAAAACACGAAATTTTCTGACACTTGCTATTTTCAGGCAGGCAGTGTAAACTATATAATTGATTTGCGTTTCATGCAGAAATGATTCTGCAGCGGGGAGAATGAGGGCATCATTATGAGTCAGATAGACAGCACACAATTTTTCGATGTTAAACTGGAATCCGATATTTCCGTGCGCGAAGTTCTGAATTCGGTCTACGAGGCAATGATTGAGAAGGGATACAATCCGGTCAATCAGATCGTAGGTTATATCATGTCCGGTGATCCGACCTACGTTACCAGCCACAAAGGTGCGCGCAGCAAGATCATGAAGGTCGAGCGCGATGAGCTGGTGGAAGAACTGCTGCGTGACTATATCAGACATGAGATCGGAAGGGACGTATAATGGCCAGAATTCTGGGGCTTGATTTTGGTGCGAAAACCGTCGGCGTCGCAGTCAGTGATCCGCTGGAGATCACGGCACAGGGCGTGGAGATTATTCGCAGAAAACAGGAAAACAAGCTCCGGCAGACCCTTGCGCGCATTACGGAACTGGCAGCTTCCTATGAAGCAGTCCGGATTGTGATCGGTCTGCCGCGCCATATGAACAATGATTTCGGCGAGCGGGCGGAGAAAACAAAGGCCTTTGGCGATGCTGTCGCGAGAAGAACCGGTCTGCCGGTTACGTACCGCGATGAGCGGCTGACGACAGTTGCAGCTGACAGGGCCATGAATGAAATGAATCTGCGCGGTGCGGCCCGCAAGGAAGTCGTCGATGAGATTGCGGCTGTTCTGATTCTGCAGAACTGGCTGGACAGTCCGGAACATACGCGTTCGTAATTCCGGAGGATCGCAGGAGAAGGGTATAAGTGCGCTTCGCAGCCAGTGTGTGATCAAAGATCTTAATTGAAATAGTATATTACCGTTCAGGGCGAAACGAAGAACGGAAGAACCATATAAATTTTTTACAGAAACTAAAAACGGAGAGCATGTGTATCGGCAGAGATACAGCTGTGCCCGGAGCCGGGCAGCAGCTAGAAGATCTGCCGGGATTATAAATAACCGGGGAATTATGTCCGCCGACTGCGGTATACCGGGGATCCGTCTGCAGAGACGTTTTCCTGAAGGATCCGCCGGAATGCGGCTGACGCGGACCGTTTTCCGGTTCTGAATTATTTGCACGGCATTATCATGTAAATACAGGACGCAGCGGCCTGATCCTGCCTGAAGGAGGGAGGAGCGGGCCGGTGCGGCCTGCGCATGCGTCTCCACGTTGGAATGGAGGCATTTTGAATAACAAAAAAGAAAAACAGGCACTGAAAATCATTCCGCTCGGCGGTCTGGAGCAGATCGGAATGAATATTACAGCATTTGAATACGACGACAGCATTGTTGTTGTCGACTGCGGCATGGCATTTCCGGATGATGAGATGCTCGGAATCGATATGGTAATTCCGGATATTTCCTATCTGCTGGAAAACAGCGAGAAGGTGAAGGGATTCGTCATCACGCATGGACACGAGGACCATATCGGCGCGCTCCCATATATTCTGAAGCAGCTGAATGTTCCGATTTACGCGACAAAACTGACGATCGGCCTGATTGAGAACAAGTTTCAGGAACATGATCTGATGAATACAACCCGCCGCAAGACCATACAGTTCGGCCAGTCGATCAACCTCGGCTGTTTCCGGATTGAATTTATCAAGACCAATCACAGTATCCAGGATGCTGCGGCGCTGGCTATTTACTCACCGGCGGGCATCGTGGTCCATACGGGTGATTTTAAAGTAGACTATACACCGGTGTACGGGGATGCCATTGACCTGCAGCGCTTTGCGGAAATCGGCAAAAAAGGCGTGCTTGCCATGATGTGCGACAGCACCAATGCGGAGCGGCCCGGATTTACCATGTCAGAGCGTACCGTCGGCGGCACGATTGACGGTCTGTTTGCGGAGAACATGAATTCCCGCATTATCATTGCAACATTTGCATCGAATGTTGACCGCGTACAGCAGATTATCAATTCGGCGAAGAAGTTTGACCGTAAGGTGGTTGTGCAGGGACGCAGCATGGAAAATGTCATCGCGACTGCATCGGAGCTCGGCTATCTGAGCATCCCGGAGCACACGCTGATCGATATCAATGAGATGAAGAACTATCCGGATGAGAAGATGGTGCTCGTGACAACGGGAAGCCAGGGCGAGTCCATGGCTGCACTTTCGAGGATGGCGGCTGACCTGCACAAGAAGGTTACGATCAAGCCGAACGATACCATTATTTTCAGTTCGCATCCGATTCCGGGTAATGAGAAGGCAGTCTCCAATGTCATCAATGAACTCTATGAAAAGGGCGCAAAGGTGATTTTCCAGGATGTCCATGTTTCCGGACATGCCTGCCAGGAGGAGATCAAGCTGCTCTATTCGCTGGTGCGGCCGAAATATGCAATTCCGGTGCACGGTGAATTCCGTCATCTGACAGCACAGGCCAACATCGCGAAATCGCTGGGCATTGCAAACGAAAATATTTTTCTTCTGCACTCTGGAGATGTGCTCGAACTTTCAGAAGAGAAGGCAGAGGTTACTGACAAGGTGCAGACCGGCGGCATCATGGTCGACGGACTCGGCGTCGGGGATGTCGGAAACATCGTTCTGCGTGACCGGCAGAAGCTCTCGGAAGACGGGATTATTATCGTCGTGTTTACGCTGGAGCGCTATGGCAGACAGGTACTTGCGGGACCGGATATTGTCTCGCGCGGATTTGTCTATGTGCGGGAATCCGAGGATCTGATGGACGAGGCACACATTGTCGCCGAGGAGACGATTAACGACTGCCTGAACAATCAGATGACCGACTGGGCGCGGATCAAAGGCGCCGTGAAAGATGCACTCAGCAGTTTTGTGTGGAAACGTACCAAGAGAAGACCAATGATCCTTCCGATCATTATGGAAGCATAAGGGAAGCGAGGCGGTTTCTGATGATTCTGTCAGGAAAAATACGCGAACTTACGAATTTAATTAAGCGGACAGAAGAATACAGACGGTATCAGCGCGTGCGGATCGAGCTGGATCAGCATACGGAACTGAAACAGCAGGTCGATGCGTACCGGATAGAGAAATACAGGATGCAGCAGTTCGGGGCGGATATGTACGCAGCAGCAGATGAACTGCATGGCAGGTATCAGGCGCTTCTGCGGGAACCGCTGGTGATGGAGTATCTGGAACTGGAAAATGCAATCTGCAGAATGATCCGTGAGACCTGTGACGAGATTATGGAGGAGATCCCGCTGGATCTGCCTGATATCGGATAATGCAGCGCTGACCGTGGTGTGTCGGCAGCAGTTTTTGTTTCCTGCATAAAGCAGTGTACCCTGATGACTTAAAGGAGAACATGTATGGATAATGAAGTAAGTACCGGAAGAGGTTACCGGCTCGCCGTCAGCGGCATGAAAAATCTGATCAAAATACTGGTTATCATCTGTATTGTGATCGCGCTCGTGCTTCTGAGCCGCCGCGCCTACAGACTGGGCTATCAGGTATTTTACCAGCAGCCGGTTGATCAGGGGGAAGGCCGTGAGATTACGATTAATGTCACAGCGGATATGTCCGTGACGGATATCGGTGAAATGCTGAAAAATGCAGGACTTCTTGAGGAGGAACCCACAGTGTTCCGCCTGCAGGAACTGTTTTCGGATTATCATGGGAAGATCAATCCGGGAACGTATACGCTTCGTACGAATATGACGGCAGATGAGATGCTGCGCGTACTCGGCGGCGAAGCGGAAGAGGAAGATACCAATACGGTAACAGAGCAGACGCAGGAAAATGCGACAGGGAAGGAACTGGTCTGACATGATAGTACCTGAACGTATCCTGACATTTATCAATTCGCTGGATGACGGTCTGACGCCGTTCCTGGAAAACCTTGCGAAGGAAGCCCGGGAAACAGACGTGCCGATCATCCGGCGGGATATGCAGAGCCTGCTGAAGGTTCTGATCGCCATGAAACAGCCGCATCGAATTCTTGAAATCGGTACGGCTGTTGGTTTTTCTGCAATCCTGATGGCAAAGTACGGACCGGCAGACTGCACGATTACGACCATCGAGTCGTATGAAAAGCGGATCCCGCTGGCAAAGGAGAATTTCCGGCAGGCCGGATTTCAGGACAGGATTGAACTGCTGGAGGGCGACGCCGCAGTCATTATGCCGCAGCTTGCGGAAACATATGATTTTATTTTTATGGACGCGGCCAAAGGGCAGTACCCGGCACTTCTGGAAGACTGTCTGCGGCTTCTGGCGCCCGGCGGCGTTCTTGTCTCAGATAACGTGCTGCAGGACGGCGACCTGATTGAATCCCACTATATCGTTGAGAGAAGAAACCGCACGATCTACAAGCGGATGCGGTCCTATCTGTATACGCTGAAGCACCATCCGCAGCTTACGACCGCGATCCTGCCGGTCGGGGACGGGGTGACGGTGTCGGTGAAATGTTGATCCGCGCCGGAAATGAAAGGACAGAAATGAAAAACACGAAAAAACCGGAATTACTCGTGCCGGCCGGCAGCCTGGAAGTATTAAAGGTCGCCGTCAACTTCGGCGCAGATGCTGTCTACATCGGCGGCAATGAATTCGGCCTCAGGGCAAAGGCCAAGAATTTTAATATGGAGGAAATGGCCGCAGGCATATCCTATGCGCACGAGCACGGAGTGCGGGTGCATGTGACGGCTAATATTTTTGCACACAATCCGGATCTGGAAGGTGTGCGTGCATATTTTGAAGAGCTGCGCGCGCTGCAGCCGGATGCGCTGATCATTGCGGATCCCGGGGTTTTTCAGATCGCGAAAGAAGTCTGTCCGGAGATTCAGCGCCATGTCAGCACCCAGGCCAATAACACGAATTATGCGACTTGCAACTTCTGGCATGCGCAGGGCGCGAGCCGCGTCGTGACGGCCAGGGAGCTGTCACTGGAGGAACTGAAGGAGCTGCGCGCTAAAACGGACCCGGAACTGGAGCTGGAGACATTTATCCACGGAGCTATGTGCATCTCTTATTCCGGACGGTGTCTGCTGTCGAATTATTTCACCGGACGCGACGCAAACCGGGGTGCATGCACGCACCCGTGCCGCTGGAAATATGCGGTGGTAGAGGAGACGCGGCCCGGCGAGTATCTGCCGGTATATGAAAACGAGCGCGGCACCTATATTTTCAATTCACGCGATCTCTGCATGATCGAGTATATGCCGGAGCTGATTGAATCCGGCATCAGCAGTTTCAAAATTGAAGGCCGGATGAAGACGGCACTGTATGTGGCGACGGTTGCGCGGACCTACCGGAAAGCAATTGATGATTACCTGCAGGATCCTGCGCTTTATGAGGAACATCTGCCGTGGTACCGGGAACAGATTGCGAGCGGGACGTTCCGCAATTTCACAACCGGCTTTTTCTTCGGTAAGCCGACGGACGAAGACCAGATTTACGACAACAATACCTACGTCACAACTTACCGGTATCTCGGGGCCGTTGAGCGGATCGATGAAAACGGCTTTGCCGTGATCACGCAGAAAAACAAGTTCGCAAAAGGCGACCTGATCGAAGTGATGCAGCCGGACGGCGCCAACCTGGAACAGGTGGTGCGTGCGATCTATGATGCGGAAGGCAATGAAATGGAATCCTGTCCGCATCCGCAGCAGGAACTGCATCTGGATCTGGGCATGCAGCCGGCGCAGTATGATATTCTGCGCTGCAGAACGTGATGAGCCTGGATGTGCAGTTCGCGTACGATCCGTGATCGTAAGTTTACCCGCTCGTTGTGAAAGCCGTTTACCAGGAGGCGGCACATTATTTTATGAAAGCATCATTTATTACAGCGCTCAACACAGTCCTTCCGTTTGTGCTGTATCTGACATTCGGATATGGTGTGAAACGGCTGGGGGTCGTTGACGAAACGTTTCTGAAAAAACTGAACCGGATGGTGTTCCAGTGTTTCTTTCCGGTGATGATGTTCAGTAATGTATATCACATCGAGACAGTGGACCTGATCCGGGTTCCCTACGTGCTCACGGCATTGTTCAGTCTGCTTGCTGTGATTGTGATTCTGATGCTGGTAGTTCCGCTGTTTGTAAAAGGAAATCCGCAGCGAGGCGTGATTATCCAGGGAATCTACCGCAGTAATTTTGTGCTGTTTGCGCTGCCGATGGCAGAAAGTGTATTCGGCGCAGAAGGCGCGACGACCGCTTCTGTGCTGATTGCGATTATCGTACCGTTTTATAATCTGGCAGCGGTTATTATTCTCGAGATGTTCCATGAAAAGGAACTGGCTGCTGCAGCGGAGCATTCTGCAGATGCCATAGCTCCGGCATCCGGCAAAAAGAATGCTGCTGTCAATCCGAAGATTCTGCTGCAGAACGTGCTGACCAATCCACTGATTGTCGGCGCAATTGTCGGTGCGGTATTTCTGTTTTCCGGGATCAGCCTGCCGCAGGCAGTGGACCGGCCGGTGCAGGCAATTGCTGATATGACAACACCGCTGGCATTGTTTGTTCTGGGCGGTACGCTCCGCTTCCGTGCAATCGGTCCGAATATGAAATATCTGGTTCCGACACTTGCGGCGAAGATGATCCTGCTGCCGCTTCTGACAACGATCCTGTCCACACAGCTTTCGATGACTGCCATCGAGCGGTTTGTTCTGCTTGTAATGTACGGATCACCGACGGCAGTCGCATCATATGCGATGGCCGAAAACATGGGCGGGGACGGCGAACTGGCCGGCCAGATTGTCGTGATCGGTACAGCTGTTTCCGTATTCACGCTGTTTGGATGGATCTTCCTGTACGGGCAGATGGGCATGCTCTGAGCAGGGAACAGGGTATGCTGCCGGTCTTCGCATGCCGCAGGATGCGACTGTTCGTGAAGTGACATAACACAAATAACAATTGACATAAAACCTCCACGGAGATATTATGTAGTCATAAAGAATGATTTACATAGTATTTTCCCGGAGGTTTTTTATGTTCTGCAGAATTCGTTCATCAGCTATTTTCGGCGTAGAGGCCCTGCCTGTTGCGGTTGAGGCAGATGCCAGTACGGGACTGCCGGTATTTTCGATTATCGGATATGTCTCGTCGCAGGTGCGGGAGGCACAGGACCGGGTGCGGGCAGCGATGCGGGCCTGCGGAATCAACCTTCCCCCGCAGCGTCTGACGGTGAATCTGGCACCCGGAGACCTGCGCAAAGACGGCACCCGCTTTGATCTTCCGATTGCTGCTGCAGTGCTCGGCGCAATCGGTGCGATCGACCCGGTAATTCTGTCGGATGCCATGGTGCTCGGGGAGCTGCGGCTGGACGGCAGCGTGGGCCGGATCAGCGGCGTGCTGCCGGGGGTACTGTGTGCAAAGGAGGCCGGATGCAGCCGGTGTATTGTTCCGGCAGAAAACCGGAAGGAGGCGGAGATTGTCAGTGGAATTCGTGTGATCGGAGTCCGGGATCTGGCAGATCTGATCTGTTATGCACGCGGCGACTGGGACGGGAATGAACCTGCAGAAACGAAGGGGCTGACCGCAGCGATAGATGCCGGAGCGGAACATGGGAAAGAACCGGAAGGGCAGACAGGTTATTGCGGGGCAGCGGATGCAGGAAGCATGCCGGCGTGCGCCCCGGCGGAACAGGCGCAGCCGGACTTTGCGGATATACAGGGGCAGGAGGCACTGAAACGCTGTGCGGTGATTGCGGCTGCCGGATTTCACAATCTGCTGATATCGGGGCCGCCCGGGGCGGGCAAATCCATGGCGGCACAGCGGATTCCGACGATCCTGCCGGAACTGACAAAAGAAGAGCAGCTTGAAATTACGAAGCTCTACAGTATTGCCGGGCTGCTGCCGGCAGACCGGCCTCTGATCCGGACACGTCCGTTCCGCAGTCCGCATCACTCTCTGACACCTGCGGCACTCTGCGGCGGCGGACGGATCCCGCAGCCGGGAGAAGTGACGCTGGCGCACCGGGGTGTCCTGTTTCTGGATGAGCTTCCGGAAATGAAGCGTGACACAATTGAACTGCTGCGCCAGCCGCTGGAGGATCATCATGTCACAATTTCCCGGGTCGGGGGGACATTCGACTATCCCGCGGGATTTTTGCTGGTTGCGGCGATGAACCCCTGTCCCTGCGGATATTTTCCGGACCGCAGTAAATGTCAGTGCTCCCTGGCGGAAATCGGACAGTACAGGAGAAAGATCAGCCATGCAATGATGGACCGCATTGATCTGCACTGCGAAGTGCAGGCGGTTACATATCAGGAGCTGACCCGGGAATCAGCGGTTTCAGTAAAAAAAGAACCGTACATAGATTCAGCGATGATGCGGAAGCAGGTGCATGCAGCGGTAAAAATACAGGCGGAGCGGTACCGGGGTGCCGGAATTCATTTTAACAGCGAGCTACAGGCTGCACAGATCAGACAGTACTGCCCGGTGACAGATGCGGGGAACAACGTGCTCCGGGAAGCTTTTGAGACGCTGGGACTGTCCGCCCGGGGGTATCATCATATTCTCCGGGTTGCCAGAACCATTGCAGATCTGGAAGGGGAGGAAATCATCGGGGAAGCGCACGTAAACGAAGCAATTATACTCCGGAATGGAGACTGAAGTCAGTGGAACAGTCACCCTTTATAAGGCGCGTGGAGTGCCCGGCTGTGCCGCGCAGCCCGTGCGCGATCAGAGATCGCGATTGAACACGCCATGAGGATGAACAGGAGGTGGAGATGCGGTATGTAAAGAAACAGGATCCGGAGTACCCGGCACAGCTGCGGCCGTATGAGCGGATGCCTGAAATGTTGTATGTATGCGGTGACTTTCCGGATCCGTCCAGACCATGTGTTGCGATTGTCGGCGCGCGGAACTGCAGTCATTATGCCTGGCAGGAAGCATTCCGGTTCGGACAGATTCTCTCCGAAGCCGGCGTACAGATCATCAGCGGCATGGCGCGGGGCTGTGATGCCGCGGGACATGCAGGTGCACTCGCGGGCGGTGGGCATACGTTTGCTGTGCTCGGCTGTGGTGTGGATGTATGTTATCCGCCTTCAAACCGGGATTTGTATCATCGCATTCCGGAGGAAGGCGGCGGGATTCTGTCGGAATATGAGCCCGGTACACCGGCCCTGGGCTGGCATTTTCCGATCCGGAACCGGATCATCAGTGCATTTGCAGATATTGTTCTGGTCGCCGAGGCGCGGAAGAAGAGTGGTTCGCTGATTACAGTGGAATATGCACTGGAACAGGGAAAGACGGTGTATGCAATTCCGGGGCGGAACCGGGATCCGTTCAGTGCAGGCAGTAATCAGCTGATTGCGCAGGGGGCCGGCGCGGCCACATCCCCGGAGGTGCTGCTGGAGGAACTGCAGTCCATAAGGATCCGGCAGAAACCGGTTCCGGAAAGACTGAAGAAAACAGAACAAATGCGCCGTGAACTGCGGGAGGAGAGCACATTGTCCGGAGGTGATTCCGGGCAGGAAGTGAAAAAGCTTCTGGAAGGACTCCGGGAAATCTGCAGCGATCCGGAATTTCTGGAGATCGCAGAGACACTGGATTTTGATGAAAAGAACGTATATCAGCTTTCAGAAGCCTGCGGCTGTACACTCGCAAAGGCAGGCAGCTATCTGATGAAACTCTGTGCTGCGGGTTATGCGAAGGAAGTGCTCCCCGGATATTTCGCCAGGGTGTAGAGACGCCAGGGTGCAGAGACGGGGAAGGGACAGGAAACGCCCGTCTGCGTTGGACTTTACGGTCAATGTATGATATGGTTTTGGGAATACAGAAGAATACCAGGCCGGTGCCGGCGTGGCTGACAAAACGGTCGTACCGTCTGCAGGCAGCGTGGCTGACAGAACTGTCGTATTGTCTGCAGACAGACGCGTGCAAGATCAGGAGAGGAGCGGTATTTATGAGTAAATTAGTGGACAGAGCAAAAGAACTCCGGGCAGATGAGACAAAACATTATAACTGCGCGCAAGGTGTCCTGGTTCCTTTTGCAGAGGCAAAGGGGATTGATGCGGAGACAGCATATCAGATCGCAGGAAATTTCGGCGCCGGCATGAAGCGTGCGGCCACCTGCGGCGCGGTCACCGGCGCACTGATGGCACTGGGCCTTTACGGTGTAGAGGATCCGACAGTGATCGCAGAGTTCTACCGCCGTCTGAAGGAGAACCACGAGGGATGTCTTGACTGCGCGGATCTGCTGCGCATCAACAAAGAAAACGGCGGCAATAAAAAAACGCACTGCGACAACATGGTGTACGAGTGCGTTTCGCTGGTTGAGGAATTATTGAAGAAATAATTGCCAAATGTATCAATGATTTCTTCCAGGGACCGGTACATTAAGGGCAAACCAGTTTAATATTATTGTAGGAGATCGCATCCAGATACTTCTTCTCCGGCTCGCGGTTCGTCACGACAGCGTAGAGATCGTTGAACTGGTAGAAGGAGAGGGTGGATGCCCTGTCAAATTTACTGTCGTCTGCACACAGGATAATCTTGTCGCTGCAGGCGACAACTTTTTTCTTGGTTTCTGCCTCGAAGTATGTCGTATGGGTCAGCCCTTTCTCGAGAGATACGCCTGTTGCCGCGATAAATGCCGCATCGGCGGAAATTGCAGAGAGCGGGTCCAGCGTCGAGATGCCGGAATAAGAGTTTGTCGCATGGTTGTAATATCCGCCCAGTGCGATGATGTTCAGCGTCGGGTATTTGGCTGCCTCATACATAACATTGAGTGAATGCGTGATCAGCGTAACGTTGCTTTTCTCGGCAAGATAAGGAACCATGCAGGCAACCGTGGTGCCGGAATCCAGAAAGATGGTTTCTCCGTCAGATACCATGTCGGCTGCCAGTCTTCCGATGATATTCTTGGCGGTGCTGTTCTTCACTGAACGAACCTGCAGCGGAACCGGCGCAGTATCTGTGTCATTTTCAGTAATTGCGGAGACGCCGCCGTAGACTTTCCGGATGCGGCCGCGCTTGATCAGCTCATTGACATCACGGCGTACAGTGTTGACAGAGACCATGAAGTGGTTGGCAAGGTTCTCAAGCGGAACATTTCCTTCAGAAAGAATATATTCTTCCATTTCAATCAGACGGTCAATGCGCATGGGGAACTCCTTTCGTTCAGCTGGTGTTTTCCGGTTACCGGATATCCGGACAGGTATGGGAGCCTGCCTGATCAGCATTTTAGCTTGGAAATAATTGAGTTACTTTGGGTTAAATTGGAAAAGTTTTTTCGAACAATTCGCGGTATGGAGGGGAAAGGTTCCATACAAAAACCCTGTAAAAAATTGGTTAAATTGTTGTCAAATAATCTGGCCTGGCGGGTTTCAAAAGTTGTGCATACCCGAAAAACCGCGTAAAATAAGGAAAAATAATAATTTAACAAAGTTTCGGATTACAAAACGCCAATAAATATTCAATAGAAGTATACCAGAGATTGCCCAATACATGCAAGAGAAATGATAAAGTTTTTGGAAAAAATATTTTTTGAAATTGGGTATTGCAAAAACTTAACCAGTCTAATATAATGAGATCAGTGTTAAGCCATTTCTATTTTGATAATTTAGTTTTTTCAAAAAAGAGAGGAGAAGGAATCATGGCAAAGGTGAAGGTAGGTGTAGCTGGTTACGGTACCATCGGACAGCGTCTGGCAGACGGTGTTGCAAAGCAGGGAGATATGGAGCTGGTCGGTATTGCTGATATGGCCCCGACACTTGCAATCCGTGCGCTCTATGAAAAAGGTATGCCGTATGACCTGTATCTTGTAAATGGTGCAGATACAGCAAAGTTTGACGAAATGGGTATCCCGTACAAGGGATCTTTCCAGGATCTGGTAGATCAGGTTGATGTTATGCTGGATTCCTCTCCGGCTGGTATTGGTCTGAAGAATAAACGTATCTATGAGGCAGCCGGTGTCAAGGCAATCTTCCAGGGCGGTGAGAAGAACGAAGTCGCTGATGTCTTCTTCCACGGCTATGCAAACTTCGAGAAGGGTCTTGATCAGAACTATCTGAAGCTGACAAGCTGCAATACCACAGGTCTCATCCGTACGGTTGATGCACTTGACAGAGCTTATGGCATTGATAAGGTTGCCATCACAATCATCCGCCGTGTTGCTGACCCGGGCGATTACAACCGTGGTCTTACCAACGCACTGCAGATTGAGAAGGCTCCGACACACCAGGCAGTTGACCTGATGACAATTATGCCGCACATCAATGCAACCGGTATCCTGGTTCACACACCGGTTACACACGGACATATCATCACAGTTCTCGCAACCGGCAAGAACGGCAAGATCACGAAGCAGATGGCTATGGATGCGTTCAAGGATCATCCGCGTATCCGTATCCTGCGCATGGAAGACGGCTTCCTCGGAAACGCTTCCTACTTCAAATACGGCCGTGACCTCGGACATGAGCGCGGTGATATGTATGAGATCGGTCTGTGGGAGAACAGCATCGTAGAGTCCGGCGATGACATCATGTATGCATTCGTCGTTCCGCAGGAAGCTGTTACCATTCCGGAGACAATGGACTGCATCCGTGCAGCTATGCATATGCAGGAGACCCGTGAAGAGGGTACCTCCGAGACAAACAAATACCTCGGCATCGGCAAGTTCAAAGCTATGGGACTGGGCTGATCAGCATCTGACAAGGTAATAAATGCATAGGGCTGCAGCTGCAGTATATGTGCCTGAAACATGGAGAGGCTGTCGCGTATGCGCGGCAGCCTCTTTTCACATTAGAAGAGGAGCGGTGCTGCGCCGGCAGTGAATCTGCCGCGCGGGCTGCGAAAAGGAGAAGCAATTATTATGAAATTTGGAATCCGTACACTTGACGAAGTAAATGTGAGCGGAAAAACCGTCCTCTGCAGAATTGACATCAATCAGCCGGTTGATATGGAGACCGGTACCCTGAAAAGCACGACACGTATTCAGGCGTGCGTCCCGACAATCCGGGAACTTTCCGACAAAGGTGCGAAGGTTGTCCTGATGGCACACCAGGGAAGCGATATCGAGTACCAGAATTTCTATACGACAGAGCCGCACAGCAAAGTTCTTTCCGAACTGCTCGGCAAAGAAGTACAGTTTATTCCGGATGTCTGCGGACCAGCGGCAATTGAGAAGATCAAATCCCTGAAAGACGGTGAGATCCTTCTTCTGGACAATGTCCGCTTTATGTCTGAAGAGCAGACACTCTTTGAGAAAAAACTCCGTCTGACACACGAAGAAATGGCAAAAACCATTGTTGTCCGCAAACTGGCACCGCTCGGCGATCTGTATCTGAATGATGCATTTGCCGCAGCACACAGAGACCAGCCGACACTTTCCGGCTTTGAGCAGGTTCTTCCGTCTATGATGGGACGTCTGTTCGAGAAGGAATACGTTGTCCTCTCCGAACTCATGGAAGCACCGGCGCGTCCGTGCACATTTGTTCTGGGCGGCGCAAAGATCGCCGATGCATTCCTGATGATGGAATCCGTTCTGTCAGCAGGCGCTGCAGATCATATCCTTGCAGGCGGCGTTGTTGCGAACATTCTCCTGATCGCAAAAGGAGAGCAGATCGGCCAGGGCAGCTATGATTTCATCGTGAAATCCAATTACGAAGAATTCTTTGAGAAGGCGAAAGTTCTCCTCGAGAAATATGCAGACAAGATTGTTCTGCCGGTTGATCTGGCATGGACAGAGGGAGATGTCCGCAAAGAGGCAAAGATCGGCGAGATTCCGGCAGAGATCGGATCTACCGATATCGGTGAAGAGACCGCAAAGATGTATCAGAAATACATCCTCGAATCGAAGACTGTCTTTGTCAATGGCCCGATGGGCATCTTTGAGGCAGAACTGACAGAACTCGGAACAAAGATGGTCTGGGATGCACTCGGTGACACAGAGGCATTCACGGTTGTCGGCGGCGGCGACAGCATCACCGCGACCACAAAATACGGCAAAACAGACAAGATTTCCTATATCTGCACCGGCGGCGGCGCGCTGATTCGCTTCCTGACAGGTGAGGAACTTCCGGTTGTGAAGGCGCTGCGCCACGGATCACAGATCCCGATCAAAGACTGAGAAAGGAGCATCCACATGAAACTGGAACTTGGAATCGGTCAGGGAACCCAGACTGTGGAAATCCCGGACAATAACGTTTTAGATGTGCTGACCCCGAATCCTGTCGAATATGATCTGATGGGAGAGGACGAGGTCAGACGTGCACTCGCAGATCCGATCGGTTCTCCGCGTCTGAAAGATATTGTGAAACCAGGCGAAAAGATCGTGATGATCACAAGTGATATCACACGTCCGATGCCGACCTACACGGTCATGCCGGCACTGCTGGACGAACTGTATGCGGCAGGCTGCAAACCGGAGGATCTGACACTGATGTTCGCCCTCGGCAGCCACAGAAAGCATACCGAAGAAGAGATGATCCATCTGGCCGGTGAGCGTGCGTTCAATGAGATCCGCTGCATCGACGGGGATGCAGAAGATGTTGTTCATGTGGGTGAAACTTCCCGCGGCACACCGGTGGACATTGTCCGCGAGGTCGTAGAGGCTGACCGCAGAATCTGCCTCGGCAACATCGAGTACCATTATTTTGCAGGCTATTCAGGCGGTGCCAAGGCAATCATGCCGGGCGTCTCGACCTGGAATGCGATTCAGGCAAATCACAGCCGCATGGTTGAGTCCGGTGCACATGCCGGAAATATCGAAACAAATCCGGTCCGTCTGGATATCGAAGAAGCGTGTGCGATGGTCGGCGTTGATTTTATTCTCAATGTTGTGCTTAACGAGCATAAGAAGATTGTTAAGGCGGTTGCCGGTGATCTGACCAAAGCACACCGCGTCGGCTGTGAGTATCTGGACAGACTTTATACCAAGTACATTCCGAAACAGGCTGATATCGTCATTGTATCGCAGGGCGGTGCGCCGAAGGATCTGAATCTTTATCAGACCCAGAAGGCGCTGGACAATTCCAAGCACGCTGTCAGAGATGACGGAATTATCATCCTCGTAGGTTCCTGTAAAGAGGGACTCGGCAACCCGGTATTTGATGCCTGGTTCCGCGAGGCGAGCTGCCCGCAGGATATCATAGACCGCCTCGCAGCGAAGTTTGCACTCGGCGGCCATAAGGCGGCAGCGGTTGCACAGGTCATGACCCGGGCAAAGATCTTTATGGTATCCGATATGGATCCGGATTTCGTACGCTCAATCTTCATGACCCCGTTCGCAACCGTGCAGGAAGCCTATGACGCGGCCGCAGCAGAACTCGGCGCTGACGCTTCTGTAATCGTGATGCCATATGGCGGTTCGACGCTGCCGAAACTGAAGTAGAAGGTGGCTTTAACTAAGTTATTTCTTTTTACGCCGTCCGACAAAGATGTATCTCGCCTGCTCCGCGAAAACACCATCGAACCACATGCTAAGATTCTGTAAGTGTGCCGCCGATTCGTCATAAGCGCAACTCACAGCCGGCACACTAACATCATCTAAGCATCCGTTTCTCCGGTGTTTTCCATGCAAGTCGCAGCGAGGATACATACTTTGCCGTAAGGCTTACACAGTGGCACACGCAGCTATTTTGCGCCTGCGGCCGCGCAACATGAAACAACACTGTATACAGCGGCCGTTCGCAGCGCCGCCAAAGAGTAAGCGCGAGGCGGTGTGGACAAATATAAGTTCAACGGCGAATTCTACCTGAGCCGGGGAACATATATTTGTCCACACCACCTCAAGCGAACTCATTAAAAGCCCCCTTTAAATCAATAGCAATTCGGAATTATCATATTCCGGAAATATAAACAAATTAATACTATAAGGAGAAAAACATGGATTACGCAAAAGAATCACTCAGACTCCACGCAGAATGGAAAGGTAAAATCGAAGTCATCGCGACCGTTCCGGTCAAATCCAAAGATGACCTTTCCCTCGCCTACACACCGGGTGTTGCACAGCCGTGTCTGGAGATCCAGAAGGATATCAACAAGAGTTATGATCTGACACGCCGCGCAAATATGTGCCTGGTTGTCACCGACGGTTCTGCAGTTCTCGGCCTTGGCGATATCGGCCCGGAAGCCGGCATGCCGGTTATGGAAGGCAAATGCGTCCTGTTCAAATCCTTCGGCGGCGTTGATGCATTTCCGCTGTGCGTCAAGACAAAAGACGTTGATGAATTCGTTAATACCGTTTATCTGATCAGCGGCAGCTTCGGCGGCATCAACCTCGAGGATATCGCTGCACCGCGCTGCTTCGAGATCGAGAAAAAGCTGAAAGAGAAATGTGATATTCCGATTTTCCACGATGACCAGCACGGAACCGCTGTTATTTCCCTCGCAGGTCTTACCAATGCACTGAAGATCGTCGACAAAAAGATCGATGAAATCAAAGTTGCCGTAAGTGGTGCCGGTTCTGCAGCAATTGCAATCTCCAAGCTGCTGATTTCTGCAGGCGTCAAGAACCTTACCATCTGTGACCGCCGCGGTGCGATCTACAAAGGCCGTAAAGAAGGCATGAACAGCATCAAGGAAGAGATGGCTGAGATCACCAATCCGGAGAACTGCCAGGGATCTCTTGCAGACGCAATGGTCGGCGCAGACGTATTTATCGGTGTCAGTGCACCGGGTCTGGTTACCCAGGATATGATCCGTTCCATGGCGAAGGATCCGATCGTATTTGCATGCGCAAACCCGACACCGGAGATTTTCCCGGATGAGGCAAAGGCAGCGGGTGCAAAAGTTATCGCAACAGGCCGCAGTGACTTCCCGAACCAGATCAACAACGTTCTGGCATTCCCGGGCATTTTCCGCGGTACATTCGATGTGCGCGCAAGTGATATCAACGAAGAGATGAAGATCGCAGCAGCACATGCACCGGCAGATCTCGTATCTGATGAGGATCTGAGTGCGGATTATATCATTCCGGCAGCATTTGACGAGCGTGTATGCCCGGCTGTTTCCAAAGCAGTTGCAGAAGCGGCAAGAAAGAGCGGTGTAGCACGCCTGTGATGAACACGAAGGTTTTCGTCAGTAAGGGCAACATATTGAGAATTTCGCAGGAAATTCAGCAAAAAAGACTGCGAAAAACTGCAATCGGCAGTTGAATGTTTCTGAAAAACAGTATAAACTAACAGAAGATGTGCAAATGGATATTTCTGACAGAAATTCCTTTTTGCGAGCAGGTACAAGTTGACTTTTATCAATGCAAGGAGAGATAAAGCTATGAGCAAAGAGCAGAAGATGCAGGAACTGCGTGAGTTTGCTGCTGAAATCCGTGTAGAAACGCTGAAGATCATCGGCTCTCGCGGCTTTGGTCATGTCGGTGGATCCATGTCCCTGGCAGACGCTTATGCCGTTCTGTACGGTGCAGTTATGAAGTATGATCCGAAGAACCCGACATGGGAAGACAGAGACTGGTGTGTTCTTTCTAAGGGTCACGGCGGACCGGTTATGTATGCTACCCTCGGCCTTAAGGGCTTCTATCCGGTAGAAAATGCATATCAGCTGAACCAGCCGCATACCACATTCCCGTCTCATACAGACCATCTGATGACTCCGGGTGTTGACCTGACAACAGGTTCTCTCGGCCAGGGCATCAGCGAGGCAGTCGGCGCAGCGCTCGGCAACAGAGCACAGGGCAGAGACAGCCATACATTCGTTTTCGTCGGCGACGGTGAGGCAGATGAAGGACAGGTTTGGGAGGCAGCTCAGTTTGCAGCTCATTATAAGATGAATAACCTGATTTGCCTGGTTGACAACAACGGACGTCAGCTTGACGGTGATGTAAATGTTGTCATGAGCCATGGTAAGGGCATCGGCGCGAAGTTCGACGCATTCGGATGGCACGTAATCGACGTGGCAGACGGCAATGATGTTGAGCAGATCTATGATGCGATCCAGGAAGCTTACAAAGTAGAAGATAAGCCGATCGCACTGATCCTGAACACTGTCAAGGGTAAAGGCGCAACATTCGCTGAGTCCACAGGCGCACATTCCTCTCAGCCGTCCAAGGAAGAGTGGGATGAGGCAATCAAGGTAGCTGAAGAGAATCTCGCTGCAGTCCGCGCGCAGAAAGGAGCATGATCATGAGTTTTGTTTTAGATGGAAAACATGAGAAAGATAAACGTGCATGCCGTGATGGCTATATCGATGCAGTGCTTGAGCTGATGGATGCTGACAAGAAAGTTGTTCACATTGACTGCGACCTGAAGGGCTGCATCAATGTCGGAAGACTTGACAAGGCTCATCCGGATCAGGTTTACAATGCAGGTATCGCTGAGGCAAATGCAGTCGGCATCGCTTCCGGTATGGCAGCATCAGGCCTGACTCCGTTTATCCACACATTCGGTATCTTTGCTTCCCGCCGTGTATTTGACCAGGCATTCCTGTCCGCAGGTTATTCCGAGTGGCCGGTACACATCGTAGGATCTGACCCGGGTGTCACAGCTGCATTCAACGGCGCTACACATATGCCGTTCGAGGACTGCGCACTGTATCTCTCTGTTCCGAATGCAACAGTCGTTGATCCGGCAGACTATGCACAGTGCTATGCGCTGACCAAGGAACTGGCTAAGGTTCCGACCATCACATACCAGCGTCTGATCCGTAAGGGCTTCGTAAAGGTTTACGAGGATGGCTCTGAGTTCGAACTCGGCAAGGGTGTTACACTCCGTGACGGCAGCGACGTTACCATCATCGCTTCCGGTATCATGGTAGACAAGGCTCTGCAGGCTGAAGAAGCACTCAAGGAAGAGGGCATCTCCGCACGTGTTATCGATATGCACACCTGGAAGCCGCTTGATGAAGAACTGATCATCAAAGCTGCAAAAGAGACCGGCGCAATCGTCACAGCTGAGAACCATCAGGTAAGCTGCGGCCTCGGCTCCGCAATTGCAAACGTTCTGGCACAGAACTGCCTCGTTCCGCAGGAGTTCGTAGGTATCCAGAACCGCTATGGTCAGGTTGGACCGCAGGATTTCCTTGAGAAAGAGTACAACCTTATGCCGGAAGACATCGTTGCAGCTGTCAAGAAGGTTATCGCAAGAAAGTGATGATACCAGGGTCAGAAACCTGAAGCACACTGCACGGAGCAATCCGTGGTATCATAATCTATAATCAGGGTCAGAAGTCCGGGATGCGACGCAGAACGCGTTCGCGGCCATGGGGTGATTACCCGCAAATCAAATAAAAAGCAGCATCGAGACGGGCGCGACTCAGATCGCGCCCGTTTTCAGCGTAAGAAAACAGCGGCAGGGCGAAACTGCGTCCGGCTGAGACAGAGCCAGGAGACAGCGCAAGGAGCAGCATCCGAACGAAACACCGCACGGCTGATTTACGCTGACGCATAATCAGGAGGAGAAATTCATGGACAGGAGAAACGGCAGATGCCGTGGACAATTAAGAGGACTTACAGCACTGACACTGGCGGCCGGCATGCTTTTTGCAGCATGCGGCACTGAATCGGCAAATATTGAACAGGTGTCAGAAGCATCCGAAGTACCGGCAGCTGCAGTTTCGCAGACAGTGACAGTGACACCGGCGCCGACGCCTGTTCCGGCGGCAGCACCCGTAGAAACAGCGTCAGAAGAGACAGTATATGGCCTTGCGGAAATTCCGGCCGGCTATGGCATCTACAAGAATGCCGCCGGCAATTACAGTTTTCTCTATGCAGATACATTTAACCCGGAAGAACTGGAAGATGCAGACGGCGCAATGTTCTATACAGACCAGGAACGCGTCAATTACGTCTGTGTCTTCACAGACAACAGCGGCGGGGAGAAGACGGAAGACTATCTGGACGAAATAGAGGCACATTTCCGGGAGACGGTGGAAGAGAACGGGTATGAGATCTGGGAAGAACCGGCAGTTACGGAGGCGCTTGTTCTGAATGGCCGTATCCTGCAGGGAATCCGTTATGGTTATTCGGTCAACGGTTCCCGCAGAGAATACACGGACTATATCGAGGAAGTGACGGACGGCAGAGTCGACAATATCGTCGTTTATGAGCAGCATGTGGTGCAGGGCAGTGATGATACTACCAATCTGGCCCTTCAGGATGCTGTTGCAAGTTTTGCACCGCAGGCGGGATTCTATGAAAATGTTCCGCTCGCAGAGCCGGAACCGGCAGCTGAAAATGCACTGGCAGCCGAAAATGCAGCCCCGGAGTTCCAGATTGCGGAAGATGAACTGATCTATATCAGCGACCTGCAGAATTTCTCAGTAATCCTTCCGGAATATGTGATGGTGGTCGTTTCCGGGGAAACCGGAGGCATGACAGTATTCTGCAGCGGGAAGGGAGATTTTCCCACTGTCTTAATAAACCGGATCGACGATGTAGATGCGAAAGATTATATAGAACAGATGCTCTCAGCCCTGTCTGAAGATGAAAACGTGACGACACTTACATCTGAAGTGGAGCGGTTCGGCGTCAACGGAAAGAATGCATATCGTTTTGATTATTACGCGCCTGATGCCGAGGGCAATACAACCGGCAAAACACTTGCTGCCGTCAATACAGACGGCGGGATTGCGCTGTTTGAGGCTACTTACTACGATGTGGGACTGAATGATCTCAATACCGTAATGTCCCGGGCAACTGAGAGCTTCCGGCCGAGTGCGGCAGCGTACACGGGCTGATGACAGATCACAAGTGTGTGCTTTGAAAATAACCGGTGTATTCTCGTGGCTTCAGAACAGTTGTGTGAGGTTCACAGATACTTCGCACCGCGCGTTCTGCACAGTCGCGTAAAAGATTCCGGGTCATGTGCGTGCGTTTGCGTGCGTTTTGAAGCGTGGCTTTTTTGAAAAATCGCACAAAATGAAAGTGAAGAAATTGGGCGAATTGACGGATTTTTTGTAAAGACGGCGATTCGCTTGATTTTTTTTTGCGTGCGTGCTAAAGTATGAATAACGAGTGCTATGCACGCGAAAGCACGCATTGCACGCAAACATTGTAAACACTGTTCTGTAATCATGGCACAGTGCAGTGTAAAAACACGATGCAGTCTTCGGCCGGTATGCAGATTTGACCGGCGGCAGGGCTGTCCAGTAAGAAAGGAGCAGAAACGTTATGGAAAAAACGACGAGAATGACAACAGCACAGGCTATTGTAAAATTTCTCGACAATCAGTACGTACTGATGGATGGCGAGGAAACCAAGTTTGTTACAGGTTTCTTCACAATCTTCGGACATGGTATTGCTGTCGGTCTCGGCGAGGCGCTTGATTCTGATCCGGGCGATCTCAGAGTTATGCAGGGACGTAACGAGCAGGGTATGTGCCACGCAGCTATCGCTTACGCTAAGCAGAGCGACCGCAAGAAAATCATCGCGTGCTCATCTTCAGTAGGACCTGGCGCTGCAAATATGGTTACAGCATGCGCAACAGCTACTGTTAACAATATTCCGCTGCTGGTATTCCCGGCAGATACTTATGCAACCAGACAGCCTGATCCGGTTCTGCAGCAGCTTGAGCAGAGCAACAGCCTGGCTACAACAACCAACGATGCTTTCAAGCCGGTTGTTAAGTACTGGGATCGCATTGACCGTCCGGAAAAACTGACAACAGCTCTGATCAACGCTATGCGCGTTCTGACAGACCCGGCAGAGACCGGCGCTGTCTGCATCGCACTTCCGCAGGACGTTGAGGGTGAGTCCTGGGATTTCCCGGATTACTTCTTCAAGAAACGCGTACACCGCATTACAAGACCATGTGCAGTCGCAGAAGAGATCGATGATATCGCAGCTGTTATTGCTGAGGCTAAGAAGCCGCTCGTAATCGTAGGCGGCGGCGTCCGCTACTCACTGGCAGGCGAAGAAGTTGAGAAGTTCTGTGCAGAGTTCAATATCCCGTTCGGCGAGAGCCAGGGAGGAAAGAGCGCATGCAAGTCCAGTGATCCGTACTGCCTGGGCGGTATCGGTGTTACAGGTACTTCCGCATCCAACAAGATCGCGAAAGACGCTGATGTTGTTATCGCAATCGGAACAAGACTTTCCGACTTCACAACCAGCTCCAAGTGGCTGTTCCAGAATCCGGATGTCAAGTTCGTTACCATCAACAACAACCGCTATCATGCATATAAGTATGATGCAGTCAAGGCTGTCGGCGATGCAAAGGTTACTGTTGCAGCCCTCGCTGAAGTACTTCGTGCAAAAGGCTACAAGTCCGCATACACAACCGAGATCAAGGATGTCAAGGACGAGTGGGATGCAGAGCTTGAGCGTCTCGGCGGTATTGTCTGCGACGGACCGGACTTCGAGCCGATGATCAAGGCAAGAGATCCGAGAACGGTTCCGGAGTTCGTAAAGATGTACGGCACATCCCTGACCCAGACTGCAGCACTCGCAACACTGCGTGCATGCATGGGCGAAGATGACATCATCATCACAGCAGGCGGATCTCTTCCGAGCTGCAACCAGCGTGTATGGAAGACCGACAAGCGCGGCGGATATCATGCAGAGTACGGCTATTCCTGCATGGGCTATGAGATCGGTGCATCTCTCGGCGTTAAGTGGGCAGACCCGGATGTAGAAGAATACACAGTCATCGGTGACTCCTCCTTCCAGATGCTCAACTCTGAGCTTGGAACCATCATGCAGGAGCGCGTTAAGACAAATATCCTTGTTTTCGATAACTGCGGATTCGGCTGCATCAACAACCTGGAAATGACACATGGTATCGGCAGCATTGCTACTGAGTTCCGTTACACAGACGGCAAGAAGCCGACCGGCGATCTTGTTCCGACCAACTACGCACTCATCGGTCAGGCATTCGGCATGAAGACCTACACCTGCAAGAGCGTAGAAGAACTGCGTGACGCAATCCTTGATTCCAGAAAACAGGAAGTTGCATGCCTGTTCGATCTGAAGATCGTTCCGAAGACCATGACAGACGGCTATGGTTCCTGGTGGAATGTAGGCCTTGCTGACACATCCAAGAACCCGGATGTCAACAAGTGCTTCGAGGAACTCAAAGAGCACAGAGACGCTGCAAGAGCATATTGAGCGAGGAGAGTTTTACAAGGGTGTGGGATGGATACAGCTTGTCTGTAATCCAGACCACAGCTTTGGAAAATGTGACGGTTGAGCACGAAGGATAATAATCCGGAGTGCGAACACCGTCAGCGGATGCGAGAGCGTATAAGACGCGGAGCAGCCGCGTACTCTGAGCGAAT